>JAPUGL010000031.1 GCA_027292775.1 Gammaproteobacteria bacterium | reverse complement strand
GTAGCTCCAGCCTTCGTGCTTCGCCAGCGTTTCGATGATTCGGCAGTATCTGGCAGAATCCAGTTGGTTGGGCGGCAACGTAGTCAGCCAGCGGGCGAGGTAATTGCCCTCCGCCTCCGCCTGGCACCGTTTGAGGTCAGGCAGTTCGACGACGGCAAACAGTCTCAGGCTGCGAATCCGCCGTTCCCGTTTGCGCTTGCTTTTCAGGCTTGGCATCCTGGCGGCGCCCGCTAACGCGGCACTGACCAGTGCATTCAGGACGGGAGCCTGGTGGCCGGCGCCGAAGCCATGGGCGAGCAAGCCCACCGACGTCTCGTTCGCCGCCGCCGCGGTAATCTTACGGGCCAGTGTAAGTCTTTCAAATACGGTCGCATCAGGCGAAATTACGGTGAGGCTGAACCCGGTCGCGGAGGCGTTGGCAAAGCGGCCGCTGATAACGCAGTCAGGATCGCGCCGGCTAAGTTTTTTCAACAATTCGTGAGAGGGCAGCTCAGACCATGATGCTGCCCCCAGACCCTTGGGGACCATGATAAGCAGGTGGTCCAGCTTGTCCAGATCCGCAGGCGACAGCTGCTTGCCGGTATGGCGGATAGAGACCGACAATTTTGGCGGCAACAACTCAGTCATGTTTTACCTTGACCTCAAAAAAACAAACCCCGATGATATCGGGGTCGGTACTCGGAATCAGTAATTTCATAGGCTTGCGGCGCAATATCCTAGCAGGAGGGGGCCGGGAAATCACCCCGGAGACGACTATCGGAGTGTCGCAAAGCATTGCCCCGCACGCTGCAGCCGTTCGCCGCGCAATAAGATAAAAACCCGGGTGATTATCGATGTCTGACAGCAAGAAATTTCAGGACCAGGACCCTCTGGAAACCCGTGAATGGGTTGAGTCGATCGAGTCTGTACTGAAAGTGCACGGAACCGAAAGGGCGCATTTTTTGATTGAACAGGTCATCGATCACGCCCGCCGGTCGGGTGCTTATCTCCCGTATAGCCCGAATACCGCTTATCTGAACACGATCGCCACCGGGCAGGAGCCAGATTATCCGGGTGACCGCGCGATCGAACGCCGGGTCGAGGCCTATATTCGCTGGAACGCGATGGCGATGGTCGTACATGCGAACCGCAAGAGTACGGAATATGGCGGCCATATCGCGTCTTACGCCTCATCGGCAACGCTGTATGAAGTCGGGTTCAATCACTTCTGGCGGGCCCCGGACGACAATAATCCTGGCGATATGATTTTTATCCAGGGCCATTCCTCACCCGGCATTTACGCGCGTGCCTATCTCGAAGGACGGCTCGATGAGCAGCAACTCAGGGCATTCCGCCGTGAAGTTGGCGGTAATGGTTTGTCATCGTACCCACATCCATGGCTGATGCCGGATTTCTGGCAATTCCCGACGGTCTCGATGGGTCTCGGCCCGATGATGGCCATCTACCAGGCTCGTTACTGCCGCTACATGCAACACCGTGGGATCATCCCTCCCGACGACCGCAAGATCTGGTGTTTCCTCGGCGACGGTGAGATGGATGAACCCGAGTCGCTGGGCGCCATCACGATGCCGGTCCGCGAGAAACTGGACAACCTGGTATTTGTCGTTAATTGCAACCTGCAACGACTCGATGGACCGGTCCGAGGTAATGGCAAGATCATCCAGGAACTGGAAGCCGCGTTTCTCGGTGCCGGCTGGAATGTCATCAAGGTTATCTGGGGTTCGCGCTGGGATGCACTGCTGGCACGCGACCACGACGGGTTGCTGCGCCAGCGCATGGAAGAATGCGTCGATGGCCAGTACCAGAATTTCAAAGCCAAGGGCGGCGCGTTTACCCGCGAGCATTTTTTTGGTGCATACCCGGAACTCAAGGCCATGGTCGCCAATATGTCGGACGATGAAATCTGGCGTCTTAATCGTGGCGGGCACGATGCACACAAGGTCTATGCCGCCTATGCGGCCGCGGTTGCCCACCAGGGACGCCCGACCGTGATTCTGGCCAAGACTGTCAAGGGCTACGGTATGGGTACGGCCGGCGAGGGTCAGAACATCACCCACCAGCAGAAGAAACTGGACATCGACGAGCTCAGGGCGTTTCGCGATCGCTTTAATATTCCGGTGTCAGATGACGATATAGACGGCCTGCCGTTTTGCAAGCTGGCGCCGGGCAGTGATGAACTGGCTTATTTGCACGACAAACGCAAGAAACTTCGTGGATATCTACCGGTTCGCCACGACAAGGCGCCGTCACTGAAGGCCCCGCCACTGGAAACCTTTGCAACCCAGCTTCAGGGCACGGGAGAAAGGGAGATTTCCACGACCATGGCTTTGGTCCGGATGCTGACCACCTTGCTCAAGGATAAACAAATCGGTAAACACATCGTGCCGATCGTTCCGGATGAGGCGCGTACGTTCGGTATGGAAGGCATGTTCCGCCAGGTCGGTATTTATTCATCGCTCGGCCAGTTGTATACGCCACAGGATGCCGACCAGTTGATGTTTTATCGCGAGGACATCAAGGGACAGATTCTCGAGGAGGGCATCAACGAAGGAGGGGCCTTCTGCTCATGGATGGCCGCGGGCACCAGCTACGCGAACCATGGCGTTCAGATGGTCCCTTTTTACATCTATTACTCCATGTTCGGGTTTCAGCGGGTCGGAGATTTTGCCTGGGCGGCAGGTGACATGCAGGTGCGAGGATTCCTGATCGGCGGGACGGCGGGGCGGACGACGCTCGCGGGTGAAGGTCTCCAGCACCAGGATGGACATAGTCATCTGCTGGCTTCCACGATTCCAAACTGTGTGTCCTACGATCCGACTTATGCCTACGAACTTGCAGTGATCGTTCAGGACGGCCTGCGCCGCATGTTCGAAGAGCAGGAAAACGTTTTCTATTACATCACTTGCATGAATGAGAACTATGTCCATCCGGCGATGCCTGCGGGAATCGAGCAGGGCATTCTCAATGGCATGTATCTGTTGCGGATCGGCCAACGCGGGCAGGTGCGCGCACAGCTTATGGGCTCGGGAACCATATTGAGGGAAGTCGAAGCGGCCGCCGACCTGCTGGAAAAAGAATTCTCAATTCCTGCCGATGTCTGGAGCGTGACCAGCTTCAACGAATTGCGTCGCGATGGCCTGGGGGTCGAACGATTCAATCGCCTGAACCCCGGCACGGAACAGCGGCGCTGCTATGTGCAGCAGTGCCTGGGCGATCGGGAGGGGCCATACATAGTGGCGACAGACTATATGAAGGCCGTGCCCGACCAGATCAGGCAGTGGGTCCCGGGGCGTTTCGTGGTGCTGGGGACGGATGGTTTCGGGCGCAGTGATGCACGCACCGCTCTGCGCAGTCATTTCGAAGTCGATCGCAAGCACATTGCACTTGCGGCAATCAAGGCGCTGGCCGACGACGGCAAGCTGGATTACGCGACGGTCAGCGAAGCGATAAAGAAACTCGGCATCGACCCCAAAAAACCGGACCCGGTCGGCGTATAGGGTATCGGCGGACAATGGCACAACGAATCGAAATCAGGGTTCCCGATATTGGTGATTTCCAGGACGTGGAAGTCATAGAGGTAATGGTGGCGGCGGGGGACCAGGTTGAGATCGAAGACGGCCTGGTTACGATTGAAACTGATAAAGCGGCCATGGATATTCCGGTGCCGGTGGCAGGCACGGTGGCTGAAGTCAGCCTGAAGGTTGGCGACAAGGTTTCCGAAGGTGACCTGGTTGTGTTGCTGGATTCAGAGGGTCAGCAAACGGCACCGGCGGTCGCGGGCGCGGGAAAATCGGCAGCTGAAGAAAAGGATTCCGCCAAGCCGGTGGAGATTGAAGTCCGGGTCCCCGATATCGGTGATTTCAGCGATGTGGATGTAATCGAGGTATTGGTCCAGGCGGATCAGGAAATTGAGGCCGAAGATCCGCTGGTAACCCTTGAAACAGACAAGGCGGCGATGGATATTCCGGCCCCTGCGAGCGGCAGAATCCTGTCGCTCGCGATCAAAGAGGGGGACAAAGTATCCGAGGGTGACCTGGTTGTGACGATGCTGGGTGTACCGGTACCGTCACCGGCAAGCCAGCAGGCACCCGCTCCGGCGCCGGTAGCCGAGACGCCGGCGCCTGCCCGCAAAGTGGAGAAGGGACTGCCGCCGATAGACGAGACAAGTTTCTCGCGCGCGCACGCCGGACCATCGGTCAGAATGCTGGCGCGCGAACTGGGAGTCGACCTTGGACAGGTCAAAGGCAGCGGACTAAAGAATCGAATCACGCATGACGACGTCAAGGCATGGGTCAAATCCGTACTGACCGGTGGTGTCGGGCTACCGGGCGCGGCCCTGCCAAAGGTGCCCGAAGTCGATTTTGCACGTTTTGGTGAAACAGAGACCAAACCGCTGGGCCGAATCCAGAAAATCTCCGGGCCCCGCCTCCAGGCGGCCTGGATAAATCTGCCGCACGTGTTCCAGTTTGATGAGGCGGACATCACGGAACTCGAAAATGTCCGGCGGAACCTGAAATCGGTTGCGGCCGACAAAGACGTCAAACTGACGCCGCTGGCCTTTATTCTCAGGGCCTGCGTGCTGGCGCTGAAGGAATTCCCGAATTTCAACAGTTCACTGTCTGCCGATGGCGGGCATTTGGTCTACAAGAAGTACTGTCATTTGGGATTCGCCGCCGATACGCCAAACGGATTGATGGTGCCGGTGATTCGCGATGCCGACAAGCTGGACATTTATGCCCTGGCCGGCCGGCTCGGCGTACTCAGCGCCAAGGCGCGCGAAGGCAAGCTTAAGGCAGACGAGATGCAGGGCGGGAGTTTTACGATTTCCAGCCTCGGTGGAATCGGTGGTACCGGATTTACTCCGATCATCAATGCGCCGGAGGTTGCGATTATGGGCGTCGCGCGATCTGCGATGAAACCCGTTTACATGGATGGCAAATTCGTGCCGCGGCTGATGCTGCCGTTTTCCGTGTCATACGATCACCGCGTCATCGACGGCGCCCAGGCGGTTCGTTTTACGAGCTACCTTTCCACCGTGCTGGCCGATCCCGGCAAGCTGACGGCTGCGGTTTCGTGAGCGAGGCCGGGTAGACGATGGCCGCTGCCGATTACACCGGGACGGTCGATAACACGACCCAGTTGCTGGTGCTCGGTTCGGGGCCGGGCGGTTACACCGCTGCGTTTCGGGCGGCCGATCTCGGGCTGGAGACGACGCTCGTGGAGCGCTTCGATGCGCTGGGTGGGGTTTGCCTCAACGTCGGATGTATCCCATCGAAAGCATTGCTACATGTCGCCAAGGTCATGGACGAAGCAAAATCCATGGCCGACCACGGCATCACTTTTTCAAAGCCGGTTATCGACCCTCAGGCACTGCGCGGATGGAAAGACCGGATCGTCGGGCAACTGACCGGCGGTCTGGACGGGCTGGCAAAAAAACGCAAGGTTCGCGTCGTCACCGGTCACGGTGAATTTTTGTCACCGCGGCACCTGAAAGTGAGCAGTCCCGATGACCCGGATCGGCAGCAGGTCATCCAGTTTGAGCAGTGCATCATTGCTGCGGGCTCGGAGTCGGCCTGGCTGCCATTTTTGCCGGACGATCGGCGGATCATGGATTCGACCGGCGCGCTGGAGGTGGAGGAACTGCCGGCGCGAATGCTGGTGATCGGCGGTGGGATTATCGGCTTGGAATTGGCGACCGTGTACCAGGCTCTTGGGGTCGGCGTTTCGGTCGTGGAAATGACCAGCGGACTGATGACCGGGTGTGACCCTGACCTGGTTCGCCCGCTGGAAAAGAGAATTCGAAAACAATACGAGCAGATCATGCTTGGGGTCACGGTAAGCGGTGTCGAGGCGCTGGACGAAGGGCTGAAAGTCAGTTTCTCTGGCGATGGCGCGCCGGACCCGCAAATTTTCGGACGTATCCTGGTCGCGGTCGGGCGCAAGCCGAATGGTTTGAGGATCGGGGCAGAAGCCGCGGGCGTCGATGTGGATGAGCTTGGCTTTATCCGGGTCGACCGGCAAATGCGGACCAATCAGGCGCACATTTTTGCGATCGGCGATATCGTTGGCGAGCCGATGCTCGCGCACAAGGCCAGCCATGAAGGAAAAACCGCGGCGGAAATTGCCAGCGGTCTTAAGCGCTCATTCGATGCCAGGGTTATTCCGTCGGTGGCCTACACCGATCCCGAAATCGCCTGGGTCGGCGAGACCGAAGCCGAACTCAAGGGACAGGGGCGGCCATACGGCAAGGGCGTGTTTCCCTGGACGGCCAGCGGCCGGTCATTGTCGCTCGGCAGAAACGAGGGTCTGAGCAAGCTCCTGTTCGATGAAGGCAGCGGGCAGCTGATCGGCGCCGGCATAGTCGGACCGCAGGCGGGCGACCTGATCGCCGAAATGGCGTTGGCCATCGAGATGGGGTGCGATGCGAGCGATATAGCGCTGACTATTCATCCGCACCCGACACTGTCGGAAACCCTCGCGTTCGCTGCGGAAGCCTTTGAAGGAACGCTTACAGATTTGTATCTGCCAAAGAAAAGCCCGAAGAAAAGCCCGAAAAAAAGCAATTAGCGATTCCTGACCATCTCGTCAGTCGATGCGAAATTTCCTCGCCAGCCAGTAGTCCGTGCTGAAGTATCGGCCGCCGCCAATAATCAGTAACGCCAGGAGCATCACGAAGTAAGTTGCGGCAAACTCTATACCGTTGTTCAGCTTGACGATGGCGCCGCTGCCGTTCAAGTGACGATAATCGCCATGTTCGCGCAGGATTGCCTTGGCCTCGGCTAACCGCCTCGAGGCCTCGATCGTGCGCTCGTTTACGGTGTAACACTCGACGAACTTTTTGAACGGACCGGCTTCGTCGTGTTCCACTGTTCCCTGTACGCAAACCGGTGAAGGAAAAGACGGGGCGATCGCGGTCCAGCCGTTCTTGAGATGAACGGAATATCCGGCGACGAACATCATGACCATCAGCGGCAGCGATATCCAGCGAACCGCGAAGCCAACGAGCAATAATATTCCGCCAATCAATTCAATCCAGATCGACATTTGCCAGCTTAATTCCGGCGGAAGTATGTTGAACGGAAAAGGGAAGCTATCCAGTATGCTGACAAAGTAATTTTGGCCAGTGAGTTTTTCCCATCCCGATATGATCAGCACCGGTCCAAGAATCAATCGCAGCGCCAGCGAAGCGACACCATCGAGATGGCTCGTGATGTTTTTCAGATAATCATTAAACTTGCTGACGTGCTGCAGTATTTCGGTCATTTCTCGACTCCTGGATAAGGATTGTTTGCTGCTGTTTGGTGAACCTGAGCCGGCCCAAGCTGTGTCAGGTTTTTGTACCGAGGATAATGTCTTTGCAGTGAAGGTCTGCAAGAATATCCTTGCCACCATCGCTGACCACCTGTGGCTTGGGATGGTTGATTTCAGCTGCGATTTTTGCCAGAAGTTCTCCGCCGGTCGCGGTATCGGCATCGTCCTGCAGCAACTCCAGCAGGCGCGCGGTGACCGCGTTGATCTCCATGAAACCCACCTGGTCGTCGCGATTCCGATAAACCACCAAAAACGTGCTTTGCCCAGCAGGCTTTTGCGGTTGGTTTGCCGGTGATATCTGGTGTACCTGATAGTCGTAAGCCAGCACCCAGGTCAGGGGCGACAACACGGGGTGGCCGGCCATCAGGTCGCCATCCGGGTCGATGCCGGAAAGATCAAATTCCGTCGTATCGATTTGCAGGGAAAGCTCGACCCACTCGTAGTGAGCCAACTCATTCATAAAAGGTGGATCGTCATTCGAAGCCTTATGCTCGTCTTGCAGGTAGTCCAGAAAATCCTTCGGAATTTCCAGAAAATAAGGCGTTTGCGAACGATGCGTGGAATAGTACTTGCGGATCAAAACTCGCCAGTGTTCATCGCCCATGATATCGCTCAATACCGGGAAGGTTCCGGCCAGCAACTTGACCAGGTTATTAAAAAACAGGTCACGGTAAATTGTCATTCGCCGGTCTTCGATACCATCCGGCGCCGGTTGATTGTTCGGGTCGCGAATATGCGCGGCGAAGGCGTGTTGCAATTGCTGGAACGGCAAGCTCTTATCCATGCGAAACCTTCGTCGAGGACTGCGACCATTTTTTCTGCAGCTGGATAATGATATCCATCTCGTCCATCAGTTCCGCCAGCGGGGGAATATTAAAGTCGCGTTCGAGCAGGGTCGGCACGACGCCGCAATGGGCATAGGCCTTGTCGAGAAGCTGCCAGACCGGGTCAATAACATCGGCGCCGTGGGTATCGACGCGTAAGTCCTCGGCTTCCACGTAATGCCCGGCAACGTGAAAGTAAACCACGCGGCTTGCCGGTAACGCGTTGAGGAAAACCTCCGCGTCATAGCAGTGATTGATGCTGTTGACATAGATGTTGTTGACATCGAGCAGCAGGCCGCACTCGGCTTCCTCAAGTACTGCGCTGATAAACTCTATTTCGGTCATCTCCTGGCCGGGTGCGGCGTAATAAGAAACATTTTCTATTGCAAACGGCCGTTCCAGAATATCCTGTACCTGGCGAATTCTGTCGGCGACATAGCGGACCGCGTCCGAAGTGAAAGGGATTGGCATCAGGTCATAGAGATGCCCGTGGTCGCTGCAGTAACTCAGATGCTCGGTGTAAAACCGGATGCCGTGCTGGTCGAGGAAGGTCCGTACCTGCTTTACAAACTCGACATCCAGGGGCTCGGGGGCGCCGATCGACAAAGACAAGCCATGACAGACGAACGCGTATCTCTCGGTAAACGCGCGAAATCGTTTCCCCAGACGGCCGCCGACACCGATCCAGTTCTCCGGAGCGACCTCCATGAAACTAATCTGCTCCGGCGACTGGTTCTCCAGCGGCTTCAGTAACGCCCTGCGCAGGCCCAGTCCGGCGCCTTCAACGGGATAGTTTTCGCTCATTCGGTCCTCCGGACATACGCTTGCAGGCAGCCTGTTCCTACCAGGAAATGACCGCAACCGGCTAATAATTATTACAAAGCCAGCATTTCAGCTTACGCCCGGTCCGTTCGACCGGCAAGCGAGTCAGGCTTTGGCCACCAGCCGGCGCAGCCGGTCCAGGTACGCCGCCTCATCGCGCGAGCAGGATTTTTCTGTCCAGAAGAAGCACCTAATTCTTCTTCGCCGGGCTAGGGGGTCTGCGCGGTAGAAAGTATTCCTACTGCGAAAGCACCACAGCGGTCCATTTTTCCGATCTTTTTCGTTGCGTAGCCCCGCTATGCGCCTCAAAAGATCGAAAAACTGTCCTCGCTGTGACACTTTCTCGCTACGGATATTTCTACCGCGCAGACCCCTAGCCTGTTTTTTGCCGGTACTCGCACACGTCCTCGATCGGGCATTGCGGACAAAGCGGTGTTTGTGCCTTGCAGATGTATCGACCATGCAATATCAGCCAGTGATGCGCATCCTGGCGAAATTCCTCCGGGACCAGCCTGAGCAGTCTTTTCTCGACTTCCAGCGGTGTTTTCCCCGGTGCGATACCGGTGCGATTGGCAACCCTGAAAATATGCGTATCCACAGCAATGGTTGGTTCGCCGAAGGCGGTATTCAGGATAACGTTGGCAGTTTTGCGGCCGACTCCGGGCAGGCTTTCGAGTTGGGCCCGGGTGCGCGGGACCTCGCCCGCGAATTTCCTCTCGAGTATGTGGCACGTGGCGATGATGTTTTTTGCCTTGGTGTTGTACAGGCCAATGGTGCGAATGTGTTTTTTCAGACCATCCGGGCCGAGTCTGAGCATGGCCGACGGCGAATCGGCGATCGCGTACAGGCCGCGGGTCGCTTTGTTGACGCTGATATCGGTAGCCTGTGCCGACAGGATTACGGCAACCAGTAGTTCGAATTCGGACCGGTGATGCAGTTCGGTCGTCGGGGTGGGATTGGCGGCCTTGAGTCTCGAAAAAATTTCCGTCCGCTTGGCGCGGTTCATGCGCGCTCACTCGCCGGATCGGCGCTGGGCGCAACCGCCGTAAGGCGGGCATAGCGGTGATCCAGGGCATTCTTTAATGCCACCAGCATGCCGAGGCCGATAAATGCACCCGGGGGGAGCAGCGCGAGGAGAAATCCGTGCTCGGGAGCGAAAAACTGTATGCTCCAGTTGCTCGCGATATCACCGAACAGCAAGTCGGCGCCGTCCAGCAAGCTGCCGCGACCGATCAGTTCACGAGCTGCGCCAAGCACAACCAGCGTTGCAGCAAATCCACCACCCATCGACAGCCCATCCAGTAACGATGGCAGCGGCCTGTTCCGGGAAGCAAATGCCTCGGCGCGACCGATGATTGCGCAGTTGGTGACGATCAACGGTACGAAAATGCCGAGTACGCGGTATAGACTGTGAAACCAGGCATTCATGACCAATTCGATAACGGTAACCAGCGACGCGATCAGGAGTACAAACACCGGGATACGTATTTCATCCCGCAAAAAGTTACGGCTCAATGACACCGCCAGGTTGGAAGCGCAGAGCACTGCGACCGTCGCGATTCCCAAGCCCAGCCCGTTGATCAGGCTGTTACTGACTGCCAGCAGCGGGCAAAGACCCAGCAATTGCACCAGCGCGGGGTTGTTTTTCCACAAGCCCGTGTAAATGATTTCCCTGTTGGCCGTTTTCATGGTCGTTTTTCCGCTTCGAACAAATATGTATCGCCAGTCGTTGAATCGAACAGGTGGTCCCGATGCCGTTCAAAATACAGCATCGCCCTATGGACCGCCTGAACCACGACCCTGGGACTGATTGTCGCCCCGGTCAGCTGGTCGAATCGGCCGCCGTCTTTCTTTACCTGCCACGTAATAGCTGGTGTATTCGCCAGCGACAGGCCGGGAAACTGCTCGACCCAGTCAGACCGTTGTTGGTCGATACCGTCTCCCAGACCCGGCGTCTCGCGGTGGCTTACGACCCGGACTCCCGCCAGGCTGCCATCGGCATATATGCCAATAAGCAGGCGAATAACGCCGTTATAACCGTTGGGGGCCTGTGGCGATATGATCAGCCCGACCGGCTGTCGCTGCCTTCGCGCTCTGAAAATGGCGACAGCCTGGTCGCTGCCAAGCAGTTCCGTATCGACGACATTAATGGTATCCGTAAAAAAATCGTTATCGTACGCGGACGCGGGTATCAGTTCGTTGAGGCTGCGCATCATGTACGCGCGCTCATTCCTTTCTATCCTGTCGGCCGTCAGGACATGAAAAAAGGTCACGACTCCAACACCGAGTACGGCGAACATAAAAAGGCTCAAACCGGAGCGGGTCATCGATCGGAACAGGTTGCTGCGGTCAGTCATGGCCATAAACCCGTGGCCTGGTGTAATGGTCGATCAACGGCGTGGTCATATTCATGAACAATACGGCGAACGCGACCCCATCCGGAAATCCACCCCAGGTACGGATCACGTAAACGAGAATGCCGATACCTGCGCCATATATTTTCTGGCCTCGGGGCGACGCGGGCGCGGTGACCGGGTCCGTAGCAATAAAAAATGCACCGAACAACGCGGCGCCGGCAAACAGGTGAAACCCGGGAGGCACATAGGCACCCGGGTTTAACAAATACATGACGGTCGCCGTCACGAACAGTCCGAGCAACATTGACATTGGGATCTGCCAGCGGATTACGCCCTTATAGAGCAGCCAAATTCCGCCAAACGCGCTGTATATGCCGATCCACTCCCAACCTTTGCCCGCGAAATTACCGAACAATGGCCCGGTCTTAATTTCCGTGTAGTTTCTGGCTTCCGCCAGTTGGTTCCTGGTCACGTCCAGTGGCGAAGCCGCGGTGATCGTGTCCATGGCTTGCCCGGCCGGCAAGTTACCGGTAAACAGATAATAAAGGCTGTCGCCTAACGCAGGGTGGGCGATACCGATGTCCACGTTTGAAGGCGGCAGCCAGCTTGTCATGGACACCGGAAAAGACACCAGCAAAACCACATAGGCAGCCATCGCGGGATTGAAGGGATTCTGCCCGAGGCCGCCATACAGGTGTTTGGCGACAACGATGGCGAAAATCGCGCCCGTTGCCGGTATCCACCAGGGCACCAACGGCGGCAGCGTAAAAGCGATCAAAACAGCGGTCACCAGCGCGCTGAAATCCATCAGGTACGGGCGCAAAGGCAGCCCGCGCAGTCTCAGCATTACAGCCTCGGCGGCGATTGCGGTTCCTCCGGCAACGGCAATATTGAATATCAGCCCGGGGCCGAAGAAATAGACATGTGCCATGGCTGCCGGGATCAGGGCCTTGAGTACCCTTTGCATCATTCGCTGTACGCTGCCCGACGGCGTGATGTGCGGCGCGAACTGGGATTCGAATTTCATTGGCTGAGATCCTTGTCCGGCTCTACCGCTGTATCGGTTTTTGCCTGTGCGCGTCGCACGGAGGCTGCGATCTGCCGCTCGCGCTCCTGCGGGTCGCCCTCGGCGAGCCGTTTTTTACGGGCGGCCAGTCGCGCCTGCCGTGAATCCTCCCCGATTCTGATGCGAGTCTTGCGGTCTTCAAATCTGATTTTTGCCAGTTGCGACTTTTCCTGCTGCCGATCCCGAGCGCGCAACTCCGACTTGGCGTATCGAAAATACTGGGCGAGGGGGATATGGCTTGGGCAAACATAGTCACAGCAGCCGCACTCAATGCATCCATCGACCGAAAGCTGATTAGCTCTGTCCAGGTCTCCGCCTTTGATCTGCCAGTACAGTTCCTGTGGTTGCAGATTAACAGGGCATACCTGCGCACATTTGTCGCAGCGGATGCACGGCATCACGTAATCTGTTTGTTCCAGCTCACCCGGGCCGGCCACCACAATACAATTGGTTCCCTTGATGACGGGAAGCTGGTCATCGGTCAGCGAGAAGCCCATCATCGGACCGCCCATCAGCATCGCTTCTGCCCCGTCACAATATCCACCACAGGCCGCGACCAGGTCGGAGATAGGTGTTCCCAGCCTGACTTCAACGTTGCCAGGCAGATGCACGCCTTTCCCTGCAACAGTAGTGATTCGTGAAATCAGGGGCTGACCATCGATCAACGCGTGTTTGATCGCCAGCGCCGTACCGACATTCTGCGACAGATAACCGATGTCCTGTGGGAAACCGTCATAGGGAACCTCCTGGCCGGTCAGAACCTGCACCAGTTGCCTCTCTCCGCCGGCAGGATATATCGAGTAAATTTTTCGCAGAACGATACGCTCGTCACCAATGCTGGCAAGCGCTTTTTCGAGTGCATCTATGGCTCTTTTCTTGTCTCGTTCAATACCTATCAATGCTCTTGGTGCGGACAACGCGTGCAGCATGATCTGAATTCCGGTGATCAGGTCATTGGCATGCTCCCTCATCAACATGTCATCGCAGCTTATAATGGGTTCGCATTCGGCGGCATTGATTATCAGATCCTTGATTCCTCTGTCTTCGGCCTTGGACATTTTGACGGCCGTCGGATAACTGGCGCCACCGAGGCCGGTGATGCCAGACCGGCGAACCCTGTCCTGGATTTCCTCGGGGCTCAGCGACAGGTAGTCCAGACAAGCCAGGCCGGTATCGATCGCATGATCCTTGCCATCCGACCGGAGTACTACGCACAGCGCACCAAGACCACCCGGATGAGGAACGGGGTGCATGCCAATGGATTCCACGGTTCCGGAGGTCGGCGCATGCACCGGCGCTGACACATCACCATCGGCCGCACCGATTGGCTGCCCTTTGAGTACATCGTCGCCGACTTTCACCAGCGGTACGGCATCGCGACCGATGTGCTGGCTCAGCGGAATCACCAGTTTTTCCGGAATCGGAACGCGCCGAATCGGCGTCAGCGTGGATTGAATCTTGTTGGGTAAAAGTTTCAGTCCGCCCCTGAAACGACGTGGCATGATTTTGTCTTGATGTTCCATATTCCTACTGGCTGGTCCACCGTTCCGGGCTGGGCCATTTCCAGCTACCCGGCCGCGGTTTAGGGACAACCATATCGATGCAGTCAACGGGGCAGGGCTCTACACAAAGATCGCAGCCGGTACACTCGGACTCGATTACGGTATGCATCTGCTTGCTGGCGCCAAGTATGGCGTCCACCGGGCAAGCCTGAATACAGATCGTGCAGCCGATACAAAGATCTTCATCAATGACTGCTATTGCGAGCGGTTTTTCTTCGCCAAAGTCGGGATCAAGCGATTTGATATTCCGGCCGAGCAGGTTGGCCAGTGCTTGAATCGTCGCTTCGCCGCCTGGCGGGCATTGGTTGATATCCGCCCGACCCGCGGCGATCGCTTCTGCGTAAGGCCTGCAACCCGGGAAATTACACTGGCCGCACTGTGTCTGGGGTAACAGGTTGTTGATCTGCTCGACTACAGGGTTCTTCGTAATTCTGAATCGATCCGCGGCGAACCCAAGCGCCAGGCCAAGGGCGAGCGCCAGCAAACCGATTGTAATGATCGCGATCAAGACTACGCCTTGATCAGGCCGGTAAAACCGATAAAGGCGAGCGCCATGATTCCCGCCGTGATCAGCGCGATCGATGCGCCTTTGAACGGTTGTGGAATATCGGCAAGTTCAATCCTTTCGCGGATCGCGGAAAAGAAAACCAGGACCATCGAAAACCCAAACGCGGCGCCAAAGCCATACAGCAGCGACTCGAGGAAGCCGTGCGATTCCTGGACATTCAACAAGGTCACGCCCAGCACTGCACAATTGGTGGTTATCAACGGCAAATATATTCCAAGGATCTGATATAGAAGCGGGCTGGATCGTCGAACCATCATTTCCGTGAATTGAACCATCGCGGCGATTAGCAAAATAAAAGTAATCGTCCTCAGGTAGGTCAACCCCAGCGGTTCGAGCAGGTAATTATGAAGTAAGTAACTTGCTGCGGAAGACAGGGTTAGCACGAAAGTCGTGGCAAGGCCCATGCCCACGGCGCCATCCAGTTTTCGCGATACGCCCATGAACGGGCAAAGGCCAAGAAACTTCACCATTACGAAATTGTTGACCAGAACCGTACTGACGATAATTAAACCCAGTTCGCTCATTTCTATTCCTGGCTGGGCGCCAGTTCTTCCCGTGACGCCTGTATCATTTTTTCGATATCTGCCGACTCAATTCTTTGGGCCAGCGGCTTGAATGGATTGATGGCGCTTCCCAACTGGGGGCTCCGTAAATCGTCCCAGCTCAGTTCGCCTGTTTGCAAAAATTCTTCGGCATTGCCTACGAGTTCAGGCATCACCGGTTTGAGATAAATGCAAAGCTGCCTGAAATGATTCAGGCCCTGTGTACAGATGGCCTGAATCTTTTGTTCATTGCCATCGCTTTTGGCCAGGACCCACGGCTTGTTTTCATCGATAAATCGGTTTGCGTCGTCAGCCAGCGCCATGATCTTGCGGATGGCCCTCGAATATTCGCGTTTCTCATAGGCGTCGGCAATATCCTCGGATGCAGCTGAAAACCTGGCAAACAAATCCGGGTCCGGCAGTTCCGTAGCCAGCTTTCCGTCGGCTATCCGCTGAACGAAACCGGCGCAACGACTGGCAATATTGACCACCTTGCCGACGACGTCGCTATTTACCCGTTGCCTGAAGTCCTCTAGATTCAGGTCGATATCGTCAATGCCGGCTCCCAGCTTGCCGGCGAAATAATATCTGAGGTACTCGGCGTCGAGATGGTTCAGGTATGTCCTGACGGTAATAAAGGTACCGCGCGATTTTGACATCTTGGCGCCGTTGACGGTCAGGAATCCATGCGCCAGTACAGCGGTCGGGATCCGGTAACCGGCCCCATGCAGGACGGCCGGCCAGAAAAGCGCATGAAAATAGATGATGTCTTTGCCGATAAAATGATAAAGCTCGGTGCTTCCACCCGGTCTCCAGTAACTGTCGAAGTCGATGTCCTGTTGTCGGCAATACTGGAGAAAGCTAGCCATATAACCAATCGGGGCATCCAGCCAGACATAAAAATACTTGTTGTCTTCCCCCGGGATTTCGAAACCAAAGTAGGGTGCGTCCCGCGATATATCCCAGTCGCGCAGACCCGCTTCGAACCACTCGTCCAGTTTGTTGACTATGCTGGGATGCAGTTGTCCACCGTGTATCCACTCACGCAGCATGCTTGCAAAATCGGCAAGCCGGAAAAACAGGTGTTCGGACTCTTTTTCCACCGGCGGCTTTCCCGAAACGACCGAAATCGGGTTGACCAGTTCAAATGGCGAATAGGTCGAGCCGCAGACCTCGCAGCTATCGCCGTACTGGTCACTTGCACCGCACCTGGGGCAATCGCCGCGGACATACCGGTCGGGTAAAAACATATTGCGCTGTTCATCAAATGCCTGGAGGATTTTTCTCCGGCTTATGTGACCGTTTTCTACGAGGGTGGCGTATATCCCCTCGACAAGTTCGCGATTTTCCTCGGAATGCGTACTGTGAAAATTGTCCATCTCGATGTGAAAATCTGCATAGTCCCGCCGGTTGCTCTCGGCAACCCGGTCAACGAGTTCTTCAGGCGTGATGCCTTCCTTCTCCGCGGTCAGCATGATCGGCGTGCCATGTGCGTCGCTGGCGCAGACAAACAGACAGTCGTTGCCGCACAATTTTTGGAATCGTACCCAGATATCGGTTTGCACATACTCCAGCATATGGCCGAGGTGCAAGGCTCCGTTTGCATAAGGCAGGGCGCTGCTCACCAGGATCTGGCGTTTTTGTCTACTCATTATGATTTTGCGCCTGGTGTGTCCGTTAAGCCGAGGAGTCTGAGGAGCGCGTCGGACCTAGGGACATTCTACGACGAACACCTAAGTCCGACAGGTTCCTTATGTCCGAATTATGCCACAAGGGTCAGTCTGTTCGTGGCGCTTCCATATTTCTGAGCTCCTCAAATTTCTTCTTGTCCAGCGACTTCATATAGGCCTCATCGGCGGAGATCGTCCCTTTGTTGTAAAGCTTCATCAGCGACCCGTCCATTGTGCACATGCCGACGCCGGCGCTGCTTGCCATCGTGTTTTCCAGCTGATCCAATTTTCCCTGGCGAACCAGGTTGGCAATCGCCGCATTGTTGACCAGTATGTCCAATGCAGCGACCAGGCCATCCTTGTCGTTTCGTCTGACCAGCTGCTGTGATATCACACCCCTCAACGAGGTCGAGAGCATCGCACGAACCGGCCCTTGCTTGTCCGCAGGGAAAGCATGAACGATACGGTCGACGGTGGCGGCCGCGCCGTTCGTGTGCAGGGTTCCCATGACCAGGATTCCCATTTAGGCCGCGGTAACCGCGATACTCATCGTTTCATAATCACGCATTTCGCCAACCAGAATGACGTTCGGGTCTTCCCGCAACGCAGAATGGAGGGCGGCGGCAAAACTGTCGGTGTGCACGCCGATTTCCCTCTGACTGATCAGGCAATTTACCTGCTTGTGAATAAATTCGATCGGATCCTCGATCGTAATGATATGACCTTTGATTCGTTTGTTGATGGAATCAATCATTGCCGCCAGCGTTGTCGATTTGCCGGAACCGGTTTTTCCCGTGACCAGAATAAGACCACTCGACGCACGGCAAAGCTCGCCAACGACGGTCGGCATGCCAAGGTCAACCAGGGTCAGGGTCTTGCTCGGGATGGTCCGGAAAATACCACCCAATCCACCGAGGTGGCGGAAGATATTAACCCGGAATCGGGCGATGTCGCCGAACGAATAGGCAAAATCAGCGCCATCGTGCTTTTCCAATGCCTTTTGGGCCTTGCCAGGCATGATCTGCCCAAGTTCGTTCTCGGCATCTTCCTGGCTCAGGCGTTCTGGTCGGAGTGTTTGCAGTTCACCGAATTTCCTGATACGGGGCGGGTCTCCTGCGACGAAATGCAGGTCGGAGCCGTTTTTTTCCACCGTCTCCTTTAACAACTCTTCTATCAGGCTCACTGGCAATCTCCGTTTCAGGTGTCGAAACTGGGCATAATGCCGGTATCGGTGATAAAGCGCCTGAACAAGGATTTGTCCTGGGCGAAGGTCGCCGCATGATCCGGGTCGATCTCCTTGGCTTCAATGGCGTCGAGCAAGGCCTGATCGAGGTTTTGCATTCCCAGGTCTTTACCGGTTTGCAACTGGGACGGGATTTTGTGGGTCTGGTCTGTGGAAATGAGTTTGGCGATGGCCCGGGTCATGATCATGATTTCCAGGATCGCCTTGCGGCCCCTGGAATCCGGTGTTCTGACCAGCACCTGTGAGACCACAGCGTTAAGACCCTGGGTCAGAAACGATTTGGTTTGTTCGCGAAGCTCGGCTGGCAGCGCGTCAATCATACGGTCTATGGTTTTTACGGCTCCGGTCGTATGCAAGGTGCCAAGAACGAGATGCCCGGTTTCGGCGGCGGTCATCGCCATTGAAATGGTTTCCTCGTCGCGCAGTTCACCGACCAGAATGACATCCGGATCCTCGCGCATTGCGGCACGGACGCCATCGGCAAAGGATTGTATATGGGTACCCAGTTCCCGCTGGATTACCTGCGAGCTCTTGCTGGCATGGACAAATTCGATAGGGTCCTCCAGGCTGATGATATTCAGTTTGCGATTGCGATTGATGTAATCGATCATCGCGGCGAGGGTCGTCGATTTTCCAGTGCCGGTCGAACCGGTAACCAGGACCATGCCCTGGTGATAGTCGCAGAGCTCTTTGACGATCGGCGGCAGTCCAAGCTTGTCCAGCGCCGGTACTTCTTCAGGTATGTGTCTGAAAGTTGCGCCGACGCCGGTTTCCTTGCGAAAAATATTGACCCGGAAGCGACCGCCGTCTTCGGTGACATATGCAAAATCTATATCGCCTCCCGATTCAAACCGGTCGCGCTGGTTTTCAGTCAGGATTTCGTCGACATATCCTTGCAGTTCAGTGCCACCGAGATCACGAAAGCGAATTGGAGTCAGATTGCCGTGCAGCCTGAGCATCGGTGGAACTCCGACTGCGAGGTGGATATCGGAACAGCCTTGCTGCAGGCCGAGTTTCAAAAACGCATCGATTTTCGCCATCAGCGCCCGCCCATCGAGATTTCATTCACCCCGTCCCGGGTCACGGTCTTGACTGCCCGCAGACCCAGGCCCGATCGTTTGCTTGCCATTCGAATCCACCCTGAGAGATTTCAGGGCCTAGAATATCAAAGGTACGCGTCCATTGCCTGATAGATATCATCCATGGTTTCATGTCGATCCTTGGGGTCAAGGGACATGGCTTTGCCGATGATATCGCTCAGTTCCTGCGGTATCTTGTCGTTGACCTCGATGGCTGATGGCGCCTTGCCCTGCACATGCTGGTACATCACCGACATGTGATCGCCGCGGCGATATGGCGGCACACCGGTCAACAGTTCGTAAAGAATGATGCCAAGGCTGTAGACATCTGCCTGAACGTCGACTTTCTTGCCAAGAATCTGTTCCGGAGCCATGTATTTTGGTGAACCAATCACGTAACCGGTCTTGGTCAGTTGGGTGTCGCCGCTTTTTTGTGCCGCCGCCACGCCGAAATCCACGATCTTCAGCAGGCCATCCTCGTTTATCAGAATATTTGCGGGTTTCAAATCCCGGTGGATAATACCGGCGGCGTGGGCGACCGCCATACCGGTGGCGATATCACAGGCGAATCGCACCCCCTTCTTGACGGACACCGGTTTTTCATCGACCACTTCGCCCCCCAGGGTATGCGACGGAAAATACTCCATGGAGATGGCATACAGACCCTGCAGGTGAAGAAAGTCATAGATTCGAATGACGTTCTTGTGGGTGATTTTTCTTGAGTAACGCAACTCGTGTACGAAGCGTTTGAGCATTTCTTCATCCGATGAAACATTCGGATTAAGAAATTTGAGAATAAGTTGCTCTTCAACCACGGAGTCTTCAACCAACAACACGGTACCGAATGCACCTTTGCCGATCTGGGTGATGAATTTGTAACGTTCCGCGATGATATCGCCTGCCTTCAGTGTCGTAATGTCCAGAATCTGGGCTTTCTCGGCTTCCCTGATGACTTCAGCGACATCGGCCTTGTCCATGAGCATCGTATGTTCGGGTTCCGCATATTGAGCAACTTCCTCATCGGAGAGAATCGCGGTATCCGAGAAACGCCGGTCGAGTTTCTTCACGGCACGGGTTGCGGCGCGATTGACCGCGTCGTCCTTATCGCCGGCCTGGGCGACGATGGCTTTGCGAATAGCATCCAAATGACTCGCATCCGCCAGGTTGGTCAGCGTCACCATCGTCTCCAGCCGAATCGCCTTTTCCGGCCGGTCGAGCAACGGCATCAGGACATCGATGCATTTTTCATCGCCGATCTTGCTCAGCGCGCGGATAATCACAAGGCTATGCCGGCGTCGCTTTCTTGCTGCCGATTTCGGCCAGTGCGTCCACCGCGCGTTCGCTGACCCACCAATCCTTGTCTTTTGTCGCGGAAATCAATTTGTCGATGGCGCGCTCGTCGCGCGTCACATTCAGGATCTCGATAGCCGCTCGCCTTATGCCCTCGTCTTCGTCACCGATCAGCTCCATGACCGCGTCCACAACCTTCGGCCCACCGATTTTCGCCAATGCGTCGGCCGCCCGTGATCGCACCCACCAGTCTTCGTCGGAAATGACTTCCAGCAGGTGCTTGATCGAATCGGCATCACCGACCTCGTTCAGCACTTCGACGGCCGCACGGCGAATATATTCGGACTCGTCTTTGAGGATATGCACCAGGTACTTGATGGTGTCGGGATGATTGATCTTGATCACCAGGTCAACCGCCTTGTTCTGTACCTCCAGATCGGGATCGCGCAACAGCCGCATGACTGCTTCCGCGTTGATGTCCCCCTCCATATTGGCCAGCGCACTCAGCGCGGCCTGGCGGACCATCTTGTTCTTGTCGGCGAGTTGTATCTCGAGGCAGCGTCTGACTTCGGGCTTGTTGTAGCGGAACAGAATATTGATGATGTGAACCTTGGCAATCGAATCCTTACCCTCCATGCGCTCGATCAGATCGGGCACCATGTCTTCTGTGGCGATGCTGGCAATCAGGCCAAAAATCGCCGCTTTTTCGTGCGGCTCGACTTTATAGGCCACGCGCAAAAGCTCATATATATTCAGACGTTTGATGTTGTGTTTGAGAACGCTGATGACGGCTGCCTTGTCCGTGTCCGGATCGTGCAGCAATTCCAGCAGTAAAGAAGGGTTGTAGGTGTTACTGCTGGTCATCGCCCAGGCGATGCCGGCGACGACGCGCTCGTTTTTTTCCTTGAGTCCTTCTCCATACAGGGCAAAAGTCTTGTCGGTGAGCGTCTGTGACAGGATATCGACATAGGCCACGGTCTGTTTCTTGTCGGCATGCGCGAGGGCTTCCAGGACTGGCGGAACCGCGCTGCCGCCGAGGGTAGACAGTTTTTCCAGCGCTTTTACGGCCGCGGGAGATTCCACCTCTCCGAGTTCCATGACTCGGGACATAAGGCGTTCTGCCCTAAGAGACGAAATAAACTTCATAGATCGTGAGTCTCAATCGTCACCACTGTGCTGACCTCGCTATCTTGCCGGCCATGCCTGGCCCGTTGCGAATATCCACTGTTTTCAGTGAGTTTGCACCATCATCTGCTGCATTATGCCATACGGCTGCCTGCAAAATAGCGACATGAATCACAGCCCGCAATTGTTCAGAGACAGGCCGGGACAGGGTACAATGATCCACTTTTCTGTGATTCCTGTCTGACAATGAAAAATGACGTCGATCCGGGACTGGCCAAGGTCCTCGCGGATTTCGGTGAAAATGAACTTGGGCACCCGCTTGCTGACGTGGCTAAAGTCGTCAATGTGAGCAAATCGGACGGTGGTTTGACCGTCGAGATCAGCCTGGGTTTTCCAGCGGACCGTTACCAGGACAGGCTTATTTCTGACCTGACTCCGTTGATCGAGAAAGAGCTGGGCATAAGCCCGGTCAGGCTCAGTATTGACTGGCGGGTTGCGGCGCATGCCGTCCAGGCCACTTTAAAACCGCTTGGACAGGTGAAAAACGTCATCGCAGTTGCGTCCGGCAAGGGCGGGGTCGGCAAATCGACGACTGCGGTCAACCTGGCGCTGGCCCTGGCGCGCGAGGGAGCAAAAACCGGTATTCTGGATGCCGATATTTATGGTCCGAGTCTGCCGCAGATGCTAGGTCTGGGCGGCCAACGTCCCGGCAGTACCGATGGCAAGACTATGCAACCTCTGCAGGCGCATGGGATTAGCGCCATGTCCATCGGATTTCTAATCGACCAGGAACAGGCGATGGTCTGGCGTGGACCGATGGTGACCCAGGCGTTGACCCAACTGATAAACGACACCGTATGGGGCGAACTGGACTATCTGATCGTCGATATGCCACCGGGGACCGGCGATACCCAGCTGACACTGTCGCAAAAAGTGCCGCTAAGCGGTGCCATCATCGTGACTACTCCGCAGGACATCGCGCTGCTCGATGCACGCAAGGGCTTGAAGATGTTTGAAAAGGTTTCCGTCCCGGTACTCGGAATCGTCGAAAATATGAGTACGCACATCTGTTCGCAGTGTGGCCACGAAGAACATGTTTTTGGCAGCGGTGGGGGACAGAAAATGGCGGAACAGTACAACGTGCCATTGCTGGGTTCCTTGCCGCTGGATATTCAGATCAGGGAAAATATGGACAGCGGTAATCCTACCGTCGTCGCCGACGAGGAGAGCCCGGTAGCGATGCGTTATCAGCAGCTTGCGTTGAGAATGGGTGCTCAACTCGCGGCAAAACGCAAGGATTACAGCCACCTGTTTCCGAAAATCAGTATCGAGGAACGCTGATGAGCATTAAGTCCGACAAGTGGATTAGACGCATGGTTGCCGAACACGGCATGATCGAGCCGTTTGAGGAGGGCCAGATCAGAAAAAATGGCAACGGCCCTGTGGTGTCATACGGTACTTCCAGTTATGGCTACGATGTTCGTTGCGCCCCTGAATTCAAGATTTTCACGAATATCAATTCCGCCATTGTCGATCCCAAGCATTTCAAAACCGACAGCTTTGTCGACCTGAAATCCGATGTGTGCATTATTCCGCCGAACTCTTTTGTGCTCGCCAGAACGATCGAGTATTTCCGGATACCGCGTCGGGTACTGACCATTTGTCTCGGAAAATCCACTTACGCACGTTGCGGCATCATCGTAAATGTCACGCCGCTGGAGCCCGACTGGGAGGGCCATCAGACGCTGGAATTTTCCAATACTTCGCCGCTGCCGGCCAAGGTCTATGCGAACGAGGGCGTCGCCCAGATGCTGTTCTTTGAGTCAGATGAAGACTGCGAGACTTCCTACCTCGATCGCGGTGGAAAATACCAGGGTCAGACCGGGGTTACCTTGCCGAAGGCCTGATCCGGGCCGAGTCTTATTCAATTCGCGGGCGCAGGATTGTAGTTGTTCAGGCGAATGGAAAAATCGATTTTCCCTCTCTTGTATTTGTCGAAACGTACCATCAGGTAATCCAGTTCGGGTGCTAGCCAGATGATGGAATGATTGTCGGAGCCGGCTTTTTGTCGTCTTATCCTTATCGTTTCATGTTGGCCAAAGGGCGTCTGGATCGATTCCCTGTCCTCTATTTCGAGATGGTATTCCCGGATGCTGTTTTTTTCGGCCACCGTGTATTCGGTAGGAATTTCACCACGGGAAAACTGCAGTTTCATTGCGATTTCCATGCTCAGCAGATCCAGTACGCCCGGCGACCATTGCAAGGTTTTTTCCGCGCCCTTGTACTGGCTTGATATTTCATAATTGAACGGTTCGAACGAAATGCGTTGAATGTCATTTTTTTTCGCGCCATAAGATGAATAATATAGTGGAAATGGCAGATCATTTTCGAGGGTGAAGCGGCTTTCACCCTTCACATCCCGACTAACGAACAATCTTGCCAGGCCACGTGCGCTAACTCGGGTCCGATAAACAAACATGCCATCAGTATCAGCAATCAATTCGACCTTGCTGACTCCGACGCGCTTTTTTCCCCGCAGAACTTTGTAACTGGCAGAGAACGGCTGCAGGGCAGGCCGGGCTAATGGCTGCTGGACGGGCGGCATGTCGGTCGCCACGCTGGCCAGGCTGATTGTCGCGAGCAGCGCCGCCAGTCCGCCGATAATTGGCATTTTAATTGACATGATTCGTTTGTTAACCTCAGGAAATTCTGATCTATTCATGGGCGATGTAGATTGTGATCCAAAATGTTCTGATTCAAGGCGCGAATCGCAGGTAATAGCTGGCTATTGCGAAGATTTGCAACGCAGAAGCCGATTATTTTGGCCGCAAGATACGAGTTCATGGGTAGATCAGAGCTTCCCTAATTCCTGTGTTTCATCAAGATCCGTAAACGCAATTTTTCTGGGCTTTCCCAACAGTTTGCCGTCCAGCCTGATTGTTTCGTGTTGGCAAACCAGTCCACCGCGGGCAATCCAGCCGATAACCATGGGATAGAGTTTATGCTCCATAGCCTGAACCCTGGCTGAAAGGCTGATTTCGTCATCATCGGCCCGGATCGGCACCTCGGACTGGGCGACAACCGGTCCGCCATCCAGCTGGGAATTGACAAAGTGGATGCTGCAGCCATGCACGCTGTCTTTCGCGGACAGCACTCGGCGGTAGGTGTTCAATCCCGGATATTTTGGCAACAGCGATGGATGAATGTTCAACAAACGGCCTTCAAAATGCTCGACAAATTCATCATCAAGAATTCGCATGAACCCGGCCATTACGACCAAACCGGGATCGTAATCGCGGACAACCTGCAAAAGCCGGCGGTCGAAATCTTTCCTCGTCGCAAAATCGGCGCGGTCCGTCACCGCGGTCGGGATGCCCGCATTTTTTGCTCTCTGCAGGCCGGGAGCATTCGGATTGTTACTGACTACGGCGAGAATTTTGACGTGGATTTCCTGATTGGCCATGGCATCGATGATCGCCTGCAGATTACTGCCTTGGTTGGAAATCAGAACCACTAGCGTTAGCGGAGGGCCTGGCACCCGATTCACCGAAATCGAACCTCGCCAGCGCCTTTTTCAATTATTCCAAGGCGACAGGCGTGTTCACCGTCAGAGCTCAGGGATTCGAGAGCGTCGGTTTCATTTTCGGCGGGCAAGCAGATCACCATGCCGACACCACAGTTGAAAGTTCTGAGCATCTCATGGTCATCGATTCCACCCTGATCCTGCAACCAGGAAAATATTTCGGGGCGTTGCCAGCTGCTGAGGTCAACAACGGCGCTGCAACCAGCAGGCAATATTCGCGGAAGGTTTTCCGTTAGACCTCCGCCGGTAATGTGGGCCAGGCCGTTAATCGTATGATGCTGCAGAAGGTTCATGATCGCGGAGACATATATGCGCGTCGGTTGAAGCAGGCATAAGCCCAGCGTGGAGCCGTCAAAGGGGCTGTCCAATTTGGCGTTCGAAGTTTCCAGTACTTTCCGCGCCAGCGAGTAGCCATTCGAGTGCAGACCGGATGACGTCAGCCCGATTAATACGTTTCCGGGCTCGATTCGACTGCCATCCAGCAGCGCGTCTTCTTCGACGATGCCGACGCAGAATCCGGCCAGGTCGTAGGCATGGCCTTGATACATGCCAGGCATTTCCGCGGTTTCTCCGCCGATCAGCGCACACCCGGCCTGCACGCAACCATCGGCAATTCCTTCAACCACCTTAGCGGCGATCTCCGGATTCAGTTTTCCAGTCGCATAGTAATCGAGAAAAAACAATGGCTCGGCACCCGCGACCAGTACGTCGTTGACGCACATGGCGACTAGATCGATGCCGATGGTGTCATGAAGATTCATGTCGATGGCGAGCTTCAGCTTGGTACCGACTCCGTCGGTTCCAGAGACCAGGACAGGTTTCCGATAACGGTCGGTGGGCAGCCGGAACAGGCCGCCGAATCCACCCAGGCCTGCGACAACCTCCGGCCGTCTTGTCCTGGCGACAGCCGGTTTGATCAGTTCGATCAGCCGTTTTCCGGCATCGATATCGACACCGGCATCCTGGTAACTAAGCGCTGGCTTATCAGCCATGGACCGATTCCTTCATCGTTGGTGTTGCCTTTCCAAAAACCGCCGGCGGTCCGATCTGAAATTCCTCGACGCAATATGCAGGCTGCGGCTTCTGTATGTGTAATAATTTTACCTGTTCGATCTTGGCCCGGATAGCAAAAAGAGATATCAGGCGAAAAATGAATCATCCGACGAAGACAATAATTGCTGCGGCGTGCCTGATGCTGGCAAACCAGACGGCGACTGCATCAGTTTTTGGCGATCTCTACCAGGTACGGACGGAGGTCAGTGCGCGTGACGCGTCAACCCTGGAGCAGGCATTCGAGGACGCAATGGCAGTCGTGCTGACTCGAGTAACCGGCACGCGCCAGGATGACCAAACAGAGGAAATTGAGGCGATCCTTGCCCGGGCACGCGACTATATTCAGCAATTCGGATATATCGACAGCCGCACCTTGCTGGTTTCTTTCGATGGGCAGGCGATCAACCGGCGGCTCGGCGAGTTGGGCCTGCCGGTTTGGGGACAGGAGCGGCCGGCAACGTTGATCTGGCTGGTGCTTACCGATGAACGGGGTCGGCGCGAGATACTTGCGGCGGAAGACCTGGGGCCGGTCGCCGAAAACCTGAAAGAGACAGCGAGCCAGCGTGGTGTGCCCATCATTATTCCGTTGATGGATGCGGAAGATCAGCGTGCGATCGATGTATCGGATTTACGCGGCGTTTTTGCGGACAGCATTCTCTCTGCGAGTGAGCGCTACGACGCCGATGCCGTGCTGGTGGGAACGGCGCGGGCAAACCGGCGGACAGAGGCAGATGAGCCCGTTTACCGCGTAAGCTGGACTTTGTTTTTTGCCGGCGAGGAACAAAGCTGGCGGGGTGACCTGGCCGGGGGCATCGACCATGCGGCCGACGAGTTTGCGACCGTTCTTGCCGCTATAGACAGCCAGAACAGCGGGCGGCAGCTGGTCTTGGTCAGGGGAATCGGCGACCTCGAGGCTTACGGACGAGTCAGCCTGTATCTCGAGTCCCTGTCATTGGTCAATTCGGTAGCGGTCGACCGGGTCCATGGCGACGATGTGTTGTTCAGTCTCGAATTGCGTTCCGGCCCGGATCGACTTGCGAGTGCGATCAATCTCGGCAAGGTTTTGTTTCTCGATGATTCTGATTACCCTGTGGCGATGCTCGGGACGATTGTTTACAGGTATCGTCAGTGATCGCGAAACATATTCCCAACATGATTTGTATCTTTCGGATACTGCTGGTAGGTCCGGTGGTCTGGTTGCTGTGGCACGGCGATTTCGTGGCCACGCTCTGGTTGTTTTTGATCGCCGGGTTTTCGGACGGGCTGGATGGTTTTTTGGCGAGACGTTTTGGCTGGCGTTCGCGTCTTGGCGAAATTCTCGATCCATTGGCGGATAAATTTCTGATGGTATCGATGTTTATTACGCTGACCCTGGTTGGCCTGATCCCGCTCTGGCTGGCGGCGCTGGTGGTCGGACGCGACCTGGTGATTGTAACCGGCGGCGTGGTCTACAACTGGTTGTTCGGCGCGGTGCAGCCGCAGCCTACCGATGTCAGCAAGCTCAATACCTCGCTGCAGCTGGTGTTCGTGCTGGTGGTCGTATCGGGAGCCGCTTACGGTTGGCCGGGCGAGTACTGGGTGATCGCCCTGGGAGCGAGCGTGATGGTCACGACCATTATCAGCGGTGTTGATTATGTCTGGCAGTGGAGCCGCAAGGCTTACCTGTCTCGTGTAAATGCCACGTGACTGAATCCCGACAGCTGCCGCTGCCGGTCCACCTGTCGGACCAGGCCGTTTTCGATAGTTTTTTTGAGCCCGGGAATGGCGCGCTGCTGACCCATCTGAAGTCGTTGGCGGCTAGCGGCAGTGAACGCCTGATCTGGTTGTGGGGCGGGCCGGGTAGCGGCAAGACTCATCTTTTGCAAGCCGCATGTGCGGAGGCTGGCCGGCATGGCCGGCGAGCCGCCTACCTGCCGTTGAAGGAGAACCTGGAGGCGGGAATGCTCGCGGGCCTCGAGGAATTCTCGCTCGTTTGTCTGGATGATATGCAGCAAGTCGCCGGATTGGCTGACTGGGAGTCTGGCTTGTTCAGACTGTTTAATGAAGTCGCCGAAAGCGGTGGCAGCCTTCTGGTTTCGGCCGACAGACCGGCAGCAAAAATCGCTTTTGGGCTGCCGGATCTAGAATCGCGGCTGAACTGGGGTCCCGTTTACCGCGTGGACCCTGTCAGCGGCGAAGATCTGCACAAAGCGATGGCCCTGCGCGCGAAACACCGAGGATTGCAGTTGCCGGAAGAAACCAGTCGTTTTCTTTTACGGCGTTTCCCGAGAGACATGCGGTCGGTTTACCGATTGCTGGATACGCTGGACCTGGCATCCCTCAGGGCACAGCGCCGGTTAACCGTGCCATTTGTTCGTGAGGTGCTGAGCAGGGGCAAGGACCTTGGCTGAGACGGGTCTGTCACGACCTCCTGTCCTGATCAGATCGCTGCTGCTGGCAAGTCACGCCGTCGTCATGTTGCTAATTCTCGCTGCATTGATTCTGCCGGCATACCCGTGGTGGGTCTGGCTGCCGTTGGTCGTAATGCTGCTATCGATTCCCGGGATATTGGCTTCGCGGACTTATACTTATCGCTGGCTGATGATGGTACTGGCACTTCCGGTCGCGCTTGGCCTGATGGAGCTGATTGCCAATCCAGCTCTGCGCCTTTGGTCCGCGTCCCTGGTCTTTTTCAGTTGCATGCTGTTTTTCTGCCTGGCTCTGGCGCTGAGAACCAGCCGCTGAATCAGGAATAAGCCGGACCAAGTTTGCAAGCGATCTTCGCGATCCGCTTACCCAGGGCTATCGCCAACTTCTTTTCCTCCTCTTCGATCAATGGCTGTTTCTGACCGTGGGCCCAGTGACTGGCGCCGTACGGTCCACCGCCAGAACTCGTACCGGTAACCAGCGGTTCGGTGTAAGGCAGACCTAGAATCAGCATGCCGTGGTGAATCAAAGGAATCATCATCGTTAGCAATGTGGATTCCTGCCCGCCATGCAGAGATTGGGTCGATGTGAAGACTGCAGCCGGTTTGCCAACCAGACCACCTGACATCCAAAGGCTTCCGCTGCCATCGAGGAAATACTTTAACGGCGCCGCCATGTTTCCAAATCGCGTCGGACTACCCATGACCAGGCCGGCGCAATCGGTCAGGTCCTGGTGTGTTGCGTAGGGCGGCCCGTCATCGGGAACCACGGGCGCGCTGGCTTCACAATCGGCGCTGACCGCCGGTACCGTTCTGAGCCTGGCGCTGCATTTTTCGACCGACTCGATACCCAGGCATACCTGACGTGCCAGTTCGGCGGTTGCGCCATCCCTGGAATAATAAAGAACCAGGATTTCCGCGTTCATCGAAGAATCTCCAGCACCAGTTCGGGTGGTCGGCCAATTCGTGCCATCCCGCCTGCCAATACGATGGGTCGCTCTATCAGGACCGGGTGGTCGAGCATCACCTGGATGAGTTCATCGTCGCTAAGGCCGGGGTCGTCGAGGCCGAGTTCCTGATAAACGCTTTCCGTGCGCCGCATGAGCTGTCTCGGTTGCAGCGTCAGCAGTGTAAGGATTTTTAGCAGGGTTTCTCTGTCGGGCGGGTCGATTAGGTACTCGATTACGGTGGGACTTAAACCGTGATCGTGCAGCAATTGCAGTGTCGCGCGTGATTTCGAGCAGCGGGGGTTGTGGTAGATAACAGTTTCCAAGGTCGATTTCCCTGTTTTGGCAACTTTTGGCTCGGTCGATTGTAGCGAGGCTCGGCTTGACGGAATAGGGTGCCCTTGTTAGCGTTCTAAACCTTTCCGTTTGTCGACAGGTCGGAATGTACAAAAAGCGTCACACTCGAACTCTTCGTCTCCTCGCAGCCGCCAGTTTACTGACTCTTGGCGCCTGTGCGAGCAATCCGCCGGTCCAGGAAATGAGCGACGCGCGACAGGCCATACAGGCCGCTATTACCGCAGGCGCAGAGGAATTCGCGGCATTGGCGCTCAACGACGCCAGGCGATTCCTTGCCGATGCTGAAGTCAATTTGCAGCGCAAGGCCTACAATGGCGCGAAAAACGATGCCCGGGAGGCGAAACGCTGGGCGGAGGTTGCGATCAACACGGCCGTCGAGGCTGCCGGCACAGAAGACCAATAACAAGCCGGGATTCTCCACGCTCCCCGAGAATAGTGAATCAGGATGCCGAATATTGCCGTTACTTGGTATCAGGTCGCGTTCAGGGCGTTTTTTTCAGGGTCAGCGCGGCGGAACACGCGAGCTCGCTGGGATTGAGCGGTCGGGCAAGGAATCTGGCAAACGGCCAGGTGGAAATCGTAGCCTATGGCGACCCGGACAAGCTGGGATTGTTTGGGGCCTGGCTGCACCAAGGGCCGCCTTCTGCCCGGGTGGATTCCGTGACTGCCGAGGTGATCAGCGAGGAATTAGCCGGCGAACTGGTGCCGGGCCGGTTTCTAGTCGGCTGATCAAGGCAGACTTTAAGGATTAGCTAGTTTCGATACCATCTCCGGTTCAGGCGATCGATGACCAGGTCGCCATACTTCCTTCGTCCCTTGCTGCCGTTGTATCTTGCCAGCGCGCGAATCAAATCCTGGTTTTCGAGATCCATGTAATACTTGAGTATGGTGCAACCCATGCGCAGGTTGGTCTGTGCATCGACCAGGTTGTCATCGGGCCTGCCAATTTCCTTCAGCCAGAACGGCATGACCTGCATCAGGCCGATTGCACCGGCGGACGAAATCGCAAATCGATCGAAATTGCTTTCGATATCGATCACCGCGAGCACCAGCTCGGGGTGAAGGTCTTTTCGGGTAGCCTCGAAATGAATCTGCTTCAGTAATTGCAAGCGTTCGCGCGCGTCCGGAACCTTACGGGCGAGCCTGCCTGACATATCTGTCAACCAGACCTCGGCATCGAATCTATCCTCGAAGCTGCTCGAGTCGTTGGCCGCTTCGATCAACAGACGCCGCAGTTCGGGGTCCGGCTGCGTCTGCGTCTGCGCCGGCGACGTCATACCGAACAACATCGGAATCAGGAAAAATCCAGACCAGGTTTTGATCGGTTTCGCAGTCATGCTCAGGCCTCGGTCTGCGAGTTGCCGAGCAAATCCTTCAACTCGGCAATGGTCAAATTCCTGGTTTGATCGTCACGCCGGTTCTTGTATTCGAAGGTTCCAGCATCCAGGCCTTTTTCGGCCACCACCACTCGATGCGGAATGCCGATCAGATCCATATCGGCAAATTTTACGCCCGGCCTGGCGTTACGGTCGTCAACGATTACCTGGAGCCCCGTAGCGCTCAGATCCTCGTATAGCTGGTCTGCAGCTTCCCTGACGCGGTCTGATTTGTGTTGGTTGATCGGGACCAGGGCAACATCGAACGGCGCCATCGCCGGTGGCCAGATGATGCCTCTTTCATCATGGTTTTGTTCGATGGCGGCGGCCGCGATCCGCGTGATCCCGATACCGTAACAAGCCATGAGCAGGGTTTGCGTTTTCCCATTGGCGTCGAGGACCTGCGCATTCATCATCGAGCTATACTTGTCACCGAGCATGAATATATGACCGACCTCGATGCCGCGGGTTACCGACAGCATGCCTTTGCCGGTCGGGCTGGGATCCCCGTCTACGACGTTTCGCAAATCCACCGAATCGCAGCCGGAAAGGTCACGACCCCAGTTGACGTTTACCAGGTGTTTGTCGATCTCATTGGCGCCGCAGATGAAATCGACGACCGCCGCGGCACTGTGATCAACATGGATCGAACAGGACAAATTAACCGGGCCGATGAAACCGGGTTCGCAACCGATACTTGCACTGACTTTGTCCGCCCCCGCCATCGTCAACGGCTGGCGAACGCCGGGGATTCTTTCCGCCTTTAAGGCATTTAATTCGTGGTCGCCCCGCAGTACGAGGGCGATCAGGCCGCCGTCTTCCGCGTCGACCAGCAGCGTCTTGATGCACCGCCCCGGATCGGCGTCCAGGAATGAGCAAAGCTCATCGATGCTGCGGATACCGGGCGTATCGACAATCCGCATTTCATCACCCGGTTTTTTCTTCACGGCCTCGGGTGGCAGCGCTTCGGCCATTTCGAGATTGGCCGCATAATCGTCGCCGTCTGAGAAAACGATCGCATCCTCGCCGGAATCCGCAAGCACGTGAAATTCCTGTGACGCGCTGCCGCCGATGGCGCCTGAATCGGCCTGTACCGGCCTAAAGCGCAGGCCCAGGCGCGTAAAAATGATGCTATAGGCATCGAACATCGCCTGGTAACCGGCCTCCAGGCTTTCCTGGTCCAGATGAAAAGAATAGGCATCTTTCATGATGAACTCGCGCGCGCGCATGACGCCGAAACGCGGCCTGATTTCATCCCGGAACTTGGTCTGAATCTGGTAGTAATTAACCGGCAACTGGCGATAACTTTTCAGTTCCCGTCGCGCGATATCGGTAATGACTTCCTCATGGGTCGGGCCAAAGCAGAATTCGCGCCGATGCCGGTCCTTGAACCTCAGCAGCTCGGGGCCGTATTCGCCCCAGCGCTCCGATTCCTGCCAGAGTTCCGCGGGCTGTACGCAGGGCATCAACAATTCGAAAGCGCCGGCGCGATTCATTTCCTCGCGTACGACCCGCTCGATTCTCTGCAAAACCCTGAGCCCCAGCGGCAACCAGCTATACAGACCGGATGCGAGCCTGCGGATCAGGCCTGCGCGCACCATCAGCTGGTGGCTGATCACCTCTGCGTCGGCGGGCACTTCTTTAAGCGTAAATAACGGAAATCGCGACAATCGCATCTTGGGGCAAGTCCTTTTCTGTTCAGCGCAAGCTGACACTTCGCGGGAAGATTGTATCGGGCCTTAGGTGGCGGGGTACAGAGCGTAATTCCAACGAACTCTGATTTGCCAGCGGCCGACCTTGCCTGCAATATCGACCGAATGAGTGCTGCGATCTATGAGGACAAGGATATTGACCTGACGCCGATTGATGGCAGACGGATAGCGGTACTGGGTTTCGGTGCGCAGGGGCGCGCGCACGCGTTGAATCTAAGGGATTCAGGGCAGGATGTGGTTGTCGGTTTGCGCGAAGGCTCGGCCTCCGCCGACGCCTGCCGGGAATACGGGTTGGAGTTGGTATCACTGGAAAAAGCGGCTGAGTCCGAGCTGGTCGTGATGCTGGTACCCGATTCCGAGCAGGTGGCCGTGTATGAAAATATCCTCGCCAGTCGCATGAAAAAACACAGCGCGCTGATCTTTGCGCATGGATACAACATACATTACCGACGCATCGTGCCGCGGGAAGACCTCGATGTTCTGCTGGTGGCGCCGCTGGGCATCGGTGAGCAGGTGCGCTTGCAGTATGAAGCCGGCCTGGGTGTGCCGGCCCTTGTCGGCGTACATCAGGATGCCAGCGGGCAGGCCAGGGCGCTGGCGTTCGCTTATGCAAAGGTGAACGGTCATGGCCGCGCGGCGGTGATGGAGACGACATTCGCGGAAGAAACCGAAACAGATCTGTTTGCCGAACAGGCGGTTCTCTGCGGCGGTATCGACCACCTGATCACCGGCGCATATGAAATTCTGACCGAGGCGGGCTATTCGCCGGAAATAGCATATTTTTGCTGTCTGCATGAGGTCAAACTGATGGCAGACATGATTCATCGCCGGGGCATCGCGGGGACACGACAATCCATTTCGATGGCTGCGGAGTACGGCGACTATACGCGTGGACCTAGGATAATCAACGAGGCCAGTCGAGCCGCGATGAGAGATTTTCTGGCGGAAATCCGGGATGGCCGTTTCGCCGACGAGCTGGATGCCGAGATTGAGGCCGGGTCGCCGTTGATCCGCCAGCGCAGAGCCGCGGCAGAGTCGCACGATATTGAGAAAGTTGGAGCCTTACTGCGCGCGAGAATGCCGTGGCTGCGAAAAAAAGAATAATCCCTGATCACGGCCGGTGCAGGAGCCAGATCAAAGGTTACAATGGATGATGCCGCCTGCCGTGTTTTACCGTGTGTGACATCGAATGCCAATGAAAGCAAAAACCAGCAATCGAAAAGAGAGACTTCGCAAGGGAATCATCCTGCTGCCCAACCTGCTTACAACTGCCGCCATGTTTGCCGGTTTTTATGCCATTGTCGCCGCAATAGACGGTAATTTCAGACGTGCCGCCATCGCCTTGTTTGTCGCGATGTTTATGGATGGCTTGGATGGCCGGGTTGCAAGAATGACCAGCACCGAAAGCGATTTTGGCAAGGAATACGACAGTCTGTCGGATATGGTTTGTTTTGGACTGGCTCCGGCACTGGTTGTTTATCAGTGGGGCGTGGCACGGATTGCCGAATACGGCCTGGCCTGGGGGCGCCTGGGCTGGCTGGCTGCATTTATGTATGCCGTTTCCTGCGCCCTGCGTCTGGCACGCTTCAACACCCGCGAACTGCCCACAGGCAAACGATATTTTCAGGGACTGCCCAGCCCGTCGGCCGCCGCGCTGGTGGCTAGCATGATCTGGCTGGGCGCCAGGCTGGAGCTCGAGGGTATCATCGTGTTGGCGTTGGGTTTCGGTGTGACCGGAATGGCCGGGCTACTGATGGTCAGCAACTTTAGTTATTACAGTTTCAAGGATTTGAATCTCGGCCGTCGCGTGCCCTTTGCCTATGTGATCCTGATTCCGCTACTCTTTATGCTGATATCGCTGGATCCACCGGTCGTGCTGCTGGCCATGTCGTCTATCTATGCGGTGTCGGGACCGGCGATGGCGGGCTGGCGATTCTTCGCCAAGCGACGCCAGCGGCAATTGATTGACTGAAATCCGTGAGTCTGAGCGAAAGAAAACGAGTTTGCCTGCAAGCGATGGGGCTGACCGTCTGGCAGAAACGGGATGCCACCGCGGCTGAGCCAGGGTCGGTACCGAAGGAATCGGGCAAGGCTGGCGACTCCGCGAAACCATTAGTCAAACCAAAAGCGGTCGTGTCGCCGGCTCGTGAGCAGCCGATGACACCGGATTCCGATAACGACACCGCAACTCTGGCCTGGGGCGAACTGCTCCAGCGCATCGCGGGCTGTACGCGCTGCCCACTCCATCAAGACCGGATTCAGGCCGTGCCCGGTGTCGGCAACCTGGAGGCCGACTGGATGTTTATCGGTGAGGCGCCAGGCAAGGATGAGGATGAGCAGGGTGAACCCTTTGTCGGCCGCGCAGGGCAATTATTGAATGCTATTTTGCATGCTGCCGGTCTGAGCCGCGAACAAGTCTATATCGCGAATACGATCAAGTGCCGGCCGCCCGCCAACCGAAACCCGCATCATGACGAGTCGGACCAGTGCTATCCATTTCTGAAGCGCCAGATTGCTCTGCTACAGCCAAAAATCATCGTCCTTGTCGGCAAGGTCGCAGCACACCGCATGCTCGATACCGACCAACCGCTGGGGAAATTGCGGGGCAAGATATACCGCTATGAGAACGAGATACCGATGGTCGTCACCTACCACCCGGCCTATCTGTTGCGCAGTCCCAGCCAGAAGGCCAAAGTCTGGGAGGACATGTTGCTGGCGAAAACGGTTCTGGCCGGACAAACTGCGGAACAGGCGTGATGGTTATCGCGGAAAAACCCATTGAAATCCGGGCAATTCAGACGCGTGACCTGACCCGGGTTATCGACATCGAGTCCGCTTCCTATGACTTCCCTTGGTCGGCAGGGGTTTTTTCAGATTGCCTTTCCGTGGGTTACTACTGCCGCGTTCTGGACTTGCAAGGATGGCCAGCCGCCTATGCCGTCCTGTCTGTCGGTGCCGGTGAAGCTCATATCCTCAATCTGACGGTATGTCCGGAGTGCCGGAGTCAGGGGCTTGGCCGCCATCTGTTGCTTGATCTTCTGGGATATTGCCGCGGCCAGTCATTGAGCCGGATTTATCTGGAAGTCCGTCCCAGCAATGAGGCTGCGCGGGTCTTGTATGAATCCGAAGGATTTGAGCTCATTGGTATTCGGCGACAGTATTACCGTGTCCTGAGGGGCCGCGAAGATGCAATGGTGTATGCGTTGCACTTCGACGAGTCCGCAAACAGCACGCCCGGCACTGACCCACGCCCCCGGCTCGTGTAGAATTCGCGCCTTTTCCAAGGTTGAAACAGATGCCAGGCTTGGCCAGTCAAATTAGTCGGCGGCGAACATTTGCAATCATTTCCCATCCCGATGCGGGGAAAACGACGCTGACCGAAAAGTTATTGCTGTTCGGTGGCGCAATCCAGCTCGCTGGCACGGTCAAGAGACGCAAGGCAAGCCGCCACGCCACTTCGGACTGGATGGCGCTGGAACAGCAGCGAGGAATATCTGTGACCTCGTCGGTCATGCAGTTTCCCTACGGCGACTACATCGTCAATCTGCTCGATACGCCCGGTCATGAAGACTTTTCCGAGGACACCTATCGCACACTGACCGCCGTTGATTCGGCGTTGATGGTTATCGACTGTGCAAAAGGCGTCGAACAGCGCACGATAAAATTGATGGATGTCTGTCGCCTGCGCGATACACCGATCATGACATTCATCAACAAGCTCGACCGCGAGGGCCGCGAGCCAGTGGAGCTCCTCGATGAGATAGAAAACGTCCTGGCAATCAGCTGCGCGCCCGTTACCTGGCCGATCGGCATGGGCAGCAGGCTGAAAGGTATCTATCACCTGACCCTGGATCGTCTGTATGTGTACTGGACCGATGATCGGGAAAGGGTCGGGCAAACCCGGGTCATAGAAGGACTGCACAGTCCCGAGGCTGACGAATTGCTTGGAGACATGGCTGACGAATTTCGCGCAGAGGTGGAACTGGTTCAAGGAGCGAGCACCGAATTCTCAATTGGAGAATACCTCGCAGGCCGCCAAACACCGGTTTTTTTCGGCTCGGCCATTAACAGCTTTGGAGTCAGGGAACTGCTCGACGCCTTCGTCGAGCACGCACCGCCTCCGCAGCCACGTGCGGCGATGGAACGCGTCGTTGAGCCTCGGGAAAACAGCTTTAGCGGATTTGTCTTCAAAATACAGGCCAATATGGACCCGGCGCACCGCGACCGGATCGCTTTTCTCAGAATCTGCTCCGGGAATTTCAAACCCGGCATGAAGCTTTTCCAGGGACGCACTCGGAAAAACATGAAAATCGCCGACGCGCTGACTTTTTTGGCCGCCGACCGCAAACATGCCATCGACGCCTGTGCCGGAGACATCATCGGTCTGCACAATCACGGCACGATCAATATCGGGGATAGCTTCAGTGAAGGCGAGGATCTCGAGTTCACGGGTATACCGAGTTTTGCCCCGGAGCTTTTTCGGCGCGCCGTACTGCGCGATCCGCTGCGCATGAAGGCGCTGCAAAAGGGGCTGGATCAGCTGTGCGAGGAAGGGGCTACGCAGTTGTTTCGGCCTTTTCGGAATAACGACTTGATCCTTGGGGCGGTCGGCCAACTGCAGTTCGAAGTAGTCGAATTTCGACTGCGCGAGGAATACGGCGTCGAATGTCATTTTGAGGCGATCAATGTTGCCACGGTTCGCTGGGTCAGCGCCGGCGACGAGAATCAACTGGAGAAATTCAGGCACAAGGCGGGCGAGCATCTGGCGATGGATCACGCAGACGAACTTGTCTATATCGCACCCAGCAGGGTCAACCTGTCGCTGACTGAGGAACGCTGGCCCGATCTTGAATTCAGTGCGACCCGGGAGCACCAGGGCAGGAAGAATGGCTAGCCTGCATATTTCACCAAGGCGGCAAACGCCAGAGTATTAGGAAGACGATTACGATATTTGGAAGTGTTTGTAGATATGTTGCTGGCCACAGTTTGTAAGCCGGCGACCGCCTATCGCGGCTCTGGCTGGTTCTCGAACATCTGAGCTTGGCCTTCACTCAACCCATAGCTATCACTATGGGTTTCGCTCCAAGCCTGCCCTCAGCTGCCCAAGCTACCAGCCAGAATACGCGATCCTTAGTGAATTATGCGGGCTTCCAGGCAGTCGGGGTATAGTCGGCGGCATGTCGGACAGGGATTGGCAATGAATATCCAGGTCTTGCGGCATCGGCCGGTGCTGGCATGGGCGTTTTACGACTGGGCTAACTCCGCCTATGCCACGACCGTGATGGCGGGATTTTTTCCGATCTTTTTTAGTCAGTACTGGAGTGCCGGGATCAGTGGCAGCGTCACCACGTTTCGACTGGGTGTTGCCAACGGTACGGCGAGCCTGATCATAGCCTTTCTCGCGCCGGTCCTGGGTGCAATCAGCGACCGCGGCGGCACCCGGATGCGATTTCTTTTCACCTTCGCGGCACTTGGCGTGGTGATGAGCAGCTCCTTGTATTTCGTCGAGCAAGGCCAATGGCAATACGCTGCGGTTATCTATGCGCTGGCAACCATGGGTTTTGCCGGCAGTAATGTGTTTTATGATTCGTTGCTGGTCGATATCAGCGCGAAGGAAAATTTCTCGCTAATTTCCAGTTTTGGTTACGCGATGGGCTACATCGGCGGCGGCCTGTTGTTTCTGCTAAATGTGCTGATGACCTTGAATCCGGAATGGTTTGGTCTGGCCGATGCCACACAGGCGGTGCGCGTTTCCTTTGTTACGGTCGCCATCTGGTGGGCTGTGTTCAGCATTCCCGCGATGCTTTGGGTTCGGGAAGCACCGACCGTCGACAAGAGCAGTAGCTGGCAGGCGGTGACTGCCGGTCTGACGGAACTCACTCATACGCTGAAAAAAATTCGTTCTTTGAAAACGATCGTACTGTTTCTTGTCGCTTACTGGCTTTATATAGACGGCGTCAACACCATCATCAAAATGGCCGTGGATTTCGGCATCAACCTGAATATGGCGCCTGGCGACCTGATGAAAGCCTTGCTGCTGACGCAGTTTGTCGCTTTCCCCGCGTCTTTGGCGTTTGGTTTTCTGGGGAATCGTATCGGCGCCAAGCGGGGGATAATGATAGGCGTCCTGGTTTACTTTGTGAGTACGCTTTGGGCCGGCATGTATCTAAAAACGGTTACGGAGTTTTATATGCTCGCGGTCACGATCGGCCTGGTCCAGGGAGGCGTGCAAAGTCTGAGCCGGGCGCTATACGCCAGTATCATTCCGAGCGACAAGACGGCTGAGTTTTTCGGTTTTTACAACATGCTTGGGAAATTTGCCGCGGTACTCGGTCCGTTCCTGGTGGCTGGTGTGGCCCTTTTCACACAAAATTCGCGTTACGCAATCATGGCTATCGCGCCGCTATTTCTTTTTGGCGCGGCCGTATTGGTCCTTGTAGATGTGGATAAAGGCCATCGGGAGGCCAACGCCCTGGAAGGGGCGATATAGCTATTTCGACAAGAGTGACCGCTTCAGGGCCGAAACGAAGCCACCCGATCTTTGAGTAGGTCGAGCCGGTCGCTGCCGGGATTTGGATAATAACGAATCGCGATATAGGCGTCGGCAATTTCGCTGACCACGGCGCTGAGATCGGGGCGCAACTCGATTACCCGCCTGGAGAAATTCAAAGGGCCTTCATCGCTTTTTCTCGGCAGGTCCTTGCCCGCCAAGCGATGGCAAAAAAGCTGCCAGGATTTGTCGGCGGGGTGTGTTTTCCGGCGGCGAAACCCCCTGGCCGTGGACAAGCCAAGGAAAAATAATGCCGGCACCAGGCCCGCAGCCAGAACCATAGCGAGACTTTTCCAGTCCGGTTTATCGAATCCCAGTTTTTCCAGCAATGATCGCTGACGGTCGAGATCGTAATCGAGTATCCACTCGTTCCAGGCGTTATGCATGGCATCCCAGGCCTGGCGCATCTGTATCAGCGCCGGGTGCAGGCGGAGAAAGCGCTCCTGGGCCGATAAAGCAAAGGGCAGTGTATCCGCGAAGCCTCGCAGAATCCGGTCGGGCGAAACGGCTGCGGTGGGATCGACACGCTGCCAGCCCCGGCCGGGAAGCCAGACCTCGGACCAGGCATGGGCATCGGCCTGGCGTACGATCAGATAGTCGCCCAGCCGGTTGTATTCCCCGCCCTGATAGCCGGTAACCACGCGCGCCGGGATTCCGGCGGCACGCATCATCAACGTGAAGGCAGAAGCGTAATGACCGCAAAACCCTTGGCGAGTCTCAAACAGGAAGTCGTCGACGCCGTTTCGAAAACCGGTTCGGGGTGGCTGCAAGGTATAAAAGAACTCCTGCTCCCTGAACATCTGCATGACCCGCGCTATGAACAGGTCGGCATTACCGGCCTCGGCTAGCATTTCCCGGGCCAGCGCCTGCGTTTTGGGATTTCGGTCGGCCGGTATCCGCAGGTTGCGTCTGGCCAGCCTTTGCGGCATGGACAAATCTGCGGTGAACCGGGTCTGCGAAACCACGTTATAGGCGGTCAGCCGTCTGATCGGCCGCCTGCTGATCAATTGGAGATCGCGGTTCATCGTGATGCCTCGCTGGTCCCAACTCACCGGCAGGTCGAGCGCGAATATCCAGTTTTTTTGATGGGGCTCCAGCGTGACTCGATATCGGTACTCACCTCCGCCGAAGCCAATCAGATCGGTCGCGGTCTCCGGAGATGGCACAACAACGCTCCAGCGCATGCCGTCGAACGCGCTGAGCACCGGTCCACGCCAGTAGCGTTCCCGGGGTTCCGGCAGATTGCCTGCGAACTGGGCGCGGAATGCGATTTCCGCCGACAAGGACAGGTCGGATATCTCTCCCGGGCTCATTTCTTCGCTCAGGCCGGTCGATGCGCCGGCGCGTAATACCGGCAAGGACCAAAAAGGCCCGCTGATGCGGGGGAAAAACAGGAACATGACCAACATCAGCGGTACGGCGTGGAGCAGCATTCGTCCGGATAGCCTCAGGGTCAGTTTCAGAGGAAGAACATCGCCGGATTTGCTGACCGCCAGCAGACCGGCAGTGATCACCAACACGCTGACCACCAGGTAAGCGCCGGTCCACGGGGTCTGGTCGAACAACAGGCCTGCCAGCACCAGGAAGTTCGCGATGAACAACAACAGCATCTGGTCCCTCTGGCCACGGGTCTCCAGAAGTTTCATGCCCATCATAATTGCCAGCAGGGCGGTACCGGCGTTAAGACCATTGATGGTGTGATAGGTCAGCACGACGCCGGCGAAACCGGCAATTGCGATCAAAAATCTCAGTATTCGCGGTGGCAAGGACCAGCCATGGCGTTCGGCCTGCCACCGCCACAGGACTACTGTGACCAGGAACACGCCGATCCACATCGGCAATCGCGGCAGGTGAGGCAATAACGCCAGGCTGATGCCAAACAGCGTCCAGTTCATGCGTTTCTCGCAAAGTCTGCGGCTTACCGTCATGACTCGCTCTCGTTGAGCGATGGATACAGGGCCAGCGCACTCAAACAACGTAGCCGGTGCTCGTCACCACTGGCCAGCGGTATTTCCACGCCAGGCAGGCGTAGCCCGTAGAGCAGGCCGGCGGTGTCGGCGGTCAGTATCCAGCGGCAAAGGCGTGACAGCCTCTGCTCGGTATCGCCCTGACCGGCCAGATCCAGGTCCAGCCACAGTTGTTGCGCCGCGCCGCCGGTAAATTGTTTGACCAACAGCTCCTGTTCCCGTGCCAGCGCTTTCCAGGCGATATGGCGTGGCGAATCGCCCGGCCGAAAGCTGCGCAGACCGGAAAAATCGTCAGCGCCCTCCCCATTGGAAACTGAATCATGCTGCGAACCGGGCTGGCTGGCAGGCAACGGTGTGGCTGGCGCCGGTTTCGGAAAAACCATGCAATCGGCCGGCTGGTGTATCCAGCTCCAGCTGCGGAAAAGATTGAGCGGGAAGCGCGTGCTGATAGCAAAGCGATTCAGGCGCAAATGACCTCTTTTGCGTGTGGGGATCGACAGGCGGACAACGCCGTTCTTGTCCGTTGCTATATCGGTTGCGGTGCCCAGGTAGTCGCTGGACTCGCCACGCAAATCATACCTGGCAGAGTGCTCCGAATTCTGCAGCAGGATTTCAAAAACAGCGTCCTCGCCGGCAAAAACCGGTTCCGCGCCAATCGTCTGCACCACGGTACCGGTCAGGTTTCCGTGGCAGTGGTGCATGGCGACCAGACCCAGGCTGACGAGTAGAAAGGTCAGCGCAAAACCCATGCTGTTGCCGTAATTCATGCTGGCCAGAAGCATGGCAAACAGCATGAAGGCAAAAACGAAGCCGGTTTTCCCCGGCAGGATATAAACTCGCCGTTTTTCCAGCGTGACGGGCAGATGGTCGCGCCCCTGACGTTTCAGCGCCCAGGCCGACGCGCGATCCTTGACCAGATTTACGATGCCTGCCGCCATGGGCGCCCGACCGTTTAGGGCACTGAAACGGCCGCCAGCATCAATTCGCCCGGTTCGGTGCTGGCGTTCAGTTCGTCGCGCAACCGCAGCCTGTGATTGGCGACCGCCGGGATGATCGCCTGGACATCCTCGGGTAACACCCCGGGATGGCCATGAATCATCGCCCAGGCACGGCTGGAAGAGACGATGGAGATGGCGGCGCGGGGGGACAAACCGTGTATGAAATCAGGCGATTCGCGGGTGAATGCAACCAGGGCCTGCACATAATCGAGCAGCAAATCGGAAACATGGATGGATGACACTGCGTCCATCAACGACTTCAGATGGGCCGCTTGCAAAGCGGGCTCGAGCAGGGACAACAATTCCCGCCGATCCTGTCCTGCGATCAGGCGGCGCTCCATGTCCTGACTAGGGAAACCCAGCGAGATCCGCATCAGGAAGCGATCAAGTTGTGACTCGGGTAATGGATAGGTGCCGATATGCGTGACTGGATTCTGTGTCGCAATGACGAAAAACGGATCCGGCAGCGGATAACTGTCGCCATCGGCGCTAACCTGGTTTTCCTCCATCGCCTCCAGCAGGGCACTTTGCGCTTTTGGGGTCGCTCGATTGACCTCGTCGGCCAGCACGACCTGGGAAAAAATCGGCCCGGGATGAAACTCGAAGCGGTTGTCGTCACGCAGGTACACCGAAACGCCGATCACGTCAGCCGGCAGAAGATCGCTGGTGAATTGAATCCGGTTGTAATTGAGCCCGAGCGTGCGCGCCAGGGCATGAGCCAACGTGGTCTTGCCAACACCCGGCAAATCTTCAATCAGCAAGTGGCCTTGTGCGAGCAGACAGGTCAGCGCCAGCCGAAGCTGGTAGTCCTTGCCGAGAATGATTTCGTTGAGTTGATCGAGAACCGCGGTCACCAGCCGCTGCTGTTCCGTCATCTCGCTTTCGTTTTCTGTCGCCGTCGCCTGTCGATTCATCGCTGGAACCCTGGATCGCAATCAAGCCGATAAATGATGATGTTTTGCCGACCGTTTTTTGGTCGGATCATCCCGAAAACAAAGCCTATCAGCTTGTTTTCCTTGTGGCTGTGACGTGTTTAACATAGTTCAGTCCACGGCGAGACGCGCTGTCATCAATCGACCAGTTTACGAACCTTTTCTATTTGCTCTTGCAGGCGTTTCAATGCATCTTCGATTTCCACTCCGCGCTGTCGAGTTTTTTCCACGACGGCCTTTGGTGCCTTGCTTGAAAAACTCGGATTAGCCAGTTTTGGCTCGATGCGCCTTAATTCCTTATCCAGTTTCTCTTGTTGTTTTTTAAGTCTCGCCAATTCGGCATCGCGGTCTATCAGGCCGGCCATCGGCACAAGGATTTCCATTTGGCCGAGCAGCGCCGTCGCCGATTCCGGCGCTTTCTCATTCGTGTCCAGGACACGGATGCTTTCGAGTCTGGCGACTTGCAGGAGAAAAGACTTCAACTGCGTCAGCCTTTCCTTGTCCGTGGAATCTGCATTCCTCAGCAAAATCGGCAACGCCCGGGTTGGCGCGATGTCCATTTCGCCGCGAATTTGCCTGATTCCGAGAATCAGACCTTGCAGCCAGACCATGTCCTGCTCCGCTTTTTCGTCCCGGTCGAATTCGTCGTCGCCGGGGTAGGGCGCCAGCATGATGGTTTCGCCGGTCGCACCAGCCAGCGGAGCGACTTTTTGCCAGATTTCCTCGCTGATAAACGGCATCAGCGGGTGGATCGCGCGCAACAAGGCTTCGAGCACGGAGATCAGCGTCCGGCGTGCGCCTTTCCTCGCGCTATCGCTGGCAGTATCGTCCTGGAGCACGGCCTTGGACAATTCCAGATACCAGTCGCAAAACTCGTTCCAGGTAAATTCGTAAAGAGACTTCGCAACGAGGTCGAGCCGGTACACCTTCATCTGCCGGGAAATTTCCGTGGCGGTGGCGCAAAACCGCGAACGAATCCACCGATCCGCCAGGCTGTACTCACAATCGCCACCGAGGCCGCAGTCCTTACCTTCGGTGTTCATCAGCACGTATCGCGCAGCGTTCCACAGCTTGTTGCAAAAATTGCGATAGCCCTCAATTCGGCCTAGCTCAAAACGAATATCGCGGCCGGTAGTCGCCAGGCTGGCAAAGGTGAAACGCAAACTGTCCGCGCCATGCGCGTCGATGCCATTGGCAAATTGTCTGCGAGTGGCTTTTTCTATCTTTGGCTTCAGGTGTGGCTGCATCAGGCCGCTGGTTCGTTTTTTCAGAAGGCTTTCCAGATCGATGCCATCGATCAAGTCCAGCGGGTCCAGCGCGTTGCCCTTGGATTTCGACATTTTCTGGCCGTCCTGATCGCGGATCAAACCATGGATATAGATTTCCCTGAACGGAACCTCGCCGGTGAATTTCAGACCCATCATGATCATGCGGGCGACCCAGAAGAAAATAATGTCGAAGCCGGTGACCAGCACGTTGGTCGGATAAAAGGTATCCAGCGCCTTGGTTTTTTCCGGCCAGCCCAGTGTGGAGAACGGCCACAGGGCCGATGAAAACCAGGTGTCCAGTACGTCTTCATCCTGGCGTAGCGCAAGATCCGCTGGCAGCTTGTATTTTTGCCGAACAGCAGCTTCATCGACCGCCACATAGATATTGTCCTGGTCGTCATACCAGGCGGGAATTCGGTGCCCCCACCACAGTTGCCGGCTGATACACCAGTCCTTGATGTTTCGCATCCATTCGAAATAAGTCTTCGACCAGTTGGCCGGCACGAAACTTATATCGCCATCTTCGATCGCGGCAATCGCGGGTTCCGCCAGCGGTGCGATTCCTACGTACCATTGGTCGGTCAGGTACGGTTCGACGATCGCGTGACTGCGATCGCCACGCGGAACCATAAGCTTGTGGTCCTCGATCCGGTCGATCAGATCCAAAGCCTCCAGGTCCGCGACCACTTTCTTCCTGGCAACAAAACGATCAAGCCCGCGATAGTCTTGTGGGCAATTTTCGTTCATCGAGGCATCGTCATTCAGGACGTTGATGACATCAAGATCATGTCGCTGGCCAATTTCATAGTCGTTGAAGTCGTGTGCCGGCGTGATTTTTACGCAACCGCTGCCGAACTCAGGGTCGACATAATCATCCGCGATCACCGGGATCAGTCGGTCACACAATGGCAGAAGTACATTTTGTCCGACCAGCGATGCATAGCGCTTATCGTCCGGATGAACTGCAACCGCGGTGTCGCCGAGCATGGTCTCAGGACGCGTCGTGACGACTGTCAAATAGCTGTCGCCGTTCGCCAGTGGATATCGCATATGCCAAAGATGGCCGTCTTCTTCCTGCGAGAGGACCTCAAGATCCGACAATGCCGTGTGCAGAACAGGGTCCCAGCTGACCAGTCGTTTGCCCCGGTATATCAGCCCTTCATCATAAAGTTGTTCGAATACCGTCAATACCGCCGCGGACAGATCGTCATCCATGGTAAATCGTTCGCGGCTCCAGTCCACTGACGAACCCATGCGTTTGAGTTGTCCTGAAATCGTATCGCCTGACTGTTCCTTCCATTGCCATACGCGCTTTACGAATTCGTCACGACCGAGGTCACGGCGATGCAGCCCTTCGGCGCCCAGCAGCCGCTCGACCACCATCTGCGTCGCGATGCCTGCATGGTCGGTCCCGGGTTGCCAAAGGGTGTTGCGTCCCAGCATCCGGTGATAGCGGGTTAGCGCGTCCATGATCGTGACCTGGAATGCGTGGCCCATGTGCAGGGCGCCGGTGACGTTTGCAGGTGGGATCATGATGCAATAAGGCTGACCCTGGCCGCTCGGCGCAAAGTATTGTTTTTCTTCCCAGCGCTGATAGATGCGTTGTTCGATTTCCCCGGGGGAATAAGTCTTATCCATAAGATTCCTGTCAGAAAACGGGGGGTCAGTCGTCTGGGTCCGGCGACACTTCGAGGTACTCACGCAGGATCTCGTCGATTAATTCCGGGAGTTCGTTCCGCAACCGGTTGGACACTTGTTCGAATAACGACGCTTCCATTTCCTGAAAAGCCGAATGCAGCAGCTGGTCGGTCAGATCGAAGCTGCGGGATGCCAGTTCGGTTTGCAGCTCGGCGAGGCGAGTCTCATCGAGATGCGGCGGCTTTGCAGCAATGGCGGAATCGGTGCCGGTGTCACCGATGACTACTTCGGTCAGCACCGGGATAGGGTCTTGGGTTTTTCCGTCGCTCTCGTTCATATCGCCGATTATTTCACATTCGGTGCGTATTCAGCGAGTAACCGCGGTCGCGGTAAAAACGAAATCGCTGGCGCCCGCTCGCCCGCGTTTCTTCTCCTCGTCCAACCAGTTCCGCAACCCTTTCGAAGCGGCTGAATATTTCGGGAACCTCGCTGGCGAGATTGATCAGCATGCCGTGGTGATCTTGCGAATCTTCGCCACAGCCGATGATGACCGCCTCCTCACATTTCTCCGTTGCGCCGGGCTGGCCCAGGCAGCGATGGGGCACGAAACTGCCGTCCCGGAAAACCCAAAGCAGCTTATCGAGTTGCGTGGCCTGTGCATCGGAGGCCGCGTGTACGTAGACCGTCATATCGGACAAGTACGCTTTTTCCGCGAGGTGGCAGGCCAGCCGCATCCGATCGTGCCGGGATTCTTCAAGAATATAAAAATCGACCCGCGTCATCGCGATCTCAACAACGGCCCAGCAAATACTCCACCAGCATCGAAACCGGTCGGCCTGTCGCTCCCTTGGCTTTACCAATTTTCCATGCCGTGCCCGCTATATCGATGTGTGCCCAGCGCAAGCCTTCGGTAAATCGGCCCAGGAAATTGGCGGCGATCGAAGCGCCCCCCTCGCGACCGGCGGAGTTGGCAAAATCCGCAAAATTACTTTGTAGTTGTTCGTTGTATTCCTCATCCAGAGGCAGGCGCCAGGCGCGGTCGCATGCTTGCCGGCCGGCATCCAGTAGTTCCGACGCCAGCTTGTCGTCCCGCGTCATTATCCCGCTAAACGTACCACCGAGTGCGACCACGCAGGCGCCGGTCAGAGTGGCCACGTCGAGTATCGTGTCCGGCTTGAACCGGCGCGCATAAGTCAGTGCGTCGCAAAGAATCAGCCGCCCTTCCGCATCGGTGTTTAGTATTTCGACGGTCTTGCCCGACATACTTGTGATTACGTCGCCAGGCCGGGTCGCATTGCTGCCCGGCATGTTCTCGCAACTGGGCACTACCATGATGAGGTTTATCGGCAAGTCGAGTTCCACGACCGCACGCATGGTACCGATTACTCCAGCGGCGCCACACATGTCGAATTTCATTTCATCCATTGCCGGCGGCGGCTTGAGGCACACGCCTCCGGTGTCGAAGGTGACGCCCTTGCCGACCAACACAATCGGTTTTCGGTTGGCTGCGGCCCCACGATATTTCAATACAATGACGCGGGCAGGTTCATTTGCCCCCTGGGCCACCGATCGCAACGCGCCCATACCCAGTTTTTTTATTTGTGCCGGCCCAAGAATCTCCGCTTGCAGTTTCTTGTGTTTTTTCGCCATGTCTCGTGCCGTTTTTGCCAGGTAGGATGGCGTGCAGACGTTGGCTGGCAGATTGCCCAAATCCCGGGCAAGACTCTGCCCAGCGGCAATGCACTGGCCGTGCCGGATTCCTTTGTCGGCGATGTGGCGATGCTTGCCCTGAGATATGGCGAAGCCGATTTTTCCCGGGCGGCTGGAGGCTGATTTCCCCGATTTGGTCGTGCGGTACTCATAATTGGCATCAACTGCCGTCTCTACCCCGAGCCGGGTCCAGCGATAGATTTCTTCACTGCTTTCCACGTGATGGCCCAGGTACGAGATGGCGTTGCGGGCACCACTTCCATGCAGGGTCTTTAGCGCCGCAGCGAGTGATTTCCGGTATTGTGGCAAATCGTATTTGCTCTTTTCGCCCAGGCCGACCAGCAACAGCCCTCGAAACACTGTATCGCCTATACCGGGCAGCCAAATACAGCGTGCAGGTTTCAATGGCAGGTCGCCGTGCTTTCGCAACTGGTCCAGAAGACCATTCGCCGCCTTATTTATCGCCTCGGTCGCCGCCGGCAGATCGCCATTCGAGTGAACACCGGCGATGGCACAGTCGGTGCGTTGGCCGGCGGGATTTCCGGACCTGGCAAAAAACTCCATAAATACTCCAGGTACGCCGTGGGCGATTGTTTATTGAGCACCCGACCGGCGTGGTTTAATGTTCAAGCCTGCGAACAGCGGCTTTGCTAAAAGCCGCCTCCGGCGCGAAAGCTGGTTAGTTTACTTGATTCCCGGGCTATATTGGATGCAATTACTGAGAATTACAGACCGGTATATTTTTCGTGAGGTCGTCACAGTCTGGCTGATGGTGACCTTTGTGCTGTTGTTTTTCCTGTTCAGCAATGTTGTTGCGAGATTGCTGGCCAGCGCCGCCGCCAACGATTTTGCTCGTGAAAGTCTTGGGGTTTTGCTCGGTCTGACCAGTGTCCGTTTTCTGACCACATTGATTCCATTTGCGCTGTTCCTTGCGATGATGCTTGCGCTGGGCCGTATGTACCAGGACAGTGAAATGCCGGCCTTTCAGGCCTGTGGCATCGGGCCAAGACGTCTTTATCGTCCCTTGTTCATGGTGGCGCTGCCGGTGGCCGCCTTGTTGACCTGGCTGTCGGTGGACCTGGATCCCTGGGCCGCAAACCAGCGTTTCAAGCTGGAACGTGCAGACCAGGCGGCACTGGCATTCGGCAACCTGGAGGCAGGCCAGTTCAGGACCCTGGGCAGCGGCAATACGGTGTTTTATGCTGAACGTGTCGACCAGGACGGTCAGCTGTACAATCTTTTCATACGGCGCGAAATTGCCGATCGGCAGGAAATCGTCGTCGCGGAACGCGGCTTGCAACGATTCGACGAAAACGGCTCGCAAACCCTGATACTTTTCGTTGGCAGACGCTACGAAGGTGTCCCGGGAGAAGCTGCATACCGCACGATAGAGTTTTCCGAACACGGCATCCCGATTGACCTTCCAGAGCCCAATCTGGAGTCCGACGACCTCGAACTGATGTCGACGTCCGAATTGATAGGCGCCAGCGATATCGAGCGCCGGACAGAACTCCATTGGCGCTTGTCGCAGCCGGTGTCAGTGCTGGTGCTGACCTTGCTGGTCGTACCTTTGAGCCGGACCGATCCACGCCGCGGGCGCTACGGCAAACTGATATTCGCGGTATTGATTTACCTGATTTACTCCAATCTGATGGGTTCGGCCCGGATCATGATGAACCAATCGGTGGTTCCGTTCTGGCTTGGAACTTGGTGGGTCCACGCATTGGTTGTATTGCTTGCAATGACACTGTTCGGTCAACAACGTATGCGCATGCTCTGGGCGGCGAGAAAAAAACTGCCACCGGAGCGCGGGGCAACTGACGAATGAGCGTCTTCGACCGTTACCTGATGAGAGTAACGCTACAAGGTTGTGGCGTGATGCTGATGGTCCTGGCAGCACTCACCTTGTTCGTCAATTTCATCCAGCAATCCAAATATGTGGGAAACGGCGCCTATGGCCTCGGGGACGCTTTCGTGTTCGCCCTGCTGACTCTGCCATCCCAGATTTACCAGTCCATGCCCATTGTCGCTCTGCTGGGGGCGCTGATCGGGCTGGGTGGTCTCGCCGCCCACAGCGAGTTGCATGTGATCCGTTTATCCGGCGCGTCGGTCTGGCGCCTGGCCGGGTCCGTGTTGATGGCCGGCGGCGTGCTGATGGTGCTGGCCGGAGCCTTTGGCGAGTTCATTGCGCCGCCGCTTGATCAGGCCGCGCGTCAGTTTCGCACGCTGAAGCAACATCAGAAAATCAGCATCGCTGGTTCCAACACCAGCGCCTGGATCAAAGAAGGCAACGATATCATCAGCATCGACCAGATGATGAGTGGCGGGCAAGTCGGCGGTCTGTACATTTATCGTTTCGATGATCAGCGGCGCCTGCGGTCGGTGATTCGCGCAGATGGCGCACTCACAAATGATGAAGGCAACTGGTTTCTTGAAAACATGCGCGAAAGCCGGTTGAGCGATTTTGGCATTTCGGTGTCCTCGGCTGCATTGTCCGCGAGCCCGGGCCTGCTCCAGCCAGATCTCCTGGAATTGTCGGCCATCGATACCGATCATCTGTCGGTTCGCGGTCTCTATGAGTATTACCACTACCTGCGCGGCAACAATCTCGAAACCAGTCACTACGAAAAGGCGTTCTGGACCCGAATCGCGACCACCGCGTCGGTTCCCCTGATGCTGTTGCTGGCATTGCCATTCGTTCTCGGTCCCATGCAGCGCAGTGGAGTCGGTGCGCGGCTGGTGGCCGGTATCGTTATTGGCATGAGTTATCGTCTGGGGTCCCGCAGTCTCTATTACTCGGGCGATGTTTTCAATCTGGACCCGCTGCTCGTCGGCTGGGGCCCGGTGGTGCTGTTGGCCGTGCTGGTTACCCTGGGCTTAAGCCGGGTTCACTGATCGAGGCGATCGTCATTAGAGTCGCCGGCCATGACCAATTCTGTTCCCGACCAGCGGTCGTGCCAGGCCAGCCGGCGGTCGCTGCGCAGAATCCACCAGAAGCCGAGGCCGAGCGGCAACCACGACAACAACGAAAAAAATAACCGTCGGATAACATCGGTAAAAGTCAACGCCTCGCGGTCGGAGCGGATCAGCCGGATTTTCCAGGTCCGCATCCCCAGCGTCTGCCCGCGTGACCACCAGAAAAAGGCGAAGTACCCGGCGACCACCGCGAGCAAGTAAAGCTGGTAAGCGAAATTGTTGATTTCGATAGCGCCTCGGCTGATCGGCATCAGCAGGGCGGTCGCCAGCATCAGCAGCGCTAGCAGCAATAACGAGTCATATAACATCGCGCCCAGGTGGCGCGGCAAACCTGCTCTTGTTTCAGCCGTTCCCATCGCACCGGTATCTTACGGTAACGGGCTGTGTCAGTGTTTATCGCTTGCCAGCCGAGACGTTGTCTCTGAAACTCCAGCCGATCATGAGCAGCAGCAGTCCCAGCAGCCAAACCAGGCTGCCCCCGCCACCTCCTGACGGCGGTGGGGGTGGCGGCGGTGGCGGCGGGACCACGGCCGCGATACAGATGGCGGTGCCCGCTGTTGGGGGATCGCCGCTGTTCGGGGCCACAAAAACCTGCAGCGTGCAATCTACGCCACCGAGATCACCGGCGACGCCAAACTGGTCCTCGTAATTGATCCAGGCGCCGTTGGACCAGTCCACTGCGGTCGAAGGGTCGGCATCCAGCTTGGCATCCGAAAAATCGAGATTGCTGATTGACAAAACCGCGGGCACAGCGTCGCTGATATCAAGATTCGCCTGAATCGTGAAATCAGCTACGAGCGCGTCGTCTGCGTAACGCAGGTAACCGTTCGGCGCGCCGCCGGGCTGGTTAAGCCAAGCCGATGCCGTATTGATCGGTATGGATACGGTGGGTTCGCCGGTGACGGTAGGCAGTTCCAGCTGGGCGCTGCCGGTCGCGCCATCAACGGTTTGCCCCTGATAACGGATGATATTGCCGATATCGTCGCGCCAGCGCATGGGTTTGTTAAAAGCCAGCCACAGCCGGTAGTCGCCACCGGGCACCATCGCACTGTTGCTGGTCACCGCAAGTGTCCGGCTATGGCCGCCTGCTGTGACCCAACTTGCTTCATAGACGACGTTACCCGTCGCCGCCTCACTGATCTGAACTGCCTGTATTCTGGGCGGTGCTGCCTGGCGGTAAAAACCCAGCCGCATCATGTTGGTGATATCGTCGCGCATTCGAGCCACCTGGCTGTCAGGCAGGATGAAGCCGCTGTGGCCATGAGTACTGGTGCCGCCGTAGTCCTGCGCGCCATTCAAGGGTTCGGTTTCCAGGGTCCAGGATGGAATCTGATAGGTGTAGGCGAAATAATCCGAAGTGGTGCCGATGCCCTGGTTGCCGACCTGATCGGGGAAGTCCCGGCCATCGCGGTAGATTCTCGGTGAGGCCACGCGCATGTGATTCATCAACGCCACGGTGATGTTGTCGCGGCGCGTGTTACCAGTGAGCGGCGTGAAATATATTTGGGTAAATGCATGGATGTCTGTGTACATCCTCAGGCGATCCTCCGGTCCCAGTTGGGCGCCGTTCTGCAGAGCCAGTATTTCGGGTTCCGAAGCCACGCTCAGGCTGCGAAAAATCAGGCTGGTCTCGCGCCCCTGACCCCAGGACCCGTTGTTCAAGCCGAAGCCGACCGCATTGTTGCGGTTGAGATCGACGCCCCAGAAATTATCGCCAATAGTGGACAGGTTCGAATCGACCAGGCCCAGTGTCACCGGATTACGCAGGTTTTTCCGGCGCATCCGGCCGTCCCTCGGCTGGCCGGGGTCAGCCATGACATTGAGTGGAAAACTCTGGGTCTGGACAAAGCCGTCGATATTGAGTACCGGCAGGATAACGACGTTGAGGTTTTCGGCGAGGTACTGACCCACACTGCCATCGGCCTTGTTTTCGACCAGGGTTTCGAACAATTCGGTTGAGGCTTCCGGCGCTTGCCATTCCCGGGCGTGAGTGCCGGTGTTGACCATCACCGCCGGCTCGGGCAGACCGTCGACGGTCAACGAGTCTGCGGTATCGCCAAGCTGGTAGGCCCAGATATCCCGGCCCGAAAGGGTCTGGCCCACGATGCTGCCGTTGACCTCGTCCGGGTTGGCCATCATCAGGGCCTGGTGCTGCGCATGCAAACTGAGATATTCGCGGAATCCGTCCACGGCGGTCAGCGACGCGACCGTAACCGGCGGCGTGAAGCCCAGCGCGATATTCATGCCGCTGTTGTCATTCTCGGTATAGGTGAACTGAACATCGCCACAGCCGGGATCAAACGGGTTGACGATCTCACCGAACTGGTCGAAGAAACACTGGGCGCCTGCATTTGCCGAGACGAGCAGGCCGGCCATGACGCCCAGCCGAGTCAGAAAGGAGCGATTCACAGATCCAGCCATTGTGTGATCTCCTGCCTGAGATTGCGGGACAAACGCGGATCGGCTGCCAGGCGGCCAAGCTCCGTTCTGGCGGCGGGGCTGATATTCAGGCGGAGCGCCAGAACGGCTGTTCGCCTCGCGGTTCCTGCGCTTTCGTCGAGGACTATGGCGGCGAGTCGTCGAATATCTGGCAGACTCCCATTCCTGGCCAGCGCGCTGGCGGCTGAGCCGCCATGAAGCGGGTCATCCAGCAGGGCAAACAGTAGTTCTTTGGCGCTCGGATCATTTATTTGCAGCCTGCCGGTGGCCAGGATGGCCGCCGACGCCAGCTCATCGCGTTGCCGGACCAGGCTGAGGATCGCGAGGTTTTTTCCCGAATCCAGAGATTGGTCCAGGTCGCGAATCATATCGAGAACTACCGGGGCAGGGGCCTGGGTTGCCAGTTGCCGGTACAGATATTGGTCCCCGAGCCGCCGGGCGATCAGCAAAACGCTGCTGGCGAGTCGTGGGTCGTCGTATAGCGCGGACGAGATCTGCATACGCCAGGCTCGCAATTCGGCCGGCGAAAGCTCTGCCAACGCCTGTTTCAGGCCGGCAGCGATTCGCCGGTTTTCGTTCGCATCGGCGGACCAGTCGGGCAGCGGTGGCTGACCGCTTGCGATCTTGCTGAGGATTTCGCGGCGGGCAGACTGCACTCGCCAGTTACCCAGGGTCAGCCGCGCAGCCGAGGAGATATCGTGCAGCGGGACCGTCAGCCGGCGGTTGCCCTCTGACAGAGTCGTCGTCGATGCGGACTGGTATCCCAACAGCTCTTTGACCGCGTTCCTTGTCTGATCATCAGGGTTAGCCAACGATCCGAGCGCCAGCAGCCCCTCGTATAGCAGGAACTCCCGCGCATTCACCGTCAGCGTCGGGTCTGAACTGACCTCCACAAGCCATCCCCTGGCCAAGTGCTGGCGGTCGCTAGACACGGCATCTCCAAGCTGCTGCAGGCGCGCCGCCGCCTGCGCATCGTTAGCCAGCACCGCCGTGGGCGCTAGCACAGCAAGGTACAGAATCAAGCTTGTCAAAATCGGGACAGCACTGGGCCGCGATGGTTTTACTGGCATGTTCTGAGCTCCCGATGAGCGGTCGGTGTGGTTTTGTCTATTTGTACCGCTATTCTGATGCGACTTAAAGCCCGGCGGCGAGTTCCCCTCGCCCGAGGCAATCCGCCAGATTCGAGTCGGCGTGTATTTTTTGTACCACGCAACATGATCTCTGACAGGGTTGTTTGGTTCGGGTATTTTGCATAAACCACAAATTGTTATATATTGTTAAGCCAGCCTGTTGAATTGCATACGGAATTGCCAGACACAGGTATTGGCCGCACGCCAAGAGAGCCTCATACAAGTCGGAAACCATGGCAAATGGTCCGAATAGAACTAAGGGGACAAGATATTGAATACCAAAGAGCGATTTTTTCGGGCGACCCTGGAGTTGGCCGGATCCGGATCTATTAAGAAACGACTGGTCGGCGCCTATATTGGCCACCTGGATGATCTGGAACCAGATCAATTACCAAAAAGCGCCAGGAGTAAGTTCAAGCGTCTGACAGGTGATTTGAACCGGGTCGGAGCGATAAATGGTGAAGGGCCTGTCTTTGCCACCGTTCGGAAAATGTCGAAAGAAGAAACAGACTGCGCCGCCGAGACCATTGTCAGCCTTTATGGTCAGCTCGCTGCATCGCGCAACAAGAATCTGTAAGTTAGCGTTTGCGTCGCTGGCGCACCCAGAATTCATACATGCCGGCAAACAACGCCGGATTCTCCTGCTCAAGCTCATGCCAATGGTCGAGACGGTCCATTTGCGGATTGTCTGCAAATCGTTGCAGATATGAATTAGCAGCCTGGCCCGACCCGAGGTCAAAGCCGATCAGTTCCAGGCCGAGTTCATCGAGACAATCTTCGATCTGCGGCAGCGTGAAGCGGTGTTCCTGCACATGAAACAACAGGTCGCGGCAGGTGGACAAGGCAAAAAAATCCATGTTCTTTTTAATGCTGGCGGCCGGGTGGTCATTGGAAAGGGCCAGTATATTCTCCCTGGATTTCCTGATGTCATCGGGCGTGATCGATTCGGCATCCGGCAGTATTTGCCTTGCGGCAACGATATCAGTTCTGCCCAGTTCACTGTACAGACCGATGCGCATCAGCCCATGTTTGCTGAGCAGTCCGACCAGTACCCGCCAGCCGGCCATGGGATCGGCCATGTGATGGAGCACGCCGGAGCTTTCGATCAAGTCGAATTTCCGATTCAGCGCTGCCAGGTTCAAAATATCTGCCTGTAGATAATCGATATTTTCCTGGCCCAGCCGTCGGCTCATTTGTTGTGCGTAGGCCAGGCTGCTCCGGCTTAAATCGACCGCCAGTACTTTGCTGTTGTTGTACTTGGAGGCGGTTTCGATCGCGTGCCGCCCAGTGCCGCAACCGGCGACCAGGATCTCGGGCCGATCTGGTTTGGCCAGCCCCGCCGGATCCAGCAACGGAAATATGGATCGAATTTGTGAAAAGAAATCCTTGCCGTTTTCACGGCTCGCGGTCTGCCAGCGGGGATACGGGTTGTCCTCATACAGGCTGCGAACTTTTCTGGAAACCACGTCATCGATTTTTGCGAGTGACTCCATTTGCTCCGCGAGCAGCTCGCGTTCCTGGCTGTCCGCCATCTGCAACCGGTACAAATCCGAACATTCTGGATTGTCGCTCAGAGATTGCCGCAATCCTTCGGGGAATTCCGGCAACGGGCGGTAACACGCGGCGAGCAAGGCGCGCCAGGAATCGGCGCCGGTCGCCGCGCCGAGCAAGCTGTCAACCGCCGCCATTTCTTCATTATCGGCCAGCCACAGGTACTCGTTGACATGAAGTTGACGGGCCAGAGCCTGCAAAAACCCGGTTAGATTGTTTGCGACGGAGCTATCAGGTGCGGTATCCGCCGCCCACAGCAGAATCTTGCGCCGGCTTGCTTTCAGCAAGGCTTCCAGCTCCGCATCCGCAGCCAGGCAGTGGCACAGGACGGCGAGCAGGAGCGGCTCACAAAGCTGCTCGAGCAACTTCTCGACCGATAGTTGGCCTATGTCTATGGCCATCCCATTAGCCTGCAGCAGGAAAAAATCCGCTTTCGCTCTCAGGTAATTCAGCGCCGGCCGGAACAACAGCTCGAGATTCAGGTCTTGCGATGAAAAAAGCGCAAGCAACTCCTGTTCCAGATCCGCGTCGTTGCCGGCGGGCTGGAAGCGGCCAAGCGCAACGGTATAGGAAATTCGGTAAGCCACATTCGCCGGCGCGAGTCCGCAAGCCGCCCGGAAATGTTTGCGCATTGGCTCGAATTTCTGCCGGTCGGCCAGCGCCATAGCCAAAGAGAAATGCGCCTCGTGATGATCGGGCTGGTAATGCAGCGCCTGCTGGAAGGCCTTGATCGCGTCCGGATTTCGCTGTGCCGAAAAAATCAGCCCGAGGTTGTATGCGGCATCGGCATCCGCAGGCGCGACCGACAAACATCTCACCAGGGTTTCCGCCGCGCCGGCATAGTCGCCGGTCTGCATCAACATCACGCCAAGGTTGAAAAGCGCATCCGGAAAATCCGGCTGGCAAGCCAGGGCATTTTCGAATTCCGTGGCCGCCTGCGCCGTCTTTCCGATTGCCAGCAACAAATTGCCGAGATTTGAATGCGCCGCCGCTGCCTGCGGGTGTACGGTCAGGACATGCCGCAGCGTTGCCTCGGCCTGATCGGGTTCGCCGACGCGCCTCTGCAGGCTGGCCAGCGTGAGCAGAGCTTCGAGATCGTCGGGCGTCTGATCCAGGCTGCGCCGGATATGCGCCAGCGCCGGATTGGTGTCTCCGATTGCGCCTAACAGTGCCGCCATCAGCCGATTAGCGACCGGGTGGTCGGGTTGGTTTTCAAGAATCTCGGCGCAAAGCCTCTGTGCCTGCCCGGTCTGACCGTGTTGATAAAAAGCGATCGCCTGGTTGAGTTTTTGCTCCGGCAAGATTGGGCCTGGTCAGGAAGATGGGCCCGTATAGCTGCAGCCTGAATTACAGGTTTCGCAAACCACTACACGGCACAGGCCGGCTAGATCGCCAATCAGCCGGCCCCAGATCCAGCGCGCCAGGTTTTCGCTGGTCGGATTTTCCAGGCCCGCGATATCGTTAAGATAACGGTGATCGAGTTCATCGAACAAGGGTTGGAACGCTTTCTTCAATTCGGCAAAATCAATGACCCAGCCGCTGTCGTCACCGACATCGCCGGACACGTGCACTTCGATCCGGAAAGAATGCCCGTGCAGGCGGCTGCACTTGTGATCTTCCGGCAGGTTTGGCAGACGATGCGCGGCTTCGATCTGAAAGCCTTTGAAGATTTCCATGCGCAGAGTTTAATCGAAAACGCCATCCGGGCGTTGACGAAAATCGACAAGGATCAGTTCCCCCTGGCAGACCTTAGACCGGTTCCACACCGGTCGAGCCAGAATGTCTCCTTTCGGCCAATAGCGGTTATTCAGCTATTGCTGGTAGCGTGGATTTGACAAGCCGGTCAACCCTGCAACTTTTTCAATTCGTTCAGAAGCACCTTTAGATCCGGCCGGTCGATGACATACCGCGAAAGTTTTGAGAACCGTATGATGCCCGCCGCATCAACAACCAGTGCCGTTGGCCAGACCGTATCTGCACCGTATTCTTTTCGGTGATCGCCGGGCACACTGGCGGACATAAGCAGCCCCAGTTGCTTCACTGCATTGAGTTGATCGTCCAGCCAGAAGTCGAATTCGACTTCAAAAAACTCGGCAACACGGCGAGTAATCTCGAGGGGTTTTGGGGTGACGAATATAAGCTTGGCGCCGAGATCGACGATATCTTTGTAATGATTGGTCAACTCTTCAACCTGCCTCGTACAAAACGGGCACCAGTTACCGCGAACGAAAAGGATTACTGTCGGAAACCCAATCAATTGTGAAGACTGGACAGGATTGCCTTGCTCATCGGCTGCAGCGAAATCCGGCAATGATTTTCCCGGCCGAAGCGCGTCAGGGATGCTCGGCCCGCTCTTTTTCTTAATAAAAAACCAGACGGCGGCGAAAAGCAGAATGAGCGCTGCTCCAATAATCGAATAGAGATTATCCGGCATGTCTATCTCCCCTGGGCATGAGCCCTTACTCGCGACATTGTCGGCTGATGTCCCGGTATTGGCCGAGTATGACGCGAGCGCGACCACAGACACAAGCGGGACGATATGCACTCGCAAAGTCGTTAAAGACATGCCTGTAACTGCGAAATGAAAAACCGCGTAACGCGTCTCTCTTCTTCAACGGTTCTGACTTTGTGTTTTGGTTTAATGAAGTAAGCGAGCGACTGGACTCTTCATTTTGCAGCGCGGATGATTTACAGATTGCCAATTTTTTAAAATCTGTAAATCATCGAAAAATATGGCGCTCCCTAGGGGAATCGAACCCCTGTTTTCGGCGTGAGAGGCCGACGTCCTGACCGCTAGACGAAGGGAGCGTTGTTGTTCTGATACCGCCGGTGGCGGGGGGTGGTATTATACGGCCCCATCTGATTTGCTCAACCGGAGCATCCTATTTGAGTGACCAAAAAGGGCGGGACACACATCGCCCGTCCATTATCCCCCGTTCAGATCACACGGTGTCGCGGGCCAATATCTCCGAAAACGCCATCAAAGTCCTGCACCGTCTGCACAAGGGCGGTTTCCAGTCTTTTTTGGTCGGCGGCTGTGTCCGCGACCTGCTGCTCAGGCATCAGCCTAAGGATTTCGATGTAGCGACCGATGCCAGCCCTGAAGAAGTTCGCAGGCTGTTCCGTAATTGCCGCCTGATCGGTCGAAGGTTTCGCCTGGCGCATATTCATTTCGGTCGCGACATCATCGAGGTCGCGACGTTCAGGGCGACCCATGAGGAACTGGATGAAGGCGATATTCGCGGGCAGACAGACGAGGGCGGGCGCATTCTGCGTGACAACCGTTATGGCAAACTCGAAGACGATGTATGGCGCCGCGACTTCACAGTCAATGCGCTGTATTACACGCTCGATGGTTACAGTATTTGGGATTTCGTCGGTGGGGTTGAGGACGTCGAGAAACGCATACTCAGGGTCATTGGCGATCCCGAGGCCCGCTACCGCGAAGACCCGGTCCGCATGCTTCGTGCCGTGCGTTTCGCAGCCAAACTCGATTTTTCGATCGACCCGCCGTCTGAGGCGCCATTGTGGGAACTGGGACATTTGCTCAAAGACGTACCTCCGGCTCGCCTCTACGATGAGATCATCAAGATATTTTTAGCCGGTCGTGCGACTGAAAGTTTCCGGTTGCTCGAACACTATCGCCTGGTCGGCCACCTTTTCCCGGCGCTGGCCGCCGAGTTGGATACGGACGCAGACGGCCAGCTCAGGCGACTCCTGTTCGACGGTCTTGCGACCACCGACCAGCGGGTCAACGATGAAAAACCGGTGACCGCGTTCTTATTGTTTGCGGTCCTGCTCTGGGCGCCGGTCAAGAAACGTTTCGACGAGTTGCACAGTAAGGGCATGCCGCCGATACCGGCCATGCAACAGGCGGTCGAAGATATCGTCAAGACACAGCAATCGCACATCAGCGTTCCGCGACGAACAACCATCCCGATGAAAGAAATGCTGGCCCTGCAATCGCGTTTCAACATGCGAAGAGGAGTACGCAGCCTGCGCTTCTTGCATCACCCGCGATTTCGCGCAGCCTATGATTTCATGTTGTTACGAGCGTCCAGTGGCGGGTTCGACTCTGAAGCCGCGCAGTGGTGGACGGACATACAACTGGCCGATGACAAAACCCAGCGTGAAATGGCACAGGTCGGGCAAGGCGCCAGATCCGGCAAACGCAAGCGACGCCCGCGGCGAAGGGGCGCGCGCAAGCGTTCAGCCGGCCAGGGCAGCCAGGAATAACCGGGTATCGAGAGGATGCGCTGGGAATCCGCGTATGTTGGCCTGGGCAGTAACTTGGACGATCCTCGCGGGCAGATTCGCTGGGCGGTAGCCAAACTCAAACAGCGACCGGATATTCGCAGCCTGAGCTGTTCCGGTATTTACGTCAGCGCGCCTATGGGCCCGCAGGATCAGCCCGATTATCTCAATGCGGTTTGCGGTTTGCTGACCAGCTTGACTGCCGCGGACTTGCTAGGCGTGCTGCACGAACAGGAAGAGCAACGGGGCAGACAGCGCAACGAACGCTGGGGCCCGCGCACACTGGACCTGGATCTGCTTGTGTATGGCCGGGAGCGCAGTGATTGCGATAAATTGATGTTGCCGCATCCCGGTGTTCATGAACGCAGTTTTGTCCTGTATCCTCTGGCAGAAATCGCTCCCACCCTTGAAATACCTGGCCGGGGGCGGGTAAGCCAACTGGCAGCTGCTTGCGGACGACAAGGTTTGAAGCGCTATGCCGATGCAGGAGACAACAACACATGATTGCCGCCAGTCCGCGCTATATCGTGGTGGAAGGTCCGATCGGCGTCGGCAAGACCAGCCTCGCCCGGCGATTGGCGGACAGTTTCGATTGCGACCTGGTCGAAGAGCAGCCCATGGCAAACCCGTTCCTAGAGCGGTTTTACCAGGACCCGCGCAATGGCGCGCTGCCTGTGCAGCTGTTTTTTCTGTTTCAGCGTGCCCGTCAGCTTGAGCAGGAACGGCAGCGAGACATGTTTAGTCCGGTCAAAGTGGCCGACTACCTGATGGAGAAGGATCGGTTGTTTGCGGAACTGATACTGGATCCTCAGGAGTGGGAGCTTTATCAGCAGATTTATGCACGTCTCGATATTCAGCCGCCGACTCCCGACCTGGTGATCTATCTGCAAGCGCCGGTCAAAGTCTTAATGGAAAGGATCGCCAGGCGGGGCGTCAAATTTGAACAAATGATTAAGCGTGATTACCTTGAACGGCTAATGGAAGCTTATGCCCGCTTTTTTCACCGGTACGATGACTCGCCGTTATTGATAGTCAATACGGGGGACATCGATCCGGTGGGCAACGATACCGATTATCAGCAGTTGCTGAAGCAGGTGAACTCGATTCGCAGCGGCCGGCATTTCTATAACCCGGTCAGCCGCAGCATCGCCTGAGAGGAGGCCGCATGTACACGCATTTACAGCAAAGAGATTCGGACAAGCCGCCTGTCACGATCTCGACCCTGGAGAAAATGAAGGCAGACGAAACGGCGATAGCCTGCCTGACTGCATACGATGCGAGCTTCGCAAACCTGGTGGACGAGGCTGGCGTCGACCTGGTGCTGGCGGGCGATTCGCTGGGCATGGTCATCCAGGGCCATCCGACGACGGTGCCGGTCACCGTCGATGACGTGGTTTATCATTGCAAGGCGGTGGCCCGCGGCCTGACCCGCTCATTCCTGGTTGGCGATCTGCCGTTTCTCAGTTATACGACCCCGCAGGAAGCCATGGGCAATTCAAGGCGCCTGATGCAGGAAGGACGCGCCAAGATGGTCAAGCTGGAAGGCGGGGCGATGCAGGTGGATATCGTCGAATACCTGGCCTCACGGGATGTGCCGGTCTGCGCCCATATAGGTCTGAAGCCGCAGTCGGTGCACAAGCTTGGCGGTTTCAAGATCCAGGGACGTGACAAAGCGACCGCAAAACAGATGCTCGCGGATGCCAAAGCGCTGGAGAACGCCGGCGCCGACATCGTTCTGCTCGAGTGTATCCCCAACGAACTCGCCGCCGGGATTACCAGCGAACTCAAGGTGCCGGTGATTGGTATCGGCGCAGGTCCGGATGTCGATGGCCAGATTCTCGTCCTGTATGACATCCTGAATATTACGATCGGCCGCAAGCCGCGGTTTGCAAAGGATTTCACGATCGGGGGTCGCAGCCCGATCGATGCGGTCCGGGCCTATGTCGAGGCAGTCCGCAGTGGTGACTATCCGGCGCCGGAGCATTGTTTCAGTTAGGGAAGCTCTGATCTGTTCATGGACTCGTCTCTTGCGCACAAAAAATCCAACTTCTGTATAACAAATCTTCGCAATAGCCAGCTATTACTTGCAATTCGCGCCATGAATCTGAAAATTCCGGATCACAATCTATTTCGCCCATGAATAGATGATGGCTTCCGTAATGCAGATTCTCGATTCCGTCGATCCGTTGCAGACCGAAATTGCCCGCTGGAAAAGACAGGGGCATACGGTTGGCTTGGTGCCGACCATGGGTGACCTGCACGAAGGTCACCTGAGCCTGGTCCGGCAGGCTCGTGAAAAAGCTGACCGGCTCGTGGTCAGCCTTTTCGTCAATCCACTGCAATTCGGGCCCGGCGAGGATTTCGATCGTTATCCGCGGCGACTGGACGCAGATTCCAGCCTGCTGGGAAAAGAGCGGGTCGATATCCTGTTTGTGCCAGGCAATGATGCGATATATCCGCAAGGCACGCAGGCTGTACGCCAGGTTTCCGCAGGCGACCTCGCGAGCATATTGTGCGGAGTCGGCAGGCCTGGCCATTTCGATGGTGTTGCGACGGTCGTGAAGCGGCTGTTCGAGATTGTGCAACCGGATCTGGCGGTGTTTGGCCAAAAAGATTACCAGCAGTTGTTGGTAATTCGCCGACTCGTGGCGGGGGCGGGCCTGGAGGTTGATATTCTCGGCGGCCCCACCTTCCGGGAGGCGGACGGTCTGGCAATGAGCACGCGCAACCGCTATCTGAATGCAAAGGAAAGAGCGGTTGCGCCTCAGCTATATGCCGAACTACAGGCAGCGAAGGCCTTGATGCAGGCTGGTGGGCTGACCCATGAACAAATAGTCGAACGCTCGATCGACAACCTGACCGCAGTCGGTTTCCGGCCCGTCTATTTCGAATTACGCAGGGCCACGAACCTGTCCGTACCGGGTGAAACGGACCGGGACTTGGTGCTACTGACCGCCGCTTACCTAGGGGAGACTCGCTTGATCGACAACCTGTTGTTTTCGTTATAATCGCTTGTAGTAGCGTGGGCCGGTGGGTAAAATTTCGCGCTCAGGGTCTGCGCAGCAGGAATAGTTTCTACCGCGTAGGTCCCTAGCCTGCGTACCCGAAGTGCGCCCGGGCCATAATAGATGACGGGATGACCCAAATGCAGCTCACCTTGTTAAAAGCAAAACTGCACCGCGCGTGTGTTACCCATTCCGAGCTCGATTACGAAGGCTCATGCGCAATCGATACGAATCTGCTCGCCGCCGCCGGCATCACGGAGTACGAGCAAATTCAGATTTATAACGTGGCGAACGGTGAGCGATTTACGACTTATGCGATTCGGGCGGAACGCGGGTCCAAAATCATATCGGTAAACGGGGCGGCTGCCCACAAGGCCTCCCGCGGCGATCGCCTGATTATTTGCAGCTACGCGGCGATGTCCGAGCAAGAGGCCAGCCTGCACAAGCCGCGCCTGGTTTATCTGAATAAGAACAACGAGATTACGCGAAGCGCCAACATCATCCCTGTGCAGGCAGCCTGAGTATTTTCTGGGAGCCTGCCGGACGTAGGCGTTCGTCGCGAGGCGTTTGGGAATTCGACGTCCTTTTTTCGATCGTTTGGGGCGAATAGTGGGTCTTTTTAGCGAAAAGGATCGGAAAAATTGGCCGGTTTCCGGCCGCCGCAGTAGAACACCCTATGTCCGACAGGCTCCTAGCCGGCGATCTGGTTACGGCCGCTGAGCTTGGCCTGGTAGAGCATGGAGTCGGCCCGCTGCAATAATGTTTCCAGCACATCGCCCGGCTGCATCTCGGCGATGCCTATCGAAATGGTGACCTTGAACGGTGGGCCGTCTTCGCCCAGCGGATCACCTTGTTCTATGGCTTTGCGGACACGCTCTGCGGATTGTAATGCCTGCTCTATTTTCGTTTCCGGCAGCAAAATCACAAACTCATCGCCGCCATAACGCGCGATCATATCGGATGGCCGGAACTGGCCGCGCAGTGATTCCGCGACGAAGCAAAGTGCCTCATCGCCGGCCAGGTGCCCATAACTGTCGTTGAAGCGTTTGAAATAATCGACATCGACAATCCCCAGGCAGGCCGGGTCGGTATCGGTCTGGCAACGTTTCATCTTGCGTCTGAACATATCTTCCATCCAGTGCCGATTCTTCAGGTCGGTCAGGGCGTCGGTTACCGCATTGCGTTCGAATTGTTTGAGGGCGCCGACATTGTCCACGATTATTTTGTTGTCAAAACGTACGCGTGACGACAGGACCACGAGGAGGTTCCTGGCAAAAGCATGCGAGGTATTGACTAAGGTCCATAGCGTTTCGTGGCTGATTACGACGAGGTGGGTGTCTTCGGCCGCAACCACATACGCCGACGGATCTTTGTCCTCGATTATCGACATTTCGCCGGCGCATGAGCCCTGCGGGAGTCTGGTCAGGGGCGCATTGCTGAGGCTGTCGAGGTGAACTTGCAGGCTGCCGCTGAGAACCAAATAAACCTTGTCGTTTTCCTTGTCCGGTGAAAGCAAAAGATCGCCGGCTTTCAAATCCAGTCTTTCTGTGTCTTGCAGGCAGGACGACACGAGTTCCGGCTCCACTTCGTGAAACAGTTGCATGCTGGTGGACAGCATTCTGTATAAAGCGCTGGTTGATTCAGCCACCGGCTCCTCCTGACCATGTATTCAAGTACAAAACTGCTTATGTCATATACGGGGCGTGAGCCTCGTGACATAAGTCCTCATCCATAGTGGAAGAATAAAGGGATTTCAGGGATTTTCTTTGAAACAGGTCCGTTTTTTACATATCACACGACGAATTTCGCCGTTTTTCCCCGGAAACCAGTTTTTCCAGTGCCCATTCGATGTGTTCCCGGACCATCTCATCGGGGTGGTCCTTGCGTGAATTGAGGGTCGCTATGGCCTCATCGGATACCTCGGCATTGCCCAACGCCACTGCCAGATTGCGTAGCCAGCCCGCATATCCGGCCCTGCGGATCGCACTGCCTTGTGTCTTTTGAAGAAACTCATCTTCGCTCCACGAGAACAACTCGACCAGTTTTTTTCGATCGAGTTCGTGGCGAGGTTGAAAATCCTGCTCGCTGCTCAGCTTCGCGAACTTGTTCCAGGGACAGACGAGCTGGCAATCGTCGCAGCCATAAATGCGGTTGCCGATGGCTTCTCTGAATTCGACGGGGATGGCGCCGCGGTTTTCAATGGTGAGATAGGAAATGCAGCGTCGGGCATCGACCTCGTACGGCCCGATAATTGCCTGGGTCGGGCAAACATCCAGGCAAGCGCGGCAGGATCCGCAATGGTTGGCGACCGGCTGGTCTGGCGGCAATGGGAGATCGACAAATATTTCACCGAGAAAGAACCAGGAGCCAGCCTCTCGGTTGATCAGGATTGTGTGTTTGCCGATCCAGCCGAGCCCTGAATTTCTGGCCAGCGCTTTTTCCAGTACCGGCGCGCTATCAACAAAAACACGGTATCCGAGTTCGCCGATGGATTGCCGGATGCGTTCAGCCAGCTTCGCCAGACGCGGTCTAAGAAGCTTGTGATAATCGCGGCCCAGCGCGTAGCGTGACACATAGGCACGATTCTGTTGCTGAAGCGTTTGCCATGCGTCCGCCGCTGCCGGTAGGTAATCCATGCGGGCGCTGATGACGCTGAGCGTTCCTGGCAGCAGTTCGGCGGGCCGGCTGCGCATCGTGCCATGACGCTCCATGTAGTCCATCGTGCCATGACGGCCCGCAGTCAACCATTGCTGCAAACGCTTTTCGTCCTCGTCGAGTTCTATCGAACCGAAACCGATCTGCTGGAAACCCAATTCGTTGCCCCACTGGCGAATTTGGTCGGCAAGTTTGGATAAATTATTTGGCGTGATATTCATATATTGGCGACATTATAATCAACACCATGCAACGGCTTCCCAAAAACCTGTATCTGGCCAGCCAGGTTCGTGAATTCGATCGGCGGGCGATCGAGGATCATGAAATACCCGGTTATACGTTGATGTCCCGGGCGGGTGAAGCCGTATTCGCGATTGTCCGTGAGCGCTGGCCTGCAGCGGCTACACTCGCCATTGTATGCGGAGCAGGCAACAACGCGGGCGACGGCCTGGTGGTCGCCCGGCTGGCTATGGCCGCAAGCCTGAATGTGCACCTGATGACCTTGCGTCCAGGCGACCAACTCGGCGGTGATGCGGCGACGGCCTGGCAGGATTTCAAGGCCGCCGGTGGTGAGGCGGTCGAATTCTCCGAATCGTTGCTTGAGAGCGCCGATGTTATCGTTGATGGCATCCTGGGCACCGGGTTGGATCGTCCGGTCGGTGGCTCATTTGCCGATGCTATCGATTCGATTAACGAACAAGGCAAACCGGTTCTCGCACTGGATATTCCGAGCGGGATGTCGGCCGATACTGGCCTGTCGATGGGGACGACGATCAAGGCGGCAGTAACAGTCAGCTTCGTCGCGCTCAAAGCCGGGCTTTTCCTGGGACGAGGCCCTGGCTTATGCGGCGAGATTTTTTTTGCCGGACTGGATGTCCCGGATGCCGTTTACGATGACGGCGATCCGGTCGCCGAGTTATTACAAAAAGATGAAATTCCCCGGTTGTTGCCGCCGCGCGCGAAGTCCGCGCACAAGGGGAAGTTCGGTCATGTCCTGATCGTGGGCGGTGGGCCGGGGATGCCGGGCGCGGCGTGCCTCGCGGGTGAAGCCGCGCTGCGCAGCGGCGCAGGTCTGGTCAGTGTGGCCACTCATCCCGAGCACCTGGATTTTTTCGCCGGCCGGCCCGAACTGATGTGCCACGGAATCGACGAGCCCGGTCAGCTCGCAGCCTTAGTTGAAAAAGCCGATGTTATTGCGCTGGGACCCGGACTGGGGCAAAGCGACTGGGCAAAGCGACTTTGGGAGGCAGTTATCGCCATCGATCGTCCACTGGTTATCGATGCCGACGGCCTCAACTGGCTGGCGCAGTTTCCGGCGCAAAGGAACGACTGGATACTGACGCCGCATCCGGGTGAGGCGGCGCGGCTTCTCGATACCGAAAGCAAGGCGATACAGGAGGACAGACTGGCGGCCGTGCTGAGCTTGCAGAAAAAATGTGGCGGCGTGGCCGTGCTGAAAGGAGCCGGCACCCTGATCAACGATGGCCATGGTTTACCGGCGCTATGCAGATTTGGCAATCCCGGGATGGCCGGACCCGGCATGGGCGATGTTTTAACCGGCCTGATCGCAGGCTTGCTGGCCCAGACTCGGGATGTGGCTTCCAGCGCCAGGGTGGGCGTGCTGGTTCATGCCCTGGCGGGAGACGATGCCAGTGGCGATGGCGAGCGCGGACTAGTCGCCGGCGATCTGATGGACTGGATAAGAAAATGGGTCAACCCGAAACCTTGAGCCGGCAGCTGGCGGATGCGCAACACACCGAAGCAGTGGGTGGCTGGCTCGCTGACCGGCTCGCGCCGTTCGCCGAGCCACTCTTGCTGGGCCTGACTGGCCCGTTGGGTGCTGGCAAAACAACACTGGCGAGAGGATTGCTCAGGGCACTTGGTGTGGGTGGACGGATCAAGAGCCCGACCTATACGCTGATCGAACCCTACGAGACGATGGCCGGCCCGGTTCACCACCTGGATCTTTATCGGCTGGCGGAGCCGGGTGAACTGGAATTTCTGGGCCTGCCGGATTTTCTCGAAGAGCCCGGACTGGTGCTGGTTGAATGGCCGGAAAAAGCTCCCTTATTGATGAAACGTCTGAATTACCTGGTAGCGCTGGATTATTCGGGTGAACAAAGAACGATGAGTATCACTGGTTCGGGCAAGGCCGCAACCCGCATGCTGGCGTCGCTTCCGACATCGTTCAGTGATCAAAGCGGGCCGCTCAGTCGCTGAGCTATGCGGGAAGAACATTAAAAATTAACGGTAATCTGATGTTTAATAACAAGAAAGCATCAGAAAAAAGTTGAACAAAAAGAAAAACCGTTCTAGTGTTAGCCCAGACTTGAAAGGGATTTTGAAAAATGAGCTTCATCAGGATCGCGTACAGGCTGATGATGGTTGCATTATTGGGTTTGTTCTGGGCGTCCCAGACCATAGCAACCGTCAATATCCAAGGGGTTCGCCTGTGGGCGGCGCCGGATAATACGCGCGTAGTCCTGGATCTGGACCGGTCCGCCGAGCATGATCTGATGATTCTTGAATCACCCAATCGCGTGGTCATCGATATCGCCGGTGGGGCGATAAATAAAGGCCGGGTAAAGCTTCCTGCCGCCCAGGGTTTTGTCGTCAATATCCGCAGCGGACGCCAAAAAGATGGCAGTCTGCGAATCGTGCTGGATGTCAGCGAGAAGGTGCGGCCGAAAAGTTTTCTTCTGAAACCGAACGAGAAATACGGTTACAGGCTGGTCATCGATCTGGCCGCGGCTGAAAGAAAAAATCCGGTTCGCCAATTGAGCTCTGCCAATCTGCCGGGCCGAGACGTCGTGGTCGCAATCGACGCGGGCCACGGTGGAGAGGACCCTGGCGCGCTTGGCCGCAGGGGCACGCGTGAAAAAGACGTAGTCCTGCAAATCGCCAGGCGCCTGGCAAAGAAAGTTGACGAACGGCCGGGTATGCGTGCTTTCCTGATTCGCGATGGCGACTATTTTTTACCCCACGTGCAACGAATGAAGAAGGCCCGTCTGAACAGAGCCGATCTTTTTATCTCGATACATGCAGATTCGTTTACCAATCGCAGGGCACGCGGCGCTTCGGTGTATGTGCTGTCGGAAAAAGGGGCCAGTGACGAGCATGCCCGCCTCCTGGCGGAAAGAGAAAATGCTTCCGACCTGATTGGCGGGGTTTCATTGGCCGACAAAGACGATGTATTGGCTTCGGTGTTGCTCGACCTGTCTCAGTCATATTCGATCAGCGCCAGCATGAACATGGCCGACAGAGTTCTGGAGCAGTTGACCACAGTTGGTTCAGTTCACAAGCCAAAAGTTTTGCAGGCGAATTTCCTGGTGTTGAAGTCGCCGGATATCCCATCCATCCTCGTGGAGACCGCATTTATCTCCAATCCGCAGGAAGAAAAAAAGCTGCGTGACAATGCCCATCAGGAAAGACTGGCCAGCGCCATGCTAAATGGGCTGGTGCTCTATCTGCATGCCAACCCACCGGCGGGTACGCTGCTGGCGCGGGGCAATCTGCCAAAACCAAAACTGGAGACAGCGCACGTTATTCAGCGTGGAGACACTCTGAGCGGCATCGCCAGTCATTACCGCGTGCCGTTGAGAAAGTTACGCGATTACAACAGTTTGCGTGGCGACCGCATCATTGTAGGCCAGGTCTTGCAGATTCCCATTCGTTACTGATTCCGCTTATCGTCATATAATCCTTTTCCAGGCACGACTGCTGATTTAGCAGAAAGGACGCCCGATGACGATCAAAGAACTGCCCACCCAGCTGATCAGCCAGATTGCCGCCGGCGAAGTCATCGAAAGGCCTGCATCGGTAGTCAAAGAGTTGCTGGAAAACAGCCTGGATGCCGGCGCAGCATATATTGAAATCGATATCGAGAAAGGCGGCGCCGGTCTGATTCGCGTGCGCGACGACGGTAGCGGTATTCCGGCGGACGAATTAGCGATGGCGCTATCGCGCCACGCCACCAGCAAGATAGAAACGCTGGATGATCTCGAGCACATCGCAAGCCTGGGTTTTCGCGGTGAAGCCCTTCCCAGCATCGCGTCGGTCAGCCGCCTGCGATTGTCGTCCAGAACAGCGGATTCCGATCGAGGCTGGCAATGTGAAGTGCGCGATGGAAAAACAGGTACGCCGGAACCTGTGGCGCATACGCCGGGAACGACGGTTGAAGTACGCGATCTTTTTTTCAATACGCCGGCGCGCCGAAAGTTTTTGCGCGCCGAACGGACCGAGTGGCAGCATATAGACCAACTGGTTCGTCGCGTCGCGTTGAGTCGTTTTTCGACGGGTTTTCAGATTCGCCACAATCGGCGAAATATTGCCCACTGGCCCGCACTTGTCAGCGACCAAGACCAACGGAGTCGCCTGGCGGCAATCTGCGGAGAAGAATTCGCGGCGAATATTCTGGAACTGGAGCACCAGTCTTCGGATCTTTATTTGCGAGGCTGGGTAGCCCAGCCGACTTTTTCGCGCAGCCAGGCCGACAGGCAGTACTTCTATGTCAACGGACGCATGATCCGCGACAAGCTGGTCGCGCATGCCGTGCGCCAGGGGTTTCAGGACGTGCTTTTCCATGGCCGCTATCCGGCGTTCGTTCTCTACCTGGAAATGGATCCGGCCGCGGTCGATGTCAACGCGCACCCAAGCAAACACGAAGTACGGTTCCGCGACAGCCGGCTGGTGCACGACTTTATTTTCCGCAGCCTGCACAAGCTGTTGACCGGAACACGTCCCGGCGGTGTCAGCGTACATGGATCGGCGCCAAAACCGGTCGCCGTCGGCAATGGCGGCGGTCGTGGTGCGCTCAGGCAGAGCGGGCTGTCGCTGGGAACGGCGGATGCGGCTGCGGCATACCAGGCATTATATGTTGCTCCGGAGATTGACGATCCGGATCCAGCCCTGTCAGATGCGCCGCTGGGATTCGCGCTCGCACAATTGCAAGGGGTCTATATTCTGGCGCAAAACCGCGACGGCCTGGTTCTGGTCGATATGCATGCGGCCCACGAGCGGATCACTTACGAGCGCCTGAAAAATTCGCTGGCGGAAGGATCCTTGCGAACTCAGCCATTGTTGGTACCACAGAGTATTCGAGTAGCGGACGATGAAGTGGAGCTTGCGATTCGCCATCGCGAGTTGTTCGAAGGTCTTGGGTTGGAAATCGATCGTGGTGGTCCGCAAAGCCTGGTATTGAGGCAAATTCCCGTGCTCCTGCAAGATGTCGATGCCGAAAAGCTGATCCGCGACGTTCTTTCCGATCTTCGGGAACACGGTCAAAGTCAGAGGATAGAGGACCTGCAAAACGAACTGCTGGCGACGATGGCCTGCCATCACTCGGTCAGGGCCAACCGACGACTGAGTATTCCGGAAATGAATGCGTTGTTACGCGAAATGGAACAGACCGACCGCAGCGATCAATGCAATCATGGGAGGCCTACCTGGACCAGTATCAGCATGACCGAGCTGGATCGGTTGTTCCTGCGCGGCCAATGAGCCGGCCCGCACAGCGTCCCTTGGCATTGATGCTGATGGGGCCGACGGCCACCGGCAAGACCGCGGCCGTCATCGAACTGGCGCAACACGTTCCCCTGGAAATTATCAGCGTCGATTCGGCCATGGTTTATCGCGGGCTGGATATTGGTACGGCCAAACCGCCACTCGCCGAAAGGGCTGGGGTGACGCACCACCTGATCGACATCCGCGACCCGGTGGAAATATACTCGGCCGGCGAGTTCAGGCGCGATGCGCTTGGGCTGATGGACGAAATCGGCGGGCGTGGACGCTTGCCGGTACTCGTAGGCGGGACCATGCTGTATTTCAACGTGCTTTTACATGGTCTGGCTGATCTGCCGGAGGCGAACGCAGAAATTCGGCGCTCACTGGACGACCAGGCTGAACGGGTTGGCTGGCCCGCAATGCACCGCCGGCTAGTTGAAATAGACCCGGACGCAGCGGCAAAAATTCGTGAAAACGATGCCCAGAGAATTCAGCGCGCGCTCGAAGTTTTCGAAATCAGCGGCCGGACAATAAGTTCGTTCCACCGGAAAACGGCGACGGAGCCCGCTGCGGATTTTCTGAGAATCGCATTGTGGCCAGAGGACCGTGAGCGTTTGGCGAGGAAAATAGGCGAGCGTTTCGACCAGATGATGGCGCAGGGTCTGTTGGCCGAAGTCGAAACCTTGTATGAACGTGATGAGTTGCATGCGGATCTGCCGGCAATGCGGTCTGTAGGTTATCGCCAGCTCTGGCAACACCTTGCCGGGGAGACAGATCTGGAACAGGCTGTCGAGGATGCGAAGGTTGCTACGCGGCATCTGGCGAAACGCCAGCTGACCTGGCTGCGTGCAGACGAGGATGTAAACCGGGTCCCAGCCCTTGAAGAATCACGGCTGGCCCCAATAAACCGGCTGTTGGAGCGCTGGCTGGAAAATCAGCGGTAAGCCGCCGCCATTGTGCTAAAATTTGCGTTGTTGTCCGGATATTCACCCGCTGTGCGACTGGCGGTCGGGCGCATAGGGTAAAAAAAACATTAAACCCTTGAATAATAAGGAGAAAAAAATGGCCAAGGGGCAATCATTACAAGATCCTTTCCTGAACGCACTGCGTAAGGAGAGGGTGCCAGTGTCCATTTACCTGGTAAACGGCATCAAGCTGCAAGGTCAGATTGATTCTTTCGACCAGTTTGTTGTGCTGCTGCGCAACAGCGTGAATCAGATGGTATATAAACACGCGATTTCGACCGTAGTGCCCGCTCGCAATGTCAAGCTGCCGATGAGCGACGATCATGCAGCCAGTGTTGAACATCATGACGCTGATAGCGACAGTGGCGAGGCCGATCCTGCGGAATGAGCAGTATGCAGAAATACATTGATTGAACGTCCACGATCAGGCGAAAAAGCCTGTCTGATATACGTAGCTCTCGGTAGATCGCTGACCGAAAACGATATCGATGAATTCAGAGCGTTGGCCGAATCCGCCGGCGCTGTCGTCGTCGAACAACTCATGATAGAAAAGGTCTCACCGGCTTCCCGATATCTGCTCGGCTCGGGGAAAGTGGAGGAAATCCGTAACGCGGTCAAAGACACTGGCGCCGAACTCGTTTTATTTGGCGTAGCCCTCAGTCCATCGCAGGAAAGAAACCTGGAAAAAGCGATTGAATGCCGCGTGCTGGATCGTACCGGCCTGATTCTGGATATTTTTGCCAGTCGCGCGCGCAGCTCCGAAGGAAAACTGCAGGTCGAACTCGCGCAGCTCCGGCATTTATCGACACGTCTGGTCCGCGGATGGACTCATCTGGAAAGGCAAAAAGGCGGTATCGGCCTGCGCGGACCGGGCGAAACCCAGTTGGAGACGGATCGCCGGTTGCGGGCCGACCGGATAAAGAAATTGCGAAAACGACTCGAAAGAGTTCGTAGAAGACGCGCAATGAGCAGGCGCAACCGAAGGCGATCGGGAGTGCCGACCGTTGCACTGGTTGGCTATACAAATGCCGGCAAATCGACACTCTTCAACGCGCTGACCGCGGAGGCCGTTTACATTGCCGACCAATTGTTTGCGACCCTCGATCCGACGATGCGTCGTTATCAACTAGGGCGCTCGGGTGATATCGTGCTGGCGGATACGGTCGGTTTTGTGGGTGATCTGCCGCACGAGCTGATCGCGGCTTTCCGTTCGACTTTACTGGAAACGCGCGAGGCCGATTTGCTTTTGCATGTCATCGATGCAGCAGATCCGTGGCGTGATGAGAAAGAACGTGCCGTCAACGATGTCCTGGCGGAAATCGGCGCGGAACGGGTGCCGCAAATCCGGGTATTCAACAAGATTGATCTATCGGGGCAGCCGGCGAGGCTGGACAGCTCCAGCGAAGGCGACAAAGCCAGAGTGTGGCTGTCATCGGTCAGTGGTGAAGGCTTGGATTTGCTGGCAGAGTCCCTGCAGATTCATTTTCGGAGTAGGCTGGTACACGGCGTACTCGAATTGGCCGCGGACCAGGCCGGCGTGCGGGCCCGCCTCTACGAGCTGCAGGGCGTGGTGGCGGAATGCAGTTTTGACGATGGTGGCTGCAGGCTGGAAATCAGGTTGCCGAGGATCGAATTGGAACGATTGTGCAAGCAACATGAGCTCGACCCGGTTCGCCTGGAGATTTTTTCTTGTGAACCGAACGAAGGCTTTCTACAATTGCGCGCCGGTAGTGTGCGCTAAAGGAAATCAGGAGTGATGTGGTATGGCTTGGAATGACTCTGGAAATGGCAAGAGTCCATGGAACCAGGGCCCCGATCAGGGTCCGCCGGATCTGGATGAAGTCGTAAAAAAGATGCAGGAGCGCCTGGGCAGTTTGTTCGGCGGCGGTGGCAGTAGCAGTGGCAACGGTCCCGGCGGCTTCAGCCTGGGATTTATCGCGGCGCTCGTATTGGGCGCCTTGCTGGCGACCGGCTTTTACAAGGTCAATGCGCCGGAGCAGGGCGTCGTCATGCGTTTTGGCGAGTATCAGGTGACCACCCTGCCGGGATTGCACTGGCGGATTCCGCTGATCGATGAAGTCGTCATCGTCAACATCGCCAGTACCGAGGAGTACGACCACCAGACCCAGATGCTGACTGCCGATGAGAATATCGTCTCTATCGAGTTGTCGGTACAGTACCGGCGCGGCGATGCCAAGGCCTGGGCATTCAATGTCAGGAATCCAGCGCTGTCTCTTTCCGAAGTCAGCCAGAGCGCGATTCGCGAAGTCGTGGGCACCAGCAGCGCGCAGATGGTCATGGGTTTCGGCCGGGCCGAGATTGTGGACAGAACCAAACAGCTGTTGCAGGAAACGCTGGACCAGTACGCCACCGGCATCGAAATCATGGTCGTCAACCTGGTGAACGCGACCCCGCCAGCCCAGGTCCAGGCAGCGGTGGACGACGCGACCCGGGCGGGCGAAGACCATGAACGGATGATCCTCGAAGCGGAATCCTATCAGAACGACATCCTGCCCAGGGCCCGCGGTGAGGCGGTCAAGCAGATTCAGGATGCCGAAGGACACAAGGCCCGCGTGGTGGCGGATGCCGAAGGTGAAACCAGTCGTTTTCTGGCCCTGCTGGCCGAGTATCGCCAAGCGCCGGAGGTGACCAGGAAAAGACTATACCTGGAAACGATTCAGGAAGTTTACGGTTCGGTCAGCAAGGTATTTCTCGACGCAACCGGCAGCGGGAACCTGCTTTATCTGCCGATCGACAAACTCCTGGAACAGCACCGTCAGGGCGTGAGCGGTTCGGTCGGCTTCGGCCCTGCAGCCGAAAGCGGCGGCCAGGCATCGCAGCGGGATAATGAAAGGACCGGCGGGAGGACACGGCGATGAATATCAAGGGAATTGGCAGTGTCATCGTGTTGCTGGTCGCTGCGCTGGTTGCCAGCATGTCTTTCTTTACGATCTCGGAAACTGAACTGGCGCTAAAGCTCCGGTTCGGTGAAATTATCAAGGCCGATTATGAGCCAGGGTTGCATTTCAAGTGGCCGATCGACAACGTCATGAAGTTCGAAAAGCGTCTGATGACCGTCGACAAACGGCCGGAGCGGTTTTTGACCGGCGGCACCAAGTACGTGCTGGTCGACTTCTTCGTCAAATGGCGGATTATCGATGTCGGTCTTTTTTATCGGGCGACCGGCGGCAGCGAGACGATTGCGGTCACGCGCCTGCTTTCGATCATTACCGACGGCCTGCGCAAGGCGGTTGCGGAGAGAAGTATCCAGCAACTGGTTTCCGCAGAGCGCTCCGATTTTATGGAAGCCATGCTGGTCTCCACGACGGTAGTCGCATCGGAACTGGGTATCAAATTGGTCGATGTTCGCGTCAAGCGTATCGATCTGCCCGATGAAGTCAGCGGGTCGGTGTTCGAGCGAATGCGGCAGGAGCGGGTCCGTATCGCTAAGCAACTCAGGGCCGAAGGCGCGGAGCAAGCCAAGGAAATCACATCGAATGCCGATCGCGAAAGGACCATTTTGCTGGCCGAGGCTTACAAACAGTCGGAGATCATCCGTGGTGAGGGAGACGCCGAGGCCGCTGCGATTTATGCCGGCGCGTACAGTCAGGACGCGGAGTTTTACTCTTTCCACCGCAGTCTGCAGGCGTATCGCGGAGCTTTCAGAGGATCCAGCGACCTGCTGGTCCTGGACCCGGATGGCGAGTTTTTCGATTATCTGAAATCATCCAGCGGAAAACGATAAGCTCGGGATTCTTTCGGGAATTGACAAATGCAGTGGTCGGACTTGCTGGCGGCGTTTGCGCTGGTCCTGGTGATCGAGGGCCTGTTGCCGTTTGCCAACCCACGATCGGCGCAACGGCTATACCAGCAGTTGTCGGCCGCCCCGGTAGAGTTCTTGAGACGCATCGGTCTGATCAGCATCATCCTGGGTCTGCTGATTCTCTACATCGTAAGATAACAGGCGTGCCGTGATGCCATGGAAAAGCTAGTGGGCAAAAATGTCGTTGTCATTGGCACCCAGTGGGGCGACGAAGGCAAGGGGAAAATAGTCGACTTGCTGACCGAGCGCGCGGTGGCTGTGGTTCGATTCCAGGGAGGCCACAATGCCGGTCATACGCTGGTTATCGATGGCGAAAAAACTGTTTTGCACCTGGTTCCATCCGGTATTTTGCGCAACGATGTGCAGTGCCTGATCGGCAACGGCGTCGTGGTGTCATTGCCCGCGTTGTTTGCCGAAATCGATGGCCTGACGGCGCGCGGCGTGCCGGTCACCGAACGGCTGAAAATAAGCCCGGCCTGCCCGTTGATTCTGCCGTCGCATATCAAACTCGATCGGGCCCGCGAAAAGGCGCGAGGGACGAAGGCGATCGGCACGACCGGTCGCGGTATCGGCCCTGCCTACGAGGATAAGGTCGCTCGCCGGGCGATTCGCGTTGCTGACTTGCTTGACCAGCAACAGCTTGCCGAAAAACTTGAGGGGTTGCTCGATTATCACAACTTCGTCCTGCAGCATTACCTGAAAAGCGAGACCGTCGATTACGCCGGGATACTCGATGAATGCCTGTCTTTGGGAGAGAGGGTCCGGCCCATGATTGCCGATGTGACAGCCATACTCGGAGACATGCAGGAGCGCGGGGACAAAGTATTGTTCGAAGGCGCGCAAGGCGCGTTGCTGGACGTGGATATGGGGACCTATCCGTTCGTGACCTCGTCGAATACGACGGCCGGGGGCGCGGCTACGGGAACCGGTATCGGCCCGCGTCACATCGATTATGTACTGGGCGTCGTGAAGGCATACACGACACGAGTGGGTTCCGGCCCGTTCCCGACGGAGTTGTTCGATGCGACCGGTGAACACCTTGGCCGGGCCGGTGACGAGTTCGGCGCTACCACGGGACGCCCGAGACGCTGCGGCTGGTTAGATGCGGTTGCCTTGAGACGTTCGATACTAAACAACAGCGTATCCGGGCTGTGTGTCACCAAACTGGATGTGCTGGATGGTCTGGACAGCGTACGGGTCTGTGCAGGCTATGAGATCGACGGTCAGCAAGTGACCAGCCCGCCGTGCAGCGCAGAGGAATTAGAGCGCTGCAAGCCGGTGTATAAGGAATTACCAGGCTGGCAGGAAAGCACGGCAGGCGTTACCGAGTATTCGGAACTACCCGATAACGCCAGGAATTACCTGGAATTCATTCAGGAAACAGTGTCAGCGCCGGTGGACATCGTTTCGACCGGTCCCGAACGCGACCAGACCATCATTTTGCGCCATCCGTTCGATTAGCTTGCCCGGCCTCATCGGCCTGCTCGTCCTCAGAGGGCTTTTGTTCGACCATTTCTCCCGGTTCAGGGCCCATCATGATCGCGATCCATTGAGTACGCTCGCTGCTCGACAGGATAATCTGCGCGATCATCGTCAATGGCACCGACAACAACATGCCGACCGGACCGAGCACCCAGCCCCAGAAGACCAGGGACAGAAAAATGATCAACGGCGAAATGCCGAGCGTACGGCCGAGCAGCCTGGGCTCCAGCACGCTGCCCAACAGAATATTGACGGCGAGATAGCCTCCAGCGGTCAGCAACGCCGTGCTGGCCCCCAATTGCACGATCGCCAGCAGCACGGCCGGCACCGCGGCGATAATCGAGCCGATATTGGGGACGAAATTGAAAAAGAATGCGAGCAGACCCCACAGCAACGGGTAATCCACGCCCAGTATGGACAACCAGATGACCACCAGGATTGCGGTCACCAGGCTGATCAGGCTCTTCAGGCCCACATATCTGTTGATGCTGGCGCTGACATCGGCAAATGTGCTCAGCGCACCATGCGGACCGGGGAACGCCGTATGTAGCTTGGCGGCGAATCCGCCGGCCTCCAGCAGCATGAAAGTTACCGTCAACAGGATCAAAAAGGTATTGGTCAGCATCGATCCCAGTCCCGCCAGTACCCCCGCCGCAAGACTCATGGCGCGGCCTGGATCCAGCAGCTCCCGAAGGTTTTCAGTCGAAACCTCGAGGCCGAGGCGATCGATCAGGTTGACGAGACTTGTCGAAATCTCCGCCAGCCGCGCCTGGTACAAAGGCAGGTCACGCGAAAAGTCACCGATGGACCGGCTGACGACGGCGCCCAGACCTATGCCCACGACGACGATAACGGCAACCACGGCGAGCAAAGCGAGCCAATTTGGCAGGCCGTGGTCGCGCAGCCAGAACATCGGGGGGGCTGCGATGACGGCGAGGAAAAGCGACAACAGGAACGGAACCAGGATCGGGCTCGCCGCTTTCATCCCGGCCACGACCACGATGAATGCGGCGAGCGCGAGCATCTTATGGGGTCGAGATTCTGATTGACTCATGGCTGGCCCTTGCGTTCATTGACGCGGTCTCGGCCGATGGGGCAGACCGCATCACTGTGCTGCGAATCATACGCAGGCCAGGCGGACGAGAACAGCCCGCCGCGGATCAGGTATCCGTCTCTTTCCCGGGGGGCGGAGCGCTCTCGGCGCTTGGTCCCCGTGGAAGCATGTTTCTGGCGCCGGTCAACGAATCGAATGCGCTTCTCATGATCCAGGCCTGGGCGGCAGGAATGCTGTCCCATTGCCCCGGGTCGCGAGCCGTCGCGGCTTCCAGCAGAACTCTTTCGAGAAAGCGGCTGGCAATTTTGCACCGCCCCTTGAGCCGATAGAGCATTTGGTAACTCGCCCCTTCATAAATCCGGAAACAGGCAAGCGGGTTTCCTTCGTTGTAAACCACGGCACCGGACCTGATGGCGTTGTTAATTACTGAATCGATCAATGACAAATCGTCGCTGCTGCACTGTGCCTCTAAACCCGGGCGCATTTCGTCCAGTTCCGTTTTCAGATCGGCAATCCGCTCCCGCACTTTTTTCAAGTCCTTTTCCGCAGGCCTGTTTTTGGCGGCCGCAACCATCGTTTGCAGGACATTTGCCGGAATCGCCAGGTGCACTGGCCGACCGGCACGCACAAACGAAGTCAGCATGCCGATCGCTTCTCCATCCATGTTCAGGACAGGCCCGCCATTCATGCCCGGGCTAAAATCGTTGGAGATTTGCAGCAACTCATCGGTGCCGCGATGCCTGAACCGGGATACAATTTTTCCTTGCGACAAAGTGACGTTGACGCCCTTGGGGCTGCCAATCGCAATAATTTCTTCACCTATTCTTGCCGACCGCGCCTCGCCAGGATACAGCGGTAGCGGAACGCTGGCGTCGCTACGGAGCAGGGCGACCCCCCAGTGTGAATCGGTCAGCGCAACCAACTCGAGTTCCTCGGTCAGTTCGTCCGCCAGCAACATTTCAATACGCACAGTCCCATCAAGAATTTTCAGATTGGTGGCGATCAGGCCGTCCTCGGACACGACGAATCCGCTGCCAATGTTGCGCAGTCCGTCATTGGCTCCGTAGGCCAGGAGAGTGACGACCGATGGTCTCGCGCTGTCGAGAATCTCCCACAATGCATCGTCGATCTCGCCGGCGTCCGGCTTTTGCGCCGACGATGGCGAAGCGAGAAAAAGCAGCGGTATGAGCCCCAAAAGAAACGAAAATTCCTTCGCATAGTGCCGGGTCATTCCATTTATCCTGGCTGGCTGCAGACTGCTGTTCGACAACGCCTTGCGCCGTGAATTCATCTGACTTCCTTGATTATTTTTCCGGCTACCGGTTCGCCATCCGGGTAGGCCCTGTTCAGCAGGCGCAGTTGATCCTCGGCATGCAAACCGATAACCGAATTTTCTGCCAGGCTCGCAAAGCTTGATTTTCCATCCGCACGATGCAGCGATATGACCGGCAGCCTGGCCGCGCGAAAATCTGCGTCATTCATTCGGTCGAAACTGAAGATGGCTTTGATGAATTCCGGATCTGCAGCGATTTTGCGCCGATCGTTTCTACCCGCCCCGGCGAATATGAATCCGACTCTTCTTTTTGGATCTGCAATAAATGCGTAGCGAACCGGCCGTTTGCCGTATGCGGACTCCGAATAATCGGCAATCGCGAGAAAGGACGGTAAACCATCGATCGTGATGTTGCTCGAGTCGCGGATATTTCTGGCGCCCATTTGCTGACGAAGAATGGTTTTTGGCACCACGCGTTTCGGGATTGGCAACGCGCTGAAAAAAAGCGCAGCGTTGCCATCCGGCGAAGTCGCGATGACTTCGTCGTTGCGGTTGCTGATCGCCCACCCCTCCGGGAACGTGACTTTGATACCGAGTCCGCGGTCGTAAAACTTGTGGGCCCGGATAACACGGTTGCCGCGGGATTCGCCGAATACCAAACCATTGATCCGGCTGAGGTAAGCTTCAGCGTTTACCACGGCATCTGGCCTGACCTGCAGTTTGTCAGCCGCACCGACGACCTCCTTTAGCCTGGTGTCATTGTCGGGGTGAGTGGCAAAAACACCGTGATACACTTGTGCCTCGCGTCCTTCCTGGCGTGCTCTTTCAACCTCGAACATCTCCTTTTGCTTCATTACCCGGAGCACATCGATGATGGATTCCGGGTCATAACCGGCTTTCGCCATATATTCCGCGCCCAATCCGTCTGCCTGCAGTTCGGCTTTCCTGCCAAAACCGCTCAACAACGCGCCGCCGACGTAACTGGTCAGCACGCTTCCCGATTGCATCGGTGTAAGCATCCCGGCGACCGCAGAGAGTGCTTTGACGATCGATGATTTGCCGTGCTGCCTGACTGCGTGGCGCGCTGTGACATGAGCGATTTCATGGCCGACGATGGCGGCAAGTTCAGCCTCCGAATCCAGATAGGCCATGATTCCGCGGGTGATATAGATATATCCGCCAGGCGTCGCAAACGCGTTGACCTGGTCGTCGTCAAGAACGGTAAAACGGTACTTGATGTTCGGCCGATGACTCACTGCGGCCAGTTTCTGGCCGATGTCATTGACATAGTTTTGCAGTCTCTGATCCTGGTAAATACCGAACTGCCGGATGATCTGCGGGTGTAGCCGGGCGCCGAGCTGAAGCTCATCTTCTTCAGACATCAGGACAAAATCGGAGCCACCGGTCGGATTGGATGCGCAAGATGACAATATCAGTCCCGCCATCGCCGCTAGCAACGCCAGGCAAGCGGGTTTTCGAAAGATTCCTGTTGGCGATTTTTTGTGCATGATTACCGTCTTCTTGTTTGGACCACCGCGGATTCGATCAGTTGCCCACGCCAGTGGACTGACCTTGAAACTATACCGAGGCGGTCTGCTCATCAAGTGGTAGTCAGCCTTGTTCCTGGTGCTGGCCGACCGCAGGTGAGAGTATCGCAATGGCGTATCACTTGCCTCCGGGGAGCACGGTGGTGTAATAAGGAGGGTGCCCCGGAGTGGAGCGCCAGGCATAATGTCGCGCTGCAGCATGAGCTACTTTGAACTTTTGCGTTACTCGGCGGGTCATTTAAATTAACGGGAGAAACAGGCTTTGCCAGCCATCAACCGGAAACATCGATAGCGAGGAACAGATCGTGGAGAGAATGTTGAAATTGGTATCAGCGTCGACCATTTGTGCAGGTGCAGTGCTTGTTGCGGGCTGTGCCGCCAGCACACTCCCGTTCGAACCGACACTAAAACAGGAAGTCACCGAGCAAACCCAGGTTGAAACCGAGGTGCGCGCAGTCACAGGTTCGCGTATCAAGCGCACGGTCGACCCCAACAACCCGAATAAAGACAGCTTGACCAATATTACGGTTTTGGGTTCAGAACAACTGAAAAATCATCGATCGATCGAAAGTGCGCTTAGGCCTTTGATCAACATGCGGGGCAACAGGGGCGGGGGATAAATCCTGTTTTCCACCTGTCTGCGACAGGGGGGGCGGTAAATATGTGGTCATCCGGGCCGATTCGACCCCGATGTTGTCGGGTTCCTTGGCACGGCCACATTCTGTGAGGCACTCGGCCGTCAAGTGATTTTTGCAAGCACAAAAAGACTTTTTTCCGTCGCGGCATCGCCGATGGTGCTTGCCGCCGGTTTTCTCGTTTTGCCCGCGTATGCTGATGCTCAGGATGAACCCCGCGCGGAGGCAGCGGCCACGACGATCGCAGATTCGGCGGATCAGGCGAACACGGAAGGAGCCGCGGTTGACTCGCTGGTCGAGACAGCGCCGGCGCAAGATCGGGCGTCACCGGGTTCAGACGATGAAATGGACGACCGCGTTGTTGCAGCAAAATCACAGCGGGGCGATCTGTCCACCGCAATCTTGATCGAGGAATCGCGGAAAATGTCTGCGGGCGAACGCTATCCGGAGGCGTTGGAATACGCGTTGTTTGCGGTCGAGCGGGAAGACAGTTCAGAAGACCCTTATAACCCGGAGTTGATCGAGCCGCTGATCAATCTGTCGGGCACCCAGGAAGATTTGCAACTCGATCGGGAGGCGGCGAAATCCATCGAACGCGCGATAGACCTGATCGAAAGGGACGGCGGTATTTATGACGCCCGGCTGGTAACAGCGATTAACGACGCGGGCCGCCTGATGCAAAAAGGCGGCGAACATGAGCGGGCGATCGGGTTGTTTCTGCGTTCTCAGCATATCAGTCATCGATTGGACGGAGTTTTCAGCCCCGACCAGGTGCCGGCTCTTGAGCAAATGACGCAGAGTTATATAGTAACGAAGGATCTGGGAAAAGCGAATTCGGCGCAGAATTTTCGCTATATGGTGGACATTCATCTATTTGGACGAGGTTCGATTCTGTTAGTGCCATCGATGGTCAGACTGGCCAGGTTCCAGTCGCAACTGAGGCTGTATGACGATGCTCGGAAGCTTTATGACGAGGCGATTCAGATAACTGAAACATCCCTCGGGGAAAACGATCTTGCGCTGGTCGATTTGCTGCTGGGGCTGGCATCGGTAAGGCAGGACCAGCGCGAACTCCGGGATTACCGCAAACGAAAGGCCGAGCAACTCAGACACGAGGCCGGCATTGGCAATTATGATTCTCGGCGGAATGCCTCCGTTTTGTCCTCTGATTCGGTACAAAGACAACAGCCTCTAAAAAGGGTGCCAGGAGCCACCCCGGGGCAGGCGCTGGCAGCGCTGACCCGTGCGGTACAGATCGTGGAGCATCACCAGGAAAAAGTGTCGTTCGCCAATCGGGTCGCGATATATGTCAACCTGGGCGACATGTATATGGTGTTGAGAAAAAAGAAAAGCGGGATTAAAACTTATCAGCAGGCGATGAAACTTCTGGATTCGGAGGGCGACGCGCAGGAACTGAAAGAGCAATATTTTGGCCGCCCCTTGCGGCTGCAATACAAGAAGCCACGCTCGGTGGCCAACGCTGTTAGAAGATACACCAAGCATGACGACACCTTTGCCGAAGCGTCATTCGTGGTAATGGCCGACGGATCCGTCAGCGATATTGAAATGGTCGCGTCCAATGCACCTGTCATGATGCGTTCCCTGTTCAGAAAAGAAGTGCGCAGGTCCATATACAGGCCACGATTTGTCGATGGCGAACCGGTCGCCACGACCGCGCATATCAGGGAAGAGTTTGCCGGTACTGCGTTAGCAGCCGATGCCAAACCGGCCGGTAACTAGACCAGGTCGATATGCCAATCAATCTTTTTCACTGGCCGGCCGCGATAACGCTTTTGGTCGCCGGCATGCTCTTTGCTCCGCAAGTGGTCTGCTCGTCGGAAGCAGACACCACTGACATCGACAGCGCCTCGACACCGGTTATCGAATTCCAGGCATTTTCCACGGCGGGCCAATATGCGGATGCGCTGGCGGTCGCCGCACGCGTGATCGACCAGGCGTCGAATTACCATTCCGCAACCCGCGCATCGCTGGTTGAACCGTTGATGAAGCTCGCCATGGTCCAGAAACAGTCCGGCGACTATCTCCCGGCGACTCAAGCAGGTGAGTTAGCGATCGAATTGATCGAAAGAAACGGCGGTGTGTTCGACCCGGCGCTGGTCGAGCCACTCGTATTCCTGGCGCAGTTGGAACAAGACAATGGCAATCACCCGGCGGCACTGGAACGATTGTACCGGGCGCAGCACATTTTGCATCGAACGGATGGCGTGATGAC
>JAPUGL010000030.1 GCA_027292775.1 Gammaproteobacteria bacterium | reverse complement strand
CTGCGCCTATCACGGCAATACCACAACAATAGCCGAGCTTTCTCCCGGTGATTCCGGAAAAGAGACCCTCGAGAAATGGGTGGAGACCATTCCGTCGCCCGATACGTACCGGCGAACGGCGCGCTCGAACGATGCCGACTGGGTGCAGGATTACCTGGACGAAGTCGATCTTGCGCTCGAACGCATGCGCGGCCGCGGGGTCAAGCCGGCTGCGCTATTGCTGGATTGCGCGTTCACCAGCGACGGCATGTTTCTGCCGCCACAAGGACTTGTCACTGGGTCGGCGGCCAGGATCAGAGCTGCCGGTGGAGTGTTGATCGCTGACGAGGTGCAATCGGGTTTCGGTCGGATGGGCCAGGCAATGTGGGGCTTCGAAGTTCATGGCGCGGAAGCCGAAATCGTAACGCTGGGCAAACCAATCGGCAACGGCCATCCTCTGGCTGCGACAATCATGCGACACGAAATCCTGGATGCGTTTACGGAACATGATCACTACTTCAATACCTTTGGCGGCAATCCCGTCTCTGCGAAGGTTGGCCTGGCGGTGTTGGACGCCTTCGAACGCGACGGCCTGTTGCGAAACTCCCGGGAGACAGGAATCTATCTGAAAGAATGCCTGGACAGTTTGGCCGATAGTTGTGAGTGCATCGGCGACGTTCGTTCATTCGGTCTAATCGCGGGTGTTGAACTCGTGTCAGATCACGCCGCAAAAACTCCGGCAGCTGATATGGCCAGGCGAATAGTGAACAATATGCGAGAACTCCGAATTCTGATCAGCAGAGAAGGCCTGTACGGGAATATATTGAAAATACGCCCACCACTGCCATTCGGACCTGCAAACGTGGATCAGCTTGTGGATGGATTGAAACAATCAGTTAAACTCTGCCTGTAATCAATAAAAACAGCAAAGGATCAATATGACCGACGATGCGACTACTGGCGCTGGCATGTCCAATAATTTCGACGGCTGGCGTTCTATATCGATAGCGATATTCATGGCATTGGTTGGATACTCTGTGATGGTCAGTGTTCCAGTCCTCAGTACTGCCCTTGTGGCCCAACTGGATTTCACGCCGGCGCAGGTAGGAAGAGTTTGGGGAGCTGATCTGGGTGGCATGGCGGCCGGTGCTTTTATGGCTGCGCTAATGGTCGCATGGGTCAATCGACGCTACCTGGTCTGGGCAGGCGTTGTGTTGTCCATCGGTGCCAACGCCTTGTGCATAGGTCTTGTAGATTTCGACCAAATACTGTGGCTCCGCATTGCCGCTGGGCTCGGTAGCGGTATTTTCACGGCGGTTGCGGTGGTGACGATAGGTGGCACGACGAAACCGGTGCACACATTCAACATGTTGTTATTGGGTTTTGCCTTTTCGACATTCCTTGAATTGCAATTTTTGCCCCTGTTCTCAATGGACGGGATTTACCTGATCTTCATTGGGCTGACCGCTGTTTGTGCCGCGTTTATTCACTGGATACCGAGCAGACCTCTTAATGCCGAAGAACTGCAACAACAGGAAAAGGGCGAGGACAAAGGAGAAGACTGGCATGTGCCCGTATACATGCCGATTATCTGCCTCGTCGCGGTGTGCTTCACCTACATCAATATCGGCGGCTACTACACCTATATTGAGCTGGCGGCACTGGCAGACGGACTCACCCAGGAATGGACTACCCCGCGGCTGTCATTTTCGTCCATATTTGCCATTATCGGTTGCGTCATCGCCTATTTCTGTACTCGTTTCGGTTTGTTCAAGCCATTGCTCGCGTCCCTGTTACTAATGGCAGGCGCCGTCATGATGGTCAGTGGTGGAATTACCAAAATCAACTTCGTGGTGAGCCTGTTTGCCTTTATGACATTGTGGACATTTGTCGACGTCTATCAGTCTGCAATGTTGTCGCATATGGACCGGCGCGGAACTCTGGTCGCCCTTCTGCCCAGCGTTCAGGGCCTTGGACAATCCATCGGCCCGTTTGTCGCTGCTTCGATACTGGACGGAGGCCTGGGTTACAGCACCGTGTTCATGGTCAGTGGCAGCATGGCACTTGTCGGGATGCTCATATATATAGGGATAATGTTTTACATGCACCATCGCAGGCCAGTAATGGCTGAAGCCATGTGAAACACCAACGAGGCTGAGGCTAGGCTTGCAGGCAGACATGACAGTGAACGCTCATTTTTCGGTTGGCGACCTGGTACATCACAAACTGTTTGATTACCGTGGCGTGGTAGTCGACGTCGATCCGTGTTTGATGCTGTCTGACGAGTGGTATGACGCCGTCGCGCGTTCACGACCGCCGAAAGACCAGCCTTGGTACCGCGTGCTGGTGCATGACGCAACCCATGAAACCTACGTCGCGCAGCGCAATCTGGAAGCAGACGTGAGCGGAGCGCCTATCCGCCATCCATCGGTCGAAACCTGTTTCCAGGGTTTCGCCGATGGGCACTATTTGACGGCCGGACGAACAAACTGAATTAGAGCTATCCACTTTGTGACCGCGAAGAACAGGCGTATGATAACGGTGGAAAATTCGATACGGGCAGGGATACCTCGACGGGCAGATGTCTTATTCTCCCAATCGTGCCGATCTGCAGAAGATCGTCATCCACAATCCCAAGGGCGGTTGCGGCAAAACGACGTTGGCAACCAACCTTGCGAGCTATTTTGCGCTCCGCGGTCCGCTGCCCACATTACTGGATTGCGACTCTCAGGGCTTTAGCATGCGCTGGCTGGAGCGCCGCCGGTCGGACCGGGCGCCGATTCACGTCATCGCCGCATTCCGAAAATCGACCACAACAACTCAAAGCTG
>JAPUGL010000003.1 GCA_027292775.1 Gammaproteobacteria bacterium | reverse complement strand
CAGAGACTTTACCCATAATTGGCATCGGCGTGTCATCAGGCATTGCGACCGCGGCCGACAAGCCGGCCTGCGCCGCGTATTCGGCCAACGAGTCACCGGCGTTGCCCTGGGTAGGAACCGCAAGCTTTTCAAGCCCGAATTTTCGCGCCATGGAAACCACCATGGCCATCCCCCGGTCCTTGAAACTACCGGTCGGGTTTGCGCCAAAACCCGTTGCCGGACGCCCCTCATCCTTCAACCACAATTCAAAGCCATGCTTTTTTGCCAGGCTGTGATCCGACCACCGGTAAATCGGAGTGTATCCTTCGCCAAGGGAGAAAATACTGCTCGCATCTTCCGCGTCACCCGGATCCAGCGCCATCAGACGCCCAAAACGCCACATGTTTTTCAGCTCCGGGCGGTAGGCAATATCGCCCGCCTCTTTTTTTCTGAGTGTCTCCAGATCGAAGCATATCTGCACCGGGAGATTGTCTTCCGGACACAGGTTCATGACCTGGTCGGCGGGAAACTCTTTTCCACATCCCAGGCAACGCAGGTGAGTGACAAAGCTCATTTATTTTCCTTGTTCCGCTTTGAAAGCCGAGACTGGATTCCGAAACCCAATGTGCGCACAATGCCACGATGAGTCAACGGGGCGCCAGCCCCGGAATCAGGATCGAAAGACAAAAACAGGGAGTATGACGATGGCCAATAAATTTCGTCGCTTTATGGATAGCGCCTCAGATTCGACAACCTTGCTGGGCGAAGGAACCCGCTTTGTCGGGCAGTTCAGTGGCCGTGGTCATTTTGTCGTTTGCGGAGAGGTCGAAGGCGACTGCGAGCTCGAAGGCTCACTGACCATAGCCGTCGATGGGAGCTGGAACGGAACCATCAGGGCTGAAAATGTCGTAATCGCCGGTCAGGTTCATGGAGAGGTGCGGGCTTCAGGCCAGCTTGAAGTCGCTGCGAGCGCCAGGGTTACCGGTAGTCTAACTGGCGCGTCGATTGCCATCGCCGAGGGCGCGATTATCGAAGGCGGCGTCAATGTGAGCGGCGTCAGCGAACCGATCGCGTTTAGCGAAAAACGATCCGAATTGGAATAAGGATCCCAACCTAAAATGCAGCTGCAGTGGTGGTTTGCGTATGTAACGACCATATTGATCCTGATGAGCACGCCGGGACCCAGTCAGATCCTGATGCTGTCAAACAGCTTGACACACGGATACAGGAAGTCCCTGGCAACAATGGCCGGAGACCTGACCGCCAATCTGCTTCAGATGCTGGTTGCCGCTGCCGGCCTGGTCACGTTGATCCAGGCGTCCTACTCGTTTTTCAGGTTTGTGAAGTGGGCCGGCGTCGCCTACCTTGTGTACTTGGGCGTCAGATTGTTTTTTAAATCCCAACCGGTAACGGATACCCGCCAGTCTGCAGGAACCGGACGCCCGGACCGGGCGCTGTACTGGCAGGGGTTTTTGACTTCAGCGACCAACCCGAAAGCGATCATTTTCTTCGCCGCCCTTTTCCCGCAATTTCTGATTCCAACACAGCCGATGGCCGAGCAATTTGTCATTCTAAGCACAACCTACCTGCTGATAGACGGTTTTCTTCTGTTGGTTTACGGTGGTTTCGCGAGCCTGATTTCCGGTTTTTTCAGAGAACAGGGCGCAGCCCGGCTGAACCGTGTATCAGGAACGCTTCTGATTATCGCGGCGATCTTACTTGGCTTGAAGGATGTGGATAACATAACGGTTTAAGCGGACGAACAGGTGCCACGAATGGTTTCGGCGCCTGCAAGAACCCAAGAAAAGAAAGGATTATGAAACGACAGACAGGCCTGCTGTTTACCGCCATTGTCGCTGTCTCGGTGATCGTCGTGCTCATAGCGACCGGACCGGAGAAACCGGACAAAGGCTTATTTCCAGGCGATCTTGATGAAAATCAGTTGCTGGCCCGCGACCTGTTCCGGCAGTTGATCGAAATTGATACGACTCACTCGACAGGCGACACAAGCGTGGCTGCCAATGCGATGGCGGATCGCTTGTTATCCGCCGGGTTCGCAGCCGAAGATGTCCGCGTATTGGGAGAAATCCCGAATCGTGGAAACCTGGTCGCCCGCCTGCATGGCGACGGTTCCAGGGAACCGATACTTCTTCTTGCACACCTCGATGTCGTGGAAGCGGAAAAAACCGACTGGTCGGTCGATCCCTTTGAGTTTCTCGAACGAGACGGTTATTTCTATGGCCGTGGCACGGCCGACGATAAGGCACAGGCCGCAATCTGGATTGCCAACCTGATACGCATGAAAAAAGACGGTTATGCGCCAAACCGGGACATCATCGTCGCACTGACAGCCGATGAAGAAGGCGGCGATAATAATGGTGTAGCCTGGCTGCTGGGGAACCACCGTGACTTGATCGAGGCGGAATACGTACTCAACGAGGGCGGCAGGGGCGCGATCATTGACGGGAAAAAAGTTTTTAACGCCGTCCAGGTCAGCGAAAAAATTTACCAAAGCTTCAGAATCGATGTAAGAAACCGTGGCGGGCACAGTTCCTTGCCGGTCCCCGAAAATGCTATCTACACGTTGGCGCAGGTTCTGCTCAATATCGCGGCCTACGAGTTTCCAGTCAATCTGAGTGAAGACACAAAAATATTTTTTGAGAAAATGGCGCCAACGCAAACGACGGCAATCGCATCCGATATGCTCGCGGTCAGCCGATCTCCGACAGATCCGGATGCTGCGGCCCGCCTGGCAAAAAACCCGGCGCTCAATGCGATGCTGCGAACGACCTGTGTCGCCACCGGGCTATCCGGCGGGCATGCTGAAAACGCCTTGCCCCAACTGGCGAGCGCCGTAATCAACTGCCGTATCCTGCCCGGCGAATCTTCCGAAATGGTACAGGCTGCGCTGGCCGAATTGATCGCCAACGAAAAGATCCAGCTAACCTCGATCTGGGACGGCGTTGCCAGTAACCCTTCTCCGCTGTTGCCGGAAATTTTTGAAAGTGTTGAAAATATTTCGGCCCGGATTTGGCCTGGCGTAATCGTCACACCCATTATGATCCCCGGTGCTACGGATGGCCTGTATCTGCGAAATGCCGGCATCCCAACGTATGGCGTAACGGGCATGTTTTTCGACATCAATGACACCAGGGCCCACGGTATGGATGAACGAATTCTCGTGCAGTCTTTTTTCGAAGGACAGGAATTTCTTTATCAACTGGTCTCGGAACTGTCGTCTGAGTAGCCGGGCGGCCGAATTTTCTTGTTCTCATTCGCAGGGCCGGGCGAGACCATCGTTGTTCCTCAATGGCCAAACCGCGAGTGCGAGCAATACGAGCCATCCGGCCGGGTACAGCAAGGCGGAGGTGTCGTCATAGCGCGAGTAAGTGTAGGTAACGCCGACGATAACCAGAACAACACAAGCAACGCCAGCCAACCGGGTTTCGCGAAACCAAAGCAACAGGACCCCGGCGACTTGAATAACGCCGGTCAGAACGCGCAGCCAGTCAGGATAACCATAAACGGCGAATTCCATGACCTGCTGCTGCGTTCCGAAAACACGGCTTCCACCGGCCTCGAGAAAAATTAACAGCAGGACGATACGAGCAACAAGGGTGACATTGCTCAAGACACTTCCGCGAATCGGCTATGGATTTGCCCATCGATCCAACTGCTTCCATCCAGGCCCTCAAGAAAACCGCAATGACCCCCGAACTCGGTAACAATGATGTCCAGCGCTTCGGGCCTGGCTACCCGATCAAGATCGCCAATCGGAATCATCGGATCATCTCTTGCTGTAATCAAAGTCGACGGAACCACCAGACCCTCAAGTTTGTCGCCGGTGATCGCATAATCAGACAGGTAGGTTTGCAAATCCGGATAAGGGGCGTAGGCGTCGACAAACCGTTCAGTCATATCCATCAGACCATCAGTCCAGGGGATATCCGAAAAATCATAAACATCCGGAAATAGCTTCTGCTTGATATCGAGTGAGCGGCGCCATTTGATAACGAAATATTTTTTGTAGCCAAAAAAACCATTGTCGAGTGCTTCCAGCGTATGGCGCGGTTCAAGAACCGGGCTGACCGCGACTACTTTTTTTAGATCGATAAGCGCCTCAGGCGCTCTTGCGGCAATCCTCAGACAAAAATTACCGCCGAGCGAAAATCCGCCAAGATAAAGCACATGGTCAGGAAACAGGCTTTGCAATCTTGATATCGCGCCGACCGCCTCCGTGATCCGCCCCGAGTGAAACAGTTCTACATTCAGATGATGAGTCGGCCCGTGATCACGCATATTGAGGCGGAAAACCTCGTAACCCTGCCTGTACAAATAGTCGGCGGCGGATATCAGGTACAGGGAATTAGCACTTCCCTCCCAGCCATGAATCAGGATCGCCAACTTTCGCGGGCCGTTTTTCGCCTCCAGATGGGGCGAGTAATAACCGTGCCAGGTAGCGCCCTCGCCACAGTCCAGTAACATGGATCGTGATGCCTGCAACATGTTCCGGCCGCGAAATCGGACCACTGGCTGGCGAATTTTCAAGCCGCCGAGTATCGATTGTGCATGACGGCTACGCAAAAATTTTGCCGGCCGGAATTCTGACATGATTTCTGCCATCCTTTGATCAATCGCGCCAAATGTCCGGCGCGAACGGATATGGGTTCGATACGCCCGACATCAGGTAATTTCTATGTCGCCCGAACCTGGTAGATTCTCCACCAGGGTTTTGCCCGCCAGCAGCGATGGTGTGAAGTAGCCCCCCGGAAAATTCCCGTCCAGCACAATATCAACCAGGGCAAGCGCGGCAGTAACCGTCAGTGCATAACCGTTCGCCGTTTTGATTCTGCCGGTTCTGTGGTCACCGGCCGCGTTCCTGACCTCTCCCCAGACATAAGTGGGTAAATTATCGCGCTGCTCGCCACTTGGCCCACGATCGCCTTTCTCCACCTTCTTTTTCAGAAAATTCTGCACGACACCGAGCCCCAAAAAAAACCGCACTTTGTTCAGCATCCTCAGTCTTTTTACCAACCGGGGGGAGGCAGGTACAAAAACCCGAATATTAGGAATGCCGGTGGAGTAGTTCGCTGTCGCGACATCGCCCCAGGGTATGGTCATGGCGCATTTCTCGCCGTCGCCAAAATCTATCTGCCTGCTTTCATGGCCAAGACCGACCGTAACCAGTTTACCGTCCTCCCTGATTCGCCCACCTTTGGCCAGGCCCTCGATGGATGTCTTGGCGGTTCCCTGGCTCAAACCCGACTGTGAATCGAATCCCAGTATCAAATGGGTCGCATCAGGTAACGATTCGCTAAGTGCGGCGGCCAGACAATCGGTGGGGACAACATCGAACCCGGCGCCGGGACACACCACGACGCCGGCATCGACCGCTCTTTGATGAAGGCTATGTGCATGGTCGAACACATCAATTTCACCGGTGATATCCAGGTAGTGGGTTCTGCTGGCCAGGCACGCTTCCAGCATCGGTTTCGCCGTCGCAGAAAACGGCCCGGCACAATGCACCAGCAGTTCGATTCCGGACAGGCCCTGTCTGGTGGCCTCCGGATCATTCAGCGAAAAAATTCGGCTTTCCAGCCCCAACTCGGCGGCAAGTGGCTCGATTTTCCCGGCCGATCTGCCGGCAAGCACCGGCTCGCTCCCGCGCTCGACCGCCTCTCGGGCAATCAACTCGCCGGTATAGCCGTTCGCCCCATAGATCATCCATTGTCTGTTATTCATGTCCGTCTCCGGCCTTTGCTTTTTGCTTAGCTTAATTGGTTTGCAGGAGTCTGGTCTCGACCCGATTGTTCAGTGCCGCGATGCCGTTCCAGGTATCGGCGCTTATCGACGCGGCATCATTCGGGTAGGCCATCAAAGGACTGCTGTCACCATGCGCGATTATTTCCAGACGAATTCGGCCATCGGCAAGTATCGGGCTGGAACTGAGAAACCTGGAAAATGCAGGCGACCGCTCATCCGCCTCCATCGTGCCCAGACGACCACACTGGCTAACGATCTGGCCCGGTCCGGCGGTCACCCAGCGGCCATCCTCCCGATTCTGGCAAAACATACCGCTGTGTACGTTTAGCGTGACGACACCCTCAAATCCTAGCTTATCCAACCGTCCCAGCAATCCTTCAACGGTAGCCAGCCTGATGTCACCCAGCGGCCGGTCTCCCGGATTCACCCACTGATCGAGGTTCAAGGCCCATTCCAGCGCCTCCAGATTCACAACCGCAGCGGGACCGGCCAGAGTTTCAACCTTGCCGCCAGTCAGCGCACGGCTTAGGCGCGACAAGTCACGCGCCATGCCGTCGCGCAGATTGCTTATCGCCCGTTCCTGTACCTGAGCCTGGGTTCTCAGCATCTCCACCCTGACCTGCGATTTCGAAAACTGGTACCAGAGACCGATGCAGACTATCGCCAGGGCAGCCACCGCCCACCGCCACGTGTCCCGGCTGCGCGGCCCGGCGATAGAAAAATCATCATCCTCTGCATGCAGATCCTGCGATGCGCCCAGCCTGGCTTTCAGACGGCGAAAGCGCCGGTAAATGTCCTGCAAAACCGCGTCGGAATGTCCTGTCCTGTCACCATCATCCACATCGCCGTTGCCCTGGCTGCTTACCTTGCCTTCGGATGACATCAGCCGCAGGGAACGCAATACTTTGGAAACCTGGATCGGCTTGTTCCCTTTTGGCAAAACGCCCGCCGCGCCCAGTTCGCGAACCTGGTTCAGATAGACTTCCCCACGTTTCGACGTATACATCAGCACCGGTATGTTGCAGGTCTCCGGGTTCTCTTTTATTGCTCGCAGAGCGTCAAAGCCGTCCATGCCCGGCAAAAGGTGATCCATAAAAATGACATCGGGGTGTTGCTGTTCCAGATACTGAAGCGCCGCCTCGCCCGATTCGACTGCGTCAACTTCGATCTGTTGATCTCGTAGCTGTTGCGCCAAAACAGCCCGTGCCGAGGTCGAATCGTCGACAACTAATGCTTTACCCGACATCCTGTCCCTGTCTTGCCCGATCGTGATTCTCCGGGCGACTCGTGGGCCGGGCCATTCTTTTCATTCCCTTGAAAAACCATTCCGGGAAAAATCTTTTCCACCTCCAAAACCAGCGAGCATCCGCATGGGGTATCAGCATGAACTGCCGTGTCCTGACAGATACGAACATCTGCTCCGCAACATCCTCCGCGGTGACCTTGCTGCGCTCCATAAATCGTTCAACCATTGCGCGGGTTTTATCGTGGGGCGCGCCGGAGGTCTCCATCAGTCGGGTCTTGAAAAACGACGGGCAAGTGACGCTGACGCCAATATCTTTTTCGATCAGCTCAGCCCGCAGACTCTCGGAAAAAGAAATAACCGCAGCCTTCGTCGTATTATAGGCGACCACACCGGGTGCCGCGGCGATGCCGGCAAATGACGCAACATTGATGATATGCCCGCCGCGCGCAATCAGCGGGAGCATGGCTTGCGTCGTCCTCAGCACGCCAAAGAAATTCACCTCAAAAATACGCCGCCAGTCCTCCATCGAGGTTTCGTCGGTGCGACCGGTTGTCGCAATGCCAGCATTATTCACCAACACATCCAGGCCGCCCCATCGGTCAGAAACAGATTCCGCGACGTGTTGGATCTCTTCCTCGCTGGTCACATCCGCCCGAAAAGACATGCCCGTACCGCCAGCCTCGTCGATTTCCTCCGCCGTCAGACGGACCCGGTCTTCATCCAGATCACAGACGGCAACCCGCCAGCCGTCGGCTGCGAAACGCAAAGCCAAAGATTTCCCCAGACCGCTGGCCGCACCGGTAATCAATGCTCTCCTCGCGCCACCGCTCGACATCCTGCTATTCTCCTGTTGACGCTTGCCGCTAGATTCTACTGCGCCAGTGGCTGCATTGCCCATAATTAAGGACACGTTGATGAGCTCAGCCTTATTTGATTTGACCGGTAAGACGGCGTTGATAACCGGTGCCAGCAGGGGAATCGGCGCGGCCTGTGCGGTCCTGCTGGCCGAACATGGGGCGCACGTCGTCATTACCAGCCGCAAACAGGAAAACCTGCAACAGACGACGGAGACGATTCTTGCCGCCGGCGGGCAGGTTACACCCATCGCAAGCCACGCCGGCGATACGGACGCAACAGACCATTTGCTGGCGGCGATGGAAAAAGGGCCCGGCGTAGCAGATATTTTGCTCAGTAACGCGGCCGCCAACCCGCATTTCGGACCGATGCTGGAAGTTGAAATGAGCGCGGTCGACAAGGTAATCGAGGTCAATCTGCGCGGCAGTTTTTATCTCGCGCGGGAAGTCGCAAAAAAAATGAAGCACAAGGGAGGGGGGAATATTGTCCTGGTCTCATCAGTGAACGGCGTACGCGCCGGGCACTGGCAGGGAGTTTACTCAATCAGCAAGGCCGCCCTGATGTCGATGGCACAGGCGATGGCCAAGGAATTTGCTGCCGATGGAATCCGCGTCAACGCCATTTTACCAGGGCTGACTGACACCCATTTCGCCTCCGCCCTGACCCAGAACGAAAAAATCCTGAAGAGCTTTTTACAGCAGGTCCCGATGAACCGAATAGCGCAGCCGGAAGAAATAGCTACAGCGGTGCTATTCCTGGTGTCGCCTGCGTCTTCTTATGTGACCGGGGCCTGTCTGCCAGTTGACGGTGGGTACCTCGCCTAGCAACCCGCCTAAAAGCCTCAGACGGCACTATACGGAGTTAAGAATCGACTCAAAATGCTCATTTACTGGCGTGAACACTACGCTTTTTCGTCGATTCTAGCCTTGTCTCGCACTCGCCTGAGACTCTTCAACAGGCTGCTAGTTTTCACATTCGGTCGAGGGTCCGCCCTCTTCACTGCCATCGAATGGCTTGTGGAAACGCAGCACAAAGCGGTCCGTTTTTCCGCGTATACCTTCGGCAAACATGGGCGCACTCAGATCGTCCTCAGGGTTGCGCAACATATCCGTTGAGCCATCAAACGCGAAACCAGCGCTTTCAATTTCACACCGTACGACCATCATTTCGATGCGGTGCAGGCCTGTCGCCGTTTCGAATTTGTCACCTCCGGTGTTCGCATTGTGATCTATGACGCCGAGCATGCCACCCGGTTTGAGCGAATTATATATGTCGGACAGCATCGCCGGCCCGTCGATTTCCGGCCAGGAACCGTCTTCCGGGCGAAAATATAGATCGTGGTACGAAAGTATCAGCAACGCCACGTCGATTGCGCCGGCCGGTAAATCCAGATCGGCGACCGCTATGTTCATCCGCTCCACATTCGAAAGCCGGCCATCCGCAAATCTTGTTTTCAACTCATCTTTGACGAAATCCAGATATGCCTGGTTATTCTGCGCATACACTTTTCCTTCCGACCCGACGAGGTAAGAAAGAATTTCGGTGTAATAGCCTCCGCCGGAAAACATATCGAGCACGCTCATGCCTTCGGTCACATTGAAAAATTCCAATACTTCGGCAGGTTTTCTCGTAGCGTCCCGTAACTGATCCGCCTCCGGCCGGGACTGTCTGGCGACCGCAAGTTCGTAGGGTGACAAAGTTGCATTCGCATCCGTTTGCCCAGCGGTTTCGATACCTGCCTCTACTGCCGTTGGCGATTCCTGTTCACCGTTCCCGCAAGCCACCAAAAGAAGTGACGCCAGGACGATCCACCATTGTCTGCTCATTAGTTTTCCCCGCCGGCTACTTTAACTTTGAATTATTTCTTATTGATAAATGCTGCGTGATAATTTGGCAAGCGCCAATTCGCCCGATCGCCCGCTTTTGCGACAAACTGCGGAAAAACGCTACTGAAGGTTGTATAAATGGATGTTGCAGCGCAGTAAAATTGTCGGGAATGGTTGATGATTAGGAGCTCCCCGCTATTTTTGGGGCAATGCCCGATACTCAACTGGCCCTATATGCAGGATAATGGTTTCCTGAACGTTGCCTGACGTCGTTCCGGAGAGCGTCCGGAGCCAGCGCCTGTTCAAGCCAGTAGAAGAAGAACAACAACGACAGTACGCGGGATTCCACAGAAACACCTTCGTCCCGCCCACTGCACATCTCATCGCGCTGGCAGGCAGGCTCTGTTTTTCCTCGCTCCTCTGAGCCAGAAAGTAATATAGATGGGAAGACTGTCACTAATTAAAAAACTGATTATGATCGCCGTTTTGCCGGCTCTGCTGGCAATCGCCGCGTTCGCGTGGCTGCACGCCAGTCCGCTGTGGATCGAAAAAACCGGCGTCCGGTCAATCTGGATGCTTGCAGCGTTGGTAGTCTTTTTCAGCGTCGTTCCGAGCTTGATCTGGGCACTGAAAATTGGCGCGCGCCGGCACAAGGATATCAATGTGATTTCGGCGTCGATGGATATCTTCGAAACGACAGAATCCGATGACGAGTTATCGACGATCGCCGATCCGGACATGCACTTACTGGCTAAAAACGCGGAAACGCTCAGGCAAAAACTTATCGAGGCTGTCGATCCTGCCTACCATTTGAACCTGATTCTCGACAGCGTCAATGACGCCGTTTTCGTAAGTTCCGCAGATGGCATGATAAAAAGAGCCAACTCTTCGGCGTGCACCCTCGTTGGTTACCGGGAGCAGGAGCTGTTGGGGATGCCGATCCAGAGACTTGTCAGCCCCGATCGCAAAGATGCCTTTCCACTGGGCACTTCCACGACGGAGGTGACCGATACCGTACTCCTCTCTCGGGACGGCAGTAGAATTCCTGTCTCCGTATCGTGTTCGGTTGTCAGCACCGCGGATTCCAGGTTCCAGGGAAATATCTATATCGCGAGAAACATCAGTGATCGCAAGCGCGCCGAAAAGCGTATTCGATATCTTGCCAAATACGACGCGCTCACCCGCATTCCCAACCGGATGCAGTTTCAGCATCTGCTCCAGCGCAGTATCGCGCGAGCCAAACGCAGCAAGTTGGAACTGGCAATGCTTTATCTGGATATGGATCATTTCAAGGACGTGAATGATACTTTTGGACATGCCGCCGGCGATCAGTGCCTGGAACTCATCGCACAAAGATTGCAGACGATACTGGGAGAAAATGTATTGATAGGACGCCTGGCGGGCGATGAATTTGGCATCGTACTGGAAGGCTTTGCCAACGATAAGGAAGCGCGTTACCGGGCGTCAGATGTCGCCCGCATGGTCCTCGATGGCATTAACGACGCGTTTTATATTCAGGATTCTGAAGTATTTATCACCGGGACTATTGGCATTGCCTGTTATCCACGCGATGCGGACAACGTCATTGATATTGTCCGAAATGCTGACGCAGCGATGTATCACGCGAAACAAAATGGCGGCAACACCGGTCAGCTTTACCTTCCGGAAATGAACGCCGCCGCGGTCGAGCGATTGATGTTGAAAAGCAAGTTACGCATGGCACTGGAGCGTAAAGAGCTGATCGTACGATATCTGCCAAAAATCGACCTGCGTAATGGAAAAATTGCCGGCGCAGAAGCGCTGTTGCGTTGGCGTTTGCCGGGACACGGTGACATTGCTCCGTCGAAATTCATCCCGCTCGCTGAAGAGGGCAGCATGATCAGCGAAATAGGCGACTGGGTTCTGCGAAAGGTTTGCAGTGATTACAAGCACTGGCAGGAGTATGTTCCATCGCCTGGACGAATAGCGGTAAATCTCTCACTTCGACAACTGATGCGTCCCAACGTATCAAAACGAATCAAGGAAATTTTTCGCGAAACGCAAGTATCTCCAACCGCCTTGGAACTTGAATTGACCGAGACCACACTGATGCACGATTCGCGGCGAACGATTCGCATTCTGGATGACTTCTATGCCATGGGTCTACACCTCGCAATCGATGATTTTGGGACAGGTTATTCATCGCTAAGCGCTCTGAAAGACTTCCCGATTTCCGCAATAAAAATTGACCAGAGTTTCGTACGTAACGCAGATGTGGACAGTAGCGACTCCGCGATGGTCAAGACCATAATTGAGATGGGCAGAAATCTTGGGCTCGAAGTGGTTGCCGAGGGCGTGGAGAACCAGGCTCAACTCGAACTACTCAGGAAATATGAGTGTACCTATGCGCAGGGGCATCTGTTTGGAGAAGCGATGAGCGGAAAGGAGTTCCTCGATCTCCTGGTATTGCAAAATGAGGGCACCAGGCAACATCAGGCATTGTTTGCCTGATCGGAGCGATCCACATCATCGCGAAGCGCATTCAATCGGAGCCCGACGATCGTGCCTGCCAATACTGATAAGTCCGGCCGAGCGATGGTTTTGCAGGCGGCGGGCCAGCCACTTCGTCTGGAAGAAAGACCAATACCCATTCCTGGCCCGGGCGAGGTTTTGATTCGGGTTAGGGCCTGTGCCGTTTGCAGGACCGACTTGCACCTGGTCGATGACGAGTTACCCAATATCTCCTACCCTATCGTTCCGGGTCATGAAATCGTGGGCCACGCAGTCGACGCGGGCGAGGGCGTCATCATGGAGAAAGGCGTTCGCCTTGGTGTCCCCTGGCTTGGCTATACCTGTGGCCGGTGTAGGTACTGCAGGGAGCAAAAAGAGAATCTTTGCGATGAAGCCAGGTTTACTGGTTATCAGATTGACGGTGGTTTTGCCGATTATGTGCTTGCAGACCATCGATTCTGTTTCCCGCTGCCGGAAAACTATGGCGACCAACAGGCGGCTCCCTTGCTTTGTGCCGGGCTAATCGGGTATCGCTGCCTGCGAATGACGGGACAGGCCCAGAATATTGGAATATATGGATTTGGTGCCGCGGCGCATATTGTCACCCAGGTCGCCATACATCAGGGCCGATCCATATTCGCCTTTACGCGCCAGGCCGACACGGTAGCCCAGGACTTCGCGCGGTCGCTTGGCGCGGTCTGGGCAGGTGGCTCGGAAGATGACCCAGGCATTGAACTGGATGCCACGATTATTTTCGCTCCCGCAGGAGAGCTGGTTCCCCGAGCAATGGCGCAAACACGCAAGGGAGGAACCGTTATCTGCGGCGGAATACATATGAGTGATATCCCATCATTTCCATACAGGCGACTATGGGGCGAGAGAGTATTGCGCTCGGTCGCCAATCTGACCAGGGCGGATGCCAGGGAATTCCTTGAAATTGCGCCACTGGTACCGGTTCATACGCGGATCACCACTTTCGGTCTCGAGGAAGCCAACAATGCGCTGGGTCAGCTTCGGGACGGGGGCCTAAGCGGTGCCGCTGTATTGGTCCCGTAACCATGAAGCTGTTTGCTTGCTACTCACTGCTGTTTCTTCTGCTATTCCCCGGACCGGTTTTCAGCGAACCGGCCAACACCGGAATAGTCAGCAAGGTATTCGATGGCGACAGTCTCATCGTAAGCCTCGCGCCAGGCCGTTCGGTTGAAATACGCCTGGCGGAAATCGATGCGCCTGAGAAAGATCAGCCGTTTGGAGACAGATCACGAGACGAGTTAAGAAATTTGATTGATGGCGAGCCGGTTCGAATAGAAATTTATGACATCGATGCCTATGGACGCCTCGTTGCCCATATTTACCGTCTACGCGATCAATTGCACGTTAATTCGTGGATGGTAGGCCATGGCCTGGCATGGGTATATCCCAAATACGCGGAAGATGAGGGATTGTTTGCGTTGGAGAAAAGTGTCCGGAGAAAAAGTATTGGCTTATGGAGTCTCCCGCCGAATCAACAGATTCCACCCTGGAAATGGCGGCATAAAAAACAGTAACAGTGTGCCCTTACTCTTCCACGATAGCCCGATTTGTATCTTCGTCGACGCTCAGAATAGCGTGCAAAAGATTGTCTTGAAAACTGGGATTGCCGGTCAATTTCGTGTGCTTGGAGCAAAGAAAAAAAGCGTAATCGATATCGATATGACTCCATTCGTGTCGCTGGACAGTTGGATCGTGGGTCTGCCTGGCCAGCAATGACGCCTTGGTAACCCTTCCATCGCCCGGTTCCATCATCAGCCGGTCATAATTTACAGATTTATTTGGGTGGCGTATCTCGCGAGGCGAATAGCGCAGCACCGATCTGCCATTGACCTCTTCCACCACCAACCGCGCTGGAGTCAGCCGGCAATCACCGCCGAAAACGATCAACTTCACATCTGGGTGGGGCGCCTTTACCGTAAGCGACCAGACAAAACGCCTTGCCCGTTCGAGATGTTTGGCGAAATAAGACTGCAAGAATCGCAAATACTCCCTCCCCTCCGAGGAATCCTTGAATTGCGAGATGATTTTTTTCTCAACCTTGGGGTCAAAAATCGAGAATTGAAACCTGCGCCAGGTGTCGACATCGAACAGGTCTCGATTCACGGTCTCGCCATCCACAGTTATCAACCACTGGCTGATCGGATGTGGAAGCAATTGGTAGATACTTGGCCAGGTAGCGATCAGCTGCGGCGAAAGCTCTCCGAGGCCGATTTTCAAGCCATCGATGACAGCTTTTACCGCACTGATTGACCCAAGATTTGGTGTGCCCAGTAAAATCGCCCGGCGAATTCGTGATGCCCCGTAGTTGTTGACCGCGAATTCATTGTCGTCTAATTCATCGCTTGTACCGTAGCGAATGTAATAGCGCGTGATCATGCCGCCCATGCTATGAGCAATGACATCCACTTCGAGAGCGGGGTCCTCGTAATCGCGCCGAATGGCTTCAATCAGGGAATCAAGCTTCCTGACTGCTGACAAATTGTCCTGCCGCCAGTCAAAAGCAAAAACATAATACCGGCGTTCGCCGCGCCGGGCAGGCATTCCGGGAACAGACTCAACGAAACCGCCGGCGTTTTCAAGCACATCTTTGAGGCGCCCATAGTAATCCTGGCCAACCACTGTATCGGTCAAACTGGTGACACGAAGATCGGGCGCCTCGGGTTCCAGCGTGTCACGATCGATCTTTAACTCGAGCTCGTCATAATCGGAGAACAGCAGCTTGAAAACGGACCCCGGCCAGACTTCCTTGCCATTTTCGAAACCTAGGCGCGAACCGAAAAGCCCCGGTATCAGAATGATCGGAGGCTGGTCCGGGTTGCCCTCCTGATAACGGTAAAGTCTTTCCAGATCCGGCTTATTGAATTGGGCACAACCGGCTAGGCCCCCAAGGACAATTAATGTCGCCACCAAATAGCGGTGCGTCCTCATTTTGATTCGTTGCTGTGCCACCATTCCCTGAATTCTTCGCAAAGACCATCTTCGTTCAGAATCGCCCGTAACATACCGTCGATAATTACCTGATCGCCATTCTCACGACTGAAAGTACAACGCCAGTGGGCTGTGCCGGCACGGTCAGACCAGTCGATTACGTTATAGCGAAATTTCACGTCCTGCTGCCTGGTAACCGCCTTCTCCACTGCATTCGCAATTTCCTCCGGGCCTTCCAGCACTTCCTGAAAAGGCGTCCAATAATAATGTGCGTTTTTGGTAAACAGTTGCGCGAAGCTATTGGCGTCTCTGGCTTCCCAGGCCGCACCCATCGCTTGAATCCAGTTTTCAAAAACCTGGTACGAACGGCGCTCTGGCAGATCATTCATCGGCAGACTCCTGTTGTGTGAATTGGAGTGGCTGTGTCATAGCAGGATACTGAATATCACTCAGGCAATGGGTCAGCCTGGTTTCCTATGTCGACCAATACTTTCCACTCGCCGTTCCTTTTAACCCAGACATTGAGATATTTACCCCTTCTTTCCAATACTCCCGACTCTGTGCCAACCGTCAGCAGCCAGTTCCCCCATGTGTATCCCATGTCTGCTCTCTCCGAAACAACAGCATCCTGTGGTATCCATCTTAGCGAATATTCTCCGGCCAACGATTTCGCAATATTCTCGAGACCGGTAACTGCCGGCCCGTTCCGCGGCAAACTCAGCGCATCGCTAACGAGAAATTTCGAGAAAGCACTGGCCGGCCCGGACTCCCCTGAGAGTTCGTCAAAACGAACATCTGCCGCCAGCAAGGATTCCCGCTCTGCCTGGAGATTGACGGGTGCGACGCATGCGAATACAAATCCGGCTATTAATATGAGTAGACAAAATCTTGCTATGGTCAATTATTTCTCCAGATTTTTTCCGCGGCCTTCCCGCCGATACACTGAATCCGTTCAATCGATAAAATGGTCCGGCAATTCTTCATCCGAACGTACCAACGGCTCCCAGAAATCATGTAATTCCTCGATACTGGTTCCGTGCTCTTTTAGATAACGATCGATCATCCGGTCAATAATCGCGTTTGCCTCGCGCAGGTTGGCCCGCCTTTTTTTCAGATCCTCTACAAGTTTGGCTCTGCTTTTAGCGCCGAGAAAATATTCTGCCTTGTCCACCAGGTATGAATGCACCAGCTGATTGCGTTGCTTGATAGCCTTATGAACTTTCTTCCTCTCAGCCGATGTGAAAAACTCCTGTTTGCGCACGGCTCTGAACAACTCTCCCAGGGTTTGACTGGAAAGCGCGGCGCTGAGACTTTCGTCGGGCCTGCCTTCGAATTTTGCGTCCTCATACTTGGTCAGTAAAGCCATCAGCAGTCCCAGCGCATATTCTAGGCACTGAGCCGCATGGACTGTCGCGCCAAACTCCGCGAACACGATTTCGAGTTCGCGAGGATCGACCGGCAGGGCCTGGCTCAGATTTTTGGATTCTTGATCATTCATTTGTGTGCCGGGCAGCCTGTCGGTTTTAGCCTGTCAGAAACTATCATCACGTTTTCCCGCTTCCCAGTCCATGCTGGCGTACGTTCCGGGTTCGCTCAGACCACGAGCGAATTTAGAACGAAGATCCGGGCTGGGTGAGGAACGCCTCTTCGGCGACGGTGGATTCGCGCGAAAGAACTTCGTTTCGATGAGGATATCTGCCGAATTGCCTGATAATTTTCCGATGCGCATCGGCAAAATCAAGAAAGCCCTCGAAAAGTTCTTTGTGACGGTCCGACGCGTGCTCGCGAAGGGTTGAAAAAAGCGCAACACACCGGTCCTGATCAGCAATATCCTCGGAGTGTTCCAGGGGCAAGTAGGCGAATACCCGCTCTACGGGCCGGAGCTCCCCGTCCAGTTTTTTTGCCAGCATCTGATTGCACCAGCCACGCGCCAGGTGATCCTGGGAAAACGACCGCGCATCACCGCGGTAGATATTCCGGCTGAATTGGTCAGCCAGGATAATCAGGGCCAGCAGACCTCGTGCAGATGTTTCCCAATCCGCCAGATCCCCTCTGCAGGCGGCCTCGAGTGTTGTCTGATAGTTTTCCGAAATCACCTTGTCGATATCCGGATTTTTCGACCACCACATCGACTTTTGCTCTTTCGCAACATCGGCATCGTCTTCCTGCTCCCCAAACCAGAAACGCAAAATGTCGTTAGCAGAAACGCTCATCGGCGTCTTTCATATCGGTGCATTCGGTATACCTATTGCTTGTCGGAAACCATGTCCCTTACCGGCAACAATTCCTCTGCTGGCTGTTGCTCAGCGATAGCGTCTTTCATCAACCTGGCGAGCGTCGCGTCCGCTGGCCCGAGATCCCTGGATCTCATCCATTGATTCCGGCTGGGCCAGGCGGCATAGGCAACCCACCAGCCATCGTCGCGATGGTGGAGGCGGGATCCCAGGCCCCCTCTTTGCGCGCGTATCAGGTCAGTCATCTTTGCCCATGCATCGATGAACTGCTGCTCCATTCCTGTTTTCAATCGCCAGCGATAAACCACATAGAAGTCAGCTTTGTCGCTCATCGTACAGGCTTCCCGTTGCTACGGCCGGAGTCATATCCATCGGCGGACGCCGGACCTGTAGCTGCGATACTGCTCGCCAAAGATTCTCTCCATCATCGCTTCTTCGGGAATGATGAATAATTGCCGGATCAGTAAAATGAACGCCGGAATCGGTAGCCACGGCGACAGGCTGCCCAGCAACAGGCAGTCGCCCATCAGAACCAGGATCATGCCCAGGTACATCGGGTTTCGCGTATACCGGTACAGGCCATGTGTCACCAGCGTCGTCGATTCTTCCATCGGCCTGATTGCCGTATCGGCGCGGGCAAAGGCGCGTGCTCCCCAGCCCGCGAAAAAGAGGCCAAGCGCCAGGAGTATCAGGCCTGCATAACGAATCGACCCATCGAAAAGCTGCGCCAGTGGCCAGAACCGGTCAATTGCCACCTGACCCAGGATAAATAGAAGCAAATACACCGGTGGAACGATAAGCGGTTTTTTTTCAACTGTTTCCGACATCACCAACTCCGTGAAGGACCAGTTCCCTTCCTCAATAGTACCGCACGGCGCTCTTTTTGATTGCTGACGGCAGTGCGGCCGGCCGGATCAAGTGTTAGCCTAAGTCGAAGGCGGTTTCATATTGTGTCGTTGATAAAAAATTTCTATGGCGAACTGAGGCGGCGCAATGTCGTCAAGGTCGCAACTGTTTACCTGATTGCCGGCTGGCTGGCGATCCAGATAATCGATGTCGCGTTTCCATTGTTGCAGATTCCAGAATGGGCCGGAGCACTGGTCCTGATACTGGTGTTGATCGGCTTTCCTTTCGCATTGATTTTCGCCTGGGCATTCGAATTGACTCCGGAAGGGTTGAAACGCGAAGCGGATATTGACCGTAGCCAATCGATTACTCCTGAGACCGGCAGGCGCATCGATTTTATAATTATCGGCCTGTTGCTGATTGCCGTCGTTTACTTTTTCCTTGAACCCAGAATTTCGACGGATCGGCCGGTCACTGCGGAGGTAACTCAGCCGGTTTCCGAAGCTGCCCCTTCGCAAAGCAGTGATATATCGGTCGCTGTTCTTCCTTTTATCAATATGAGTAGCGACAAGGAAAACGAGTATTTCAGCGATGGCATATCGGAAGAGCTCTTGAATGTCCTCGTCAAAATCAAGGGGCTCAGGGTCCCGTCACGAACATCCTCTTTCGCCTTTAGAAATCAGAAGATGAATATTGCCGAGATAGCCAGGGCACTGGGCGTAGACCATATTCTGGAAGGCAGCGTACGCAAGGCCGGCGGCCGAGTGCGCATTACCGCCCAATTGATCGATGTCGATACCGACACCCATCTTTGGTCGGAATCATTTGACCGAGACCTGGACGATATTTTTGCGGTACAGGACGAGATCGCGCAGAAGATCGTACGCGCAATACAGGAAACGCTCTCCGTCAGAGATGTCGGCGATGCCGCAGCGGCCGTGGCTGATAACCGGCCGCCATCGGGCAGCGTCGAAGCCTACGAATTATATTTACAAGGCCGGCACCTTTTATATCGGCGCGGTGATCACCTGGAGAAGGCATTGGCCCGGTTCAAAGAGGTGGTTCAGGCCGATCCGGAATACGCAGCCGCCTGGTCCGGTCTGGCTGCCACGTATATCGTTTATCCGGACTATCTGCCAATGGACCGGCAAAAGGCGCGGATTGATGCCCGCGAAGCCGCTGAGACATCACTGGAGCTAAGACCCGATCAGGCCGAATCGCTTGCCGTACTTGGCCTGGCTGCGGCAGATGATTATCGCTGGACGGACTCCATGGCGTACTTCGACCGGGCGATCGCACAGAACCCCGGCGAGCCGACGGCCTACCTTTGGAAAGGCATCCAGCTGCTCAAGATCGGATATCCGGACAGGGCGGAACATGACTTGCGCAAGGCAGTGGAACTGGCGCCGGGAACCGGCGTCAACAGGTCCTGGCTGGCCGTGGCGTTGATGCTGAACGGAGATGTAGAGGAGGCTGAACGATACGCAATCCTGGCCCAGGATCTGGGTCACTTTCACTCAACATTGGTTCTGGCTGAAATTTATGAAATGCGCGGGGACATAGAATCGGCCGCGGAAGCTATGGATCGCTGGCACAGGGCTATGCGAATCGAGCCGTTCCGGCCCGCAAGCCTCGCCTATGCGGCCCGCGGTAACGATCAGCTCGAAAGTGAGGTCATAGACTGGGCCCTGAATGCCAAAGCCAACTTTGGGCCCGGTGTTGCCGTCGGTCCGCTTGCGATTCTGCGCTCGCCGAAGGCCCTGGATCTGATGCGGACAATGTTCGCTAACGTCCCCGCGATGGTCTCGATCTTGTGGTTTCCCAGGTACGCCTATGTCAGGGCAATGCCCGGAACGGCAGCACTTCTGCAGGACCTGAAACTGCATGACTATTGGCTTGAAAACGGCTGGCCGCGCTGGTGCAGGCCCAGTGGCGAGAGCATGGTCTGCGAGTGAGGTGGCTGCAAAAAATAGACTTCGGACGACGCGGTCCGCCGAGGACATGGTCTGTGTTGCGGGACTAAGGGTCTGGTCTTTCTTCGAGATCGCGAAACTTGTCGCGCAGATCCCCCTCACGATCTGTAATTATTCTTTCGAGCACCTTGATGCGCTCTTCCATCGCCTTCAGATTTTCCGCAGCCGCATCGTTCTCCGCTTGCAGCTCGGCTTCCGCGTTCCTGCCATGCCGGCCCTTTTCGCGACGGCGTTTCCCCCGCCGTGAAATTATCAGCTCCTTGAAAACCCAGGCGGCACTCAGGATTGCTATTAGAGAAAGTATGAATTCGTATCTGCTCATTCGGCGTGAGCCCCAAACTGATTTGCTTTACTCAAGATCCAGGAATTTCCTGCGCAAGGCGGTCTTTCGATCGGTGGCAATACGCTCGAGCACTTCCACGCGCCTTGGAAGTTCTTCCGCGCTTCTCGCTGGAGTGGAGTCGCCTCCCGAATGAATTTCGGACGATGGACCGTACCCGGCGAGCAACCCAAACAAGGCAAAGCAACAGATAAAGCAACACAGAATAGCCGCTATTAAGAAAAGGTCAGTAAACATAAACACCTCCTACCGAAATCAATCCTGGTTTCTCAATTTGTCGAACTCCCGGTCCAGTTGAAAACGCTTCGAGGTCACATATCGCTCCATTTTTTGCAGGCGAGTTTCGAGATCGCGAAAGCGGTATCGCACCTCAGCAAATGTGGCTTTCGGTGCGCGTCTCATTGCCCGATCGAAAGCTCTTTCCGCTGTGGTTCTTTCGGGGGTATTCGGTTGCCGAGGCACGATGAATACAAGCAGGATATACACCAGAATCAGCATCTGGAAAAACAGCATGCTGAAAAACGTAACCAGCCTGACCGCGGTTACATCAAAGCCGAAGTAATTCGCGATCCCGGCACAGACCCCACCGAAAATCCCGTGCTTTGGATCGCGAAAAAACCGGCGGGTCGGAAATTCCTGATAATGACTCATGCTCACTCCGTTTCCCGGTCGTTCGAGCCCCAGAATCTATGCTCGTAGTCCTGCCCGTAATAATTAAGCGGGCGGTCACGGAGCAACAAACCAAAAGCCACGTAGGCCACTACGACCGGCCAGAAAGCCAGGCAGACCATCAAGACTACCGCGAGTATGCGCACGCCGAGTACGTTGAATTCGAATCTTTCGGCAATACCAGCGCAGACCCCAAGGATCATGCCGTTTTCCCTATCCCTGTAAAGCATAATGTGTTCCTCCTCGACACGATTGCTCTGTTGTCATGTTCGCCTTCTCCAGTCTGGAATTTCGTCGTCTAGTATTGTCTCCAGCGTATTCAGGCGACTCTCTATTCGATGCGAAATATCCCACAGGTCCTGCAACAGTTTCTCATCCGCTCCGCTGAGGGCCCCCGACTGCTTCCATTTGGTCACGTAGTGCAAAATGATCGCCAGCGGCGCAATCACTAACAGGGCAACCATTGCCAACGTTTCAGCCATCAGTTTTTCTTCCTAATTCGCAAGAACTCATCTTTAGGCTGATTTTTGCGCCGGGTGTATTTTCTTTTTCAATGCAGCCAGTTCTTCTTCCACCGCCTCCGAGTTTTCCAGGTCGTTAAGCTCGCGATAGAGTTCGTTTTGCGATCCAAGATCATACGCCTCCACACGGCCTTCCATATTTTCCATTTTCCGTTCAAATTGCTCAAAACGAACCAGGGCGTCTTCGATTTTGTAATCGTAAATTTTCTTCCTTAGCTCGAGCCGGCTTCCTGCCGTGCGATGGCGCATTAACAGTGCTTTTTGCCTGTTTTTCGCGTCCGCAATTTTTACCTCGAGGCGCGCGATATCGTCATTGAGTTTGGCCAGCCCTTCCTCGATAAGCCCATACTGCTCGCGCAAACCCCCAACTGCTTCGGCCGCGCGCGATTTCTCTGCCAGCGCCGCCTTGGCAAGATCGTCCCTGTTTTTGCTGACTGCCAGTTCCGCCTTTTCCTGCCACTCTTTTTCCTCACCTTCCAGCGCCGCCAGTTTTCGGTTAAGCCCCTTCTTGTCGGCGATGGCGCGCGCGGCGGCGGAGCGAACTTCGACCAGGGTGTCTTCCATCTCCTGGATCATCAGACGAACCAGTTTTTCCGGATCCTCTGCCTTGTCCAGGATGGAGTTGATATTGGAATTCACAATGTCGCTGAATCTTGAAAAAATGCCCATGGAACCGTCCTCAGTCAGATCAAAATGCCCGGTTTTTCACCTTCTTACGTTAAGTATTGCGAATTTCGTGCCAAGTTTTCTCAGCACGTATAAGCCGCTGTTTTATCAATAGAATTCCTTGAATACCTCCATCTGAACGATATAAATATTTAGTAAATATTACCATTTAATTGGTTTTTTACTCCTTTTTTCGCTATTTTAACTAACATGGCAGTACGCGGACCCGAAACCACGCCGATTATTGGCGAAGCACCGGCTTTCCTGGAAATGCAGGAGCATGTATCGCGCGCCGCGGATCTGAGTAAACCGGTTCTGGTTATTGGCGAGAGGGGCACGGGCAAGGAATTGATTGCCAGCCGCCTGCACTATCTGTCCGGTCGCTGGGAAAGGCCATTAATCAAACTCAACTGCGCGGCGCTGACCGAAAGCATCCTGGAAAGCGAACTGTTTGGCCACGAAGTCGGCTCCTTTACTGGCGCAGTCAACACTCACATCGGTTGTTTTGAGCGATCCCACGGGGGGACCCTTTTTCTCGATGAGCTGTCGACGATTTCACTGCGAATGCAGGAGAAAATATTGCGGGTCATCGAATACGGGGAATTTGAAAGAGTAGGCGGTTCGGAAACCCTTCATGCCGATATCCGCATTGTCGGCGCCAGTAACGAGGATCTGCCGGCACTGGTGTTTGAAAACCGGTTTCGCCCGGACCTGCTGGACAGGTTGGCATTCGACGTCATCGCCGTACCGCCGCTGCGTGCCAGGGAAGAAGATATCCTTCCGCTGGCGAACCACTTCGCCGTAAATATCGTCAGCGAGCTGAAACGTGATTTCTTCCCGGGATTTTCGCACCGTGCGGCATCGTCGCTGCTAAGTCACGCGTGGCCGGGCAATGTGCGCGAACTAAAACATACCGTTGAGCGGTCCGTTTACCGATCCGAACAAGCCGACAAGCCAGTGACCAGGATCGTCTTCGATCCATTCGACTCGCCCTATATTCCCGGTCGCATGCCTATACCAAGAAGACGGTTTCCCGGTACAAAGCCGCCGCCAGCGAGCTCGATCGATCCGGTCGAACCGTCGGCAACAAAGACCCACTTTCCAGTGGATTTAAAAGGAACGATCGGAAACATGGAAATTCACCTGGTACGGGAGGCGATGAGAAAAGCGAGATTTAGGCAGCCGGAAGCTGCTAAATTACTGGGTCTGAGCTATCACCAACTACGCGGCCTGTTGCGCAAGCACGGCTTGCAGGACGAATTGGGCCGGAAGAGACACCAGGAGCGATGACGATGCAGCCCGCCCGCCTTTTGAAATCCTATCTTCATCGGCCCACCAACGATGCAACTGCGCAGGTTGCTTTTGTAGAGAACCTGATGAGTCCCGATATGTGCGACCGCGTAATTGCGCTCGCGGAGAATTCCCCACTGCTGGAAGGAAAAACGGGGGCGGAGCAAACAGTCGATGAGGGCAGGGATTCGACCGTACGCTTTATCTGGCCATCGCAGGAATCCGGCTGGCTTTTCGATTTCCTGGAAGACGCGCTGATGAAACTGAACGGCGGATATGGCTTTGAACTAACCGGTTTCTATGACGGCATACAGGTAGCAACCTACGAACCGGGCGGCCACTATGACTGGCATCTCGACATTGGGCCAGGCGTCTATTCGGGCAGAATACTGAGCCTGACCGTGCAACTGAGCGAGCCGGCGGATTATGAAGGCGGCGAGCTCGAATTTCTGTCAGCGACAGATGAACTCGGTCCACGCAGCCGTGGGTCGCTGATCGCGTTTCCTTCTTACCTGGCGCATCGTGTTCGGCCGATAACGAAAGGAACCCGCCTGTCC
>JAPUGL010000029.1 GCA_027292775.1 Gammaproteobacteria bacterium | reverse complement strand
GCCAGGAGATAAAGAGTAACCATTAGCGGAACCAGCCGTCCGGCAACCGCACCTATGCGCTTGATACCGCCGATGATGACCGTGGCGACCAGTATCGCCAGGACGATGCCGCAGTAGACGCTGGGAATTCCGAAATAGGCTTGCGTAATTTCACCAACGTTCCAGGCCAGGAACATATTGCCGCCGGTTATGGCCGAGACCACCAGGGTGATACAAAAAATCGTGCCAATGAATTTGCCAAGCCCGGCCAGCCTGGGGTTCAATTTTGCCAGGCCCTTCGACGCGACCCACATCGGTCCGCCATGCGGATTGTCAGGATCGTCTGTGTTCCGATAGAGCATGGACAAGGTGACCTCGGTCAGTTTGATCGTCATCCCGAAGAACCCGACCACCCACATCCAGAAAACCGCACCCGGCCCACCGAGGGCGATGGCCAGCGCCACGCCGCCGATGTTGCCCAGACCTACGGTCGCGGACAATGCCGCCGACAGGGCCTGAAAGTGATTGATGGCCCCCGGATCGTCGGGATCGTCGTAACGCCCCCGCAGGACGTGAAAACCATGGGAAAGAGCGATGTACTGGCAGAACCGGGTCCGGATCGTAAAAACGATGCCGGTAAAAAGAATGAAAAACAGCACATAGTTGTGCCAGATGATCCCGTTGACAGATGCGAGTACCTGGTTGAATTGATCCATCGGGTGGCTACCTTTCTTGTTATGGCCGCATTATTGCGGTGCAGCGTATTTCTCTGCGTAGCGTCTAATAATGTCGGCTGAAGCGGACAGGCGCAAGCAGGGCAAAAATAGGCTTGCAGCGCGCCAGCTTTTTCAGGCGCTCATACACGTAGTCTTCTAGCGCTCCAGAATTGCGGTAACACCCATGCCGCCACCGGTGCAAACCGAGATCAGCCCGCGTCCGGCGCCTTTTTCAGCCAGCAATTCGGCCATCGTCATCAGCACCCGACCACCGGTCGCTCCAAACGGGTGGCCCAGGGCTACGCTGCCACCCTTGACGTTCATTTTGTCCCTGTCGATGCTGCCCATCGCGGTGTCCCGGTTCAGTTTTTCCCGGCAGAATTCATCCGATTCCCATGCCTTGAGTGTGCACAGGGCCTGGGCGGCAAATGCCTCATGTATTTCGTAGTAATCGAAGTCCTGCAACTGAAGCCCGGCCTGTAACAGCATTTCTGAAACCGCACGGGTCGGCGCCATCAACAGTCCTTCGGAACCGACGAAGTCGACGGCCGCCGTTTTTCCAAAGCTTAGAAAGGCTTGCACCGGCAATCCACGGTCGCGGGCCCAATCTTCCGAAGCCAGCAATACCGCGGACGAACCATCTGTCAGCGGCGTGCTGTTGCCTGCGGTCATCGTGCCGGTAGCGCTGCGATCAAATACCGGTTTCAGTTTTGCCAGCGACTCCATACTGGAATTCGCGCGTACATTGTTGTCGGCCTTGAGGCCACAATGTTCGGTCAGTTGATCGTCGTACCAACCCTCTTCCAGTGCGGCTGCGGCCTTCAAATGGCTCTCCATCGCAAGCCGGTCCTGGTCCTCACGGCTGATCTGCCACTCCTTTGCCATTAATTCGCAGCTTTCCCCCATGGATAAACCAGTCCGCGGCTCGGTAACTCCCGGGGCTACAGGCTTGAAATGACGGGGTCGCAATCCCAGCCACGGCTTGAGTTTCTGACCGAGGCTGCGGCCGGTCATGCTCGCCACCAGTAATCTTTGATAGCTGCGTGGATACACGATAGGCGCATCGCTGATACTGTCGACGCCTGCGCCGATGCCCGAATCGATCAGACCGTTGGCTATTTTCAGGCCGATCAGAATCGCGGCTTCAAGACTGGTGCCGCAGGCTCGCTGGATGTCGAATGCCGGTGTATGCGGATCGAGGCCGCTGCCGAGCACCGACTCGCGGGCCAGGTTCCAGTCTGATGTGTGCTTGATTACGGCTCCCAGCGAGACATCGCCGAGCGTTTCGCCTTGCAGGCGATACTTCCCGACCAGGCCCTTTAGCGACGCAATCATCAGGTCCTGAGTGGTCTGCTCGCGGTAACTGGTATAGGCCCTTGCGAACGGAATGCGTGAACCGCCGATAACGGCGACGCGGCGAACTTCGTTGCTGTTCATAGTCCAAATCCCTGCTTCAGTGCGGTTGCCGGCGGCCCGGCAGCTCTCCTCAACCGACAGAACATACCTCACAATCGCGCCGCAGAAAAACCTGCGGGAGTACAGGTGGCCGCCGTGCTAGAGTCTCCGGCCTTGTACAGTCTGCCAGAAACAAAGGCTGGTCAATTTCCATGACTTCAGGAACTCACCGATTGCTGCCCGAGTTGCGCACCCTGTTGCGCTACGGCGGTCCGCTGGTGGCGAACAATCTCGCGATTGCCGGTATGAACCTGGCCGATACCATAATGGCGGGTCGCTTTGGCATGATCGACCTGGCGGCGGTCGCTGTCGGTTCCAGCGTCTGGTTCATAGCCTTCCTGCTCAGTCTGGGTCTCCTGATGGCGATGAGCCCGATAACCGCGGTCTGTTTCGGCGCCGGTAAGAGCCGCGAGGTGGGTGCGTATTTTCGCCAGGGCATATGGCTGAGCCAGGCGCTCGCGGTGATCATCGTGATTATCGTGATGCAGGCGGAATCGTTTTTCTTTTTCATTGGAATTGATCCTGCGGTTCTTCCATTGAGCGTCGATTACCTTGAGGCCATCGTCTGGGGCGCGCCTGCTATTTCGGCTTACCTGGCGCTGAGATTCACCAGTGAAGGCGCCGCCTGGACGCGGCCGATCATGTATATCGCGGTACTGGGGCTGGTCGTCAATATCATCGGAAATTATGTCCTGATGTACGGCAAGTTCGGCCTTCCGGCCCTGGGCGCGGTTGGCTGTGGCTGGGCCAGCGCGATCACCATGTGGGTCATGTTTTTTAGCCTGTTGATCTATATGAAAATCCAACCGCACTATCGGCGATTTGAGCTATTCAGTCATTTCGAATGGCCCAACTGGCCGAGGCTCAAGGAAATTATGGGGCTGGGTGGCCCGATCGCTGTGAGTGTGGTCGCCGAAGCGGGCATGTTTCATGGCGCCGCACTCCTGGTAGGAACCATGGGCGCGGTTGCGATGGCCAGTCACCAGATCGCTATGAGTGTTGCGGCGACGATGTTCATGGTGCCGCTGGCCATGCATTCGGCGACTACGATTCATGCCGCTCATGCGAACGGCAGGGGTGACCGCTCTGCGGCCCGGTTTATCGGTTTTGTCGGAATAGGCCTGTGTGCAACCATTATGCTGATGTCTGCGATCTTCATGCTGACTTTCCGCGAGGAGATTATCGGCCTGTATACGACCGATGTTGAGGTCGGCCAGGTTGCCGTAGGCCTGCTGTTTCTGGCCGCCGTGTTTCAACTCTCCGATGGCTTGCAGGTCGGTGCGGCCGGAGCGCTTCGCGGTTTCAAGGACACGCGAATTCCCGGCATCATGAATGTTTTCGCGTACTGGGTAGTCGGATTTCCGCTTGCCTGGTATCTCGGCGTAGTCCAGGACTTCGGTTTGCCGGGAATCTGGATCGGGCTGATCATTGGTCTCAGTGTCTGCGCTGTCCTGCTCAACTGGCGCTACTGGCAGATTTCGAAGCCGGACAATATTATTGGATATTGACCGGGAACCTGGGCAACCGATACGAGTCCCAAAACATCAGAACCAAATAGAAATAAAATCCCTGAGGAGAAAGTAGTGAGAAAAGTGATTCTGGTCGCCGTATTGGCGCTTTTTGCTTGTGCGCAGGAAAACGATAATCAGCCGGCATCAGCGACCGCTGAGGCCGGATCCATCGATCACGCCGCAGCACTCAACGAAATGGTTGAAGCCTATTTTGAAGAATTACTGGAGCTCAACCCGCTTTACGCAACCTTTATCGGAGACAATCGATTTAACGATCGTCTGGCCAATAGTCTTTCTCCCGAGTACCAGGAATCATCGAAAGCGATGGAAAGAAAATACCTGGCCGCCTTGCTTGAGATCGATAACAGCGATTTGAGCGGACAGGATTTGCTGACCTATGAAATCTTCCGGCTGGATCGTGAAAACGAGATTGCCAGCGAGAAATTTCCCGGGGAACTGCTGCCGCTGAACCAGATGTTCAGCCTGCCGAATTTTTTCGCCGTTATGGGCTCCGGTCAGAGTGTGCAGCCATTTGTGACCGTTACTGACTACGAGAATTTCCTGGGCCGCGCAGATGACCTTGTCGAATACATGGATCAGGCGATCATCAACATGCGAATCGGCGTGGAGCGCGGCGTCGTCCAGCCGCGGGTGGTCATGGAGAAAGTCGTGCCGCAACTCAGGGCCCACGTCGTCGATGATGTAGCGACAAGCGTGTTCTACGGGCCGGTTGAAAAAATGCCGGAGGATTTTTCCGATGAGGACCGGGTAAGGCTAACCGCCGCGTACACGGATATGATCGAAAACCGCCTGGTTCCTGCCTACCTTCGCGTGGCGGAGTTTATCGAGCAGGAGTACATGCCGGAGACGCGGGAAACGGTTGGCTGGGATGCTCTTCCCGATGGTAAGGCATGGTATGCGTTCCAGGCGGAGAGCAGCACGTCGACCAAAATGAGTCCCGAAGAGATTCATGAGATCGGACTTGCGGAGGTTGCCAGGATCCGGGGCGAGATGGAGGATGTGGCGAGGCAGGTCGGATTCGATGGCACGCTTGCCGAGTTTTTCGAATTCCTGAAAACCGATCCGCAATTCTTCTTCGAATCTTCGGAAGAAGTGCTGGCTGCCTATGAGGCGGCCCGAGTCAAAATTAACGAGCGGTTACCATCCATGTTCTCTGTTTTCCCGAAAGCGGATTATGAGATTCGGCAAATCGAGGAATTCAGGGCCCAGTCATCGGCCGGCGCGATGTACCAGGCGCCTTCGCCCGATGGGTCAAGGCCAGGCATTTTCTACGTAAATACATTTAATCTCAAAGCTCAGCCTACCTATGGTGTTGAAACCCTGTCGATACATGAAGCATCGCCCGGGCATCATTTCCAGATTTCCATACAACAGGAAGTCACTGGCCTGCCGCGGTTCAGGCGGTTTGGAGGCTATACCGCGTTTGCGGAAGGCTGGGCGTTGTACGCAGAGTCAATCGGCAAGGACCTGGGAGTGTTTTCCGATCCCTACCAATACTATGGCCGGCTCAATGACGAACAACTCAGGGCAATGCGGCTGGTTGTCGATACCGGCTTGCACTCGAAAGGGTGGTCCCGTGAGCAAGTGATCCAGTACATGCTCGACAACTCATCGCTGGCCGAGACGGATATAGTCGCCGAGGCTGAGCGCTATATCGCGATACCCGGCCAGGCGCTTGCTTACAAAGTGGGTCAGATCAATCTGACGAGAATGCGGGCGGAGGCCGAAGAAGCGCTCGGCGAGAAATTTGATACCAAGGCCTGGCACGCGCAAATACTGACCGATGGTGCGTTGCCAATGGCGGTGCTCGACGCCAAAAACCGCCGCTGGATAGCGACACAAAAATAAGCGGCAGCTAGCGAACCAATACTGGTACAGGTTAATCCTGTGCCGGTATTTTCAGCGATCCTTGACACGGTAGACGAACTTCAGCGCGGACCAGGTATCGTCGACTGCGCACACTTTGATATCGACGAGGCCGGCGGCAAGTCCGGATTTTCTAACTGAGTTTCCGTTCAAATCGGTCGCGACACCCGAACTTTGTTTTGGCCATGACAACCACAACATGGAATCGCGACCCAGGGCTCTTTTTGCCCTCGGTAATGCCTCATCGAGATCGCGCTGGCTCACGGCGAACAAATGTATGAAATCGGTTGGTGCAACCAGGCGACGGCGAATGCTGACCCCGGATGGCAGTTTCCCGAGCAGGTCCAGGTAATCGGCGGGCGGGTTTATCAGACCGATGCTAAATCCGGGTTTGATCCCGAGTTTTTTTACCAACGGAGTACCCGAATAACCGGCCATTTTCTTACGGTGCTCTGGCACTGATTACCGGGACATGCCAGACGGCATAACGCTCGGGATTCAAAATATCCGCGACGATCTGCTTAAACGTGTCCCTGATCACTTGTTCACTCAAGGCGGTGTTTTCGGCGATCGTTTTGGTATAGCCGTCCTGCCATGCCTGCATGATCTGGGCAAATGTTTCTCGCTCGACTCTCAGCGTATCGAGAACGATATAGTCTATGTGAATATCGGTCATACCAAGCCGGTGCAGCATCGTGAAGCTGTTGCGGCCGACACGGCCGTCGGTACCGGTATTTTCGAGCAGCGTCATCACGCCGGCGTGCCACAGACGGTCTGGATTCGATTCTCCGTGCTGCATGTGCAGCATTCCATAGTCTTCGTTGATCAGGTGTAGCCAGCCACCGGGTTTCAGTTGTCTTTGGAATCCCGCCAGTACAGCCACCGGTCGTGGCACTGCCTGCAACATGTGGCGGCAGACCACCAGGTCGAAGCTGTGGGGCTCGAATTCCAGTTTGAATGCGTCCTGCTGCCTGAACTCGAGCCCCGGCGCCAGGTCCTGGTGGCGATCGCGCGCGATCTCAAGCGAATCCTCGAGCATATCGATGGCGATAACTGAGGCATGCGGATAGAGCCGGGCCAGGCGAGAGCTGATCTCGCCGGTTCCACAACCCACATCCAGAATCCTGCAATCGGCGGGCAGCCCGTATCGTTCGAACAGCGGTTCCTCCTGCGGCCAGATGGCGATCGCCTGCGCCTCAAGGTTTCTCACCATGGATTCGTCGCCCATTTGGTCGGCTTGCGGATTATGCTCGTGTGTCATCTCTCAGTTTTCCCTGTCCCGGCTCTTACCGAGCTTGCAGTATGTGAGAAGGTCAGGTTTTATGTCACCAGCGTAGCAACCGCGAGAGTCGGAATGATCCAGACCGATAGCACTATTATACTGACGTTCCTGCTGTACCTTGTCGTCGTGCTCGGAATAGGTTTTATCGCGTGGCGGCGTACCAGAAACCTCTCCGATTATATTCTGGGTGGGCGCAGCCTGGGTAGCGGAGTCGCGGCGCTCAGCGCACAGGCGTCCGATATGAGCGGCTGGCTATTGCTGGGGCTTCCAGGCTACGCCTATCTGGCGGGTTTTGAAGCGGGCTGGATGTTGATTGGTCTGTTGATCGGAACATACCTCAACTGGCGCATCGTGGCGGCGCGCCTACGCACGGCGACTGAGCAATATGGTGACTCGCTGACCCTGCCGGATTATTTTGAACGCCGCTTCAATGACCACAGCGGCGTACTACGCATTGTTTCAGCCGCATTCATCCTGATCTTCTTTATTTTTTACACCAGCGCCGGACTGGTCGCCGGTGGCAAATTGTTCGAAACCGTTTTCGACATGCCGTATGAGTTGGCAGTGATTATCGGCACGGTCACGGTCGTGATCTACACTTTCATCGGCGGGTTCCTCGCGGTGAGCTGGACCGATTTTTTCCAGGGCATGCTGATGTTCCTGGCGCTGATTATCGTCGCCGTCCTGGGGCTTGGCGCCAGCGGCGGTTTTACCGGTTTGTCGGTCAGCATGGTGGAACAGAACCTGCATATACTGATTCCGTTTACCGATGTCGATGGTAACCCGCTGACTTTCATTGCCGTAATTTCGGCCCTGGGCTGGGGTCTGGGATATTTCGGGCAGCCCCATATACTGGCTCGATTTATGGCCATCAAGTCCGCGGAGCATGTCCCGCGCGCGCGTCATATCGCAATGATCTGGGTAACGATCGCGTTGTTCGCCGGAATGATGGTTGGTCTTGTAGGCATCGTGCTGGTCGAACCGCCATTACAAAGCCAGGCGGATTCTGAAAAAGTCTTTATGGTGCTGACCACCCTGCTGCTGCATCCGGTGATCGCCGGGATCTGCCTGGCGGGCATACTCGCGGCCGTCATGAGTACCGCGGACTCGCAGTTGCTGGTGGCGTCGTCGGCGATTTCCGAAGACTTTTACAAAGGCTTGCTAAAGCCGGCCAAGATAACCGAGGAAGGCCTGCTGCGGGTTGGCCGTCTCGCCGTCGTCGGTATCGCGATCATTGCGATGGTGCTCGCGCTGAACGCAGATAATACGGTACTCGGCCTGGTCGCCTATGCCTGGGCCGGTTTCGGCGCAGCTTTCGGCCCGACGATTATTCTTTCCCTGTACTGGAAAAACAGTAACTATCTCGGCGCCCTGGCGGGCATTCTTACCGGTGGGTTGACCGTAATCATCTGGAAACAGATGTCCGGCGGGCCGGGGGGGATTTTCGATCTTTATGAAATTGTTCCGGGCGTGCTTTTTTCATTCATCGCATTCTGGTCGGTGAGCGTGATCGGGGGCGGCAAAGAGGCATGAGCTGGATAAAAACGATCGATCCGCAGGATGCCGAAGGGGAGCTAAGCGATATCTATAAGGAGATCGCCGGTCCCGACGGACAGGTAGATAATATTCTCAAGTCACACAGCCTGCGACCGCACACCTTGAGTGGCCACATGGCAATCTACAAGGCGGTCTTACATCACCGCGGCAACAAGCTTCCGAAATACCTGCTCGAGCTGATCGGTGTGTATGTCAGCCGTCTCAACAATTGCCAGTATTGTGTCGCCCACCACCAGGAAGGCTTGAAAAAGCTACTGGCAAATCAGGCCGGTTTCGATGTGGTCATCGAAGCGCTGGATTCCGATGTCTGGGGTGATGTGTTTGATGCCAGGGAAAAAGCGGCGCTCAACTACGCAAGGCAACTCACATCCAGCCCTGGGACGATCAGCGAGGCCGCCGTTGCCGTTTTACGCGATGCCGGATGCAGCGATGGCGAGATACTCGAGATTAACCAGGTTACCGCCTATTTTGCGTACGCCAATCGAGTCGTACAAGGCCTGGGTCTGAGTCACGAGGATGAAGAACTGGGGCAGTCACCTTCTTCGGACCGCCCGGACGACTGGGGGCACCAGTGAAAAGGATGTCGCTGGCCATACTTGTTTTTCTGGTCGGTTGCAGCGATCCGGGCAGCCCCGAGCAGCAGGTTCGTGACACGATCATGCAAGCGGAATTGGCGGCCGAGGCCCGCGACATGGGCGCAATTCGTGACCTTGTCCACGATGAATATCAGGACAGGAGTGGTCGTGATCGCCGCACGCTGCTCAACCAGGTTCGCTTGTACCTGATGGCACGCCAATCGCTGGAACTGCTGGTCAAAATCAATGACATCAAATTTACTGCGAATGACTTCGCAGAAGTCGATGTCAAGGCCGCCGGACTGGGGATGCGAGCGGGCATGGAAGGTCTCGGGCTGACCGCCGATGGTGATCATTACCAAATTGACCTGGCCAGGGACGATGACGGAAACTGGCTCCTGATAGGCGCGCGTCGACTCTGATAGAAACGCCTTCATTTTTTGATGCATCAAGGAAAAACCATGCCTGCGATTGAAAAGAGCAATTTATTAGTGACTGTCGTATTTTTGAGCGGCTGCATGCTAGGCGGTGTGGCGGGCGCGCGGGAAAGCGGACTGCTGTCCCAGGCAAGGAAGGCGACGCAGAATATCGAGGCGCAACTGATCGATTGGCGGCAGTATTTTCACGCTAATCCGGAGCTGAGCAACCGGGAATTCGAGACTGCTGAAAAAATTGCAGCTCACCTGCGGGAGTTGGGGCTGGATGTGGAAACGGGCGTCGCTCATACCGGTGTCGTGGCCCTGATTCGGGGCAAGAGCCTGCATCCGATGGTGGCGCTGCGTGCCGATATCGATGCGCTTCCGGTTACCGAGCAAACCGGCCTTCCATTTGCTTCGAAAGTGACGACGACATTTAACAATCAGCAGACCGGCATCATGCACGCTTGTGGCCATGACACCCATATTGCGATTTTAATGGCGGCCGCAGAAGTGCTGACCGGTATGAAGGATCAATTGTCTGGTTCGGTTTTGCTGATCTTTCAGCCAGCCGAGGAAGGGCCGCCCGAGGGTGAAGAGGGTGGCGCGCGGCTGATGCTGGACGAGGGCTTGTTCGAGCGATACCCGGCGGATGTTGCCTTCGGCCTGCATACCTGGTCTGCACTCAATGCGGGCGTGATCGGTTATCGCATCGGGCCAATGATGGCCAGCTATGACAACTTCAGGATTCGCGTGCAGGGCCTGCAAGCGCACGCATCAAAACCATGGGCGAGCATCGATCCGATTGTCATCGCTTCACAGATTGTTCTGGGCATCCAGACCATAGCGAGCCG
>JAPUGL010000028.1 GCA_027292775.1 Gammaproteobacteria bacterium | reverse complement strand
GTTCCTGTTGACCCCGGATGGCGGCGTCTTTGCCTGGCCCTACCATCAGCACGCCGTCGAAATCACCGGCGACAACTTCATCCTGTTCGATAACGGCAACCGCCGCGCCAGCCCTTTCACCGGCGAGCCGGTTGTGAGCGCGGACGCAAATTCCAGCCGCGCCGTCGAGTATGCTATTGATACGGATACGATGATCATTTCCCAGGTCTGGGAATGGGGTCTCGCGCAAGGCGGCGAATCTCTTTATTCGCCCTTTGCCGGTGATGCAGACCGCCTGCCAGCCGGTAACTCTCTGATAACCTTCGGCGGACTGTGCGAGGAAAACGGGATCCCCAGTGACAATCTGGCGAGTTGCCGCTCGTCCGCGCGCGTCATCGAAGTCGATACGACGACCGGCGCGAGACTGTTCGACATTTCGATCGATGACGCCGACCCGCTGTCCTCGGGTTATATTGTCAATCGTAGCGAACGTCTTGGTAATTTATATTCGCTACCAACCGTCACCATAACGGTACCCTGAATCTGACTTCATGTTGATTCAACTCAATGGAAAGACCAGGGAACTGCCCGGCAATTGGTCGGCCGGTCAATTGGTCGGCGACCTGCAGCTGACCGGCAGACGCGAAGCTTATCTTGCCGGTAGAATTCCCCGCAAGAGGTTTGCCTCGGCCTCATGCCCGATCGACGGCACCATTTTTTAGGGATTGGCTTGACCGAAAACCGCCAACGAACCGTACGCAGCTTCGTAATGCGGGCAGGCCGCATGACCGAAGCTCAGTCACGTGCGATAAGCGATCTTTGGCCGGTCTTTGGCGTTGATTATGAGAAGAATCCGCTGGAATTCGCCCGGCTTTTCGGCCGCCCGGCGCCGGTCGTCCTCGAAATCGGATTCGGTAACGGCGAAAGCCTGGCGCAACAGGCCGCCGACGAGCAGGAGGTCAATTTTCTTGGTGTCGAGGTGCATCCGCCGGGTGTCGGTCACCTTCTGATCACGATTCGCCAACTCGAGCTCAATAATATCCGCATAAGCCGTCATGATGCGGTTGAAGTGCTGCGCGACCAGGTGCCGAACAACAGCCTGGCTGGGGTCAACATGTTTTTTCCCGACCCCTGGCCAAAAAAACGTCATCACAAACGGCGCATCGTGCAATCGAATTTCGTCAACATGGTTGCGAAAAAATTGCAGCCCGAGGCATTTTTGCACCTTGCGACCGACTGGCAGCCCTATGCAGAACATATGCTTGCAACGCTGGATCGCTGCTCAGAATTGATCAACGAGTCCGGACCGGGTTGCTTCAGTGATCGGCTGGACAGCCGTACGCTGACCAAATTTGAGGCACGTGGCAAGCGGCTCGGTCACGACGTCTGGGATCTGCGCTATCGCAAATCCTGACCCGTTACATAAATATCGCCTGGATTCCGTCCACCACGTACTGGACTGCGAGGGCCACCAGGATTACTCCGAATAACCGGCTGATAACATTTGCGCCGGTCTCGCCGAGTACGCGCATGATGGGCCTAGTCAACAGCAAAAGACCCAGCGTACTAAGTAAAATCAGGCCAATTACACCCAGCATGCCCAGGAACATGGCCGGATCGCCACCTATATCGCCCATGACGAGGAACAACGTAGCCAGCGAGCCCGGTCCGGCCATCAATGGGAAGGCCAGCGGAAACACCGAGATGTCTTCCCGGTAGCGTGCTTCGTCTTGCTCCTTGACCGTGGTTGACCGCAATCCGGATTGCCGCGCAAAAACCATGTCCAGTGCAATCATGAACAACAATAAGCCGCCGGCGATCCTGAATGCCTCGATCGTGATGCCGAGCGTGCGTAAAAGCAGTTCGCCGCTCAGCGCGAACAACAAAAAAATGCCTGCCGACAACAATACCGATTTGACCGCCATAACACGCCGGTATTTTTTGCCGCCCCCGCGGGTTAGCGCGCCAAACAAGGGCACCAGAGAGATCGGTTCGATCACGACAAAAAATACGACGAATATTTTTATCAGCTGTTCAACCATGACGCCCTGCACCATTCAGATTTTTGCTTGCACGAACTCGTGCTCGGAGTATATTTACTTTGGAAGGAGTTTGCGCGCCGGAGAAAATCCCTGACCGCAGACTCCCGGGTAAGAAAATGAACTGCGTTCTGGCACCACAAAATATGTGGTTTCAGTCGCTGGAGCGATAATGGCGGACAGTCATGAAGACTGTATATCCAATTATCGGTAACTGGTATCGTCGCCCGGATGGCCCGATTTTTGAGGTAGTAGCCACCGACGACGAGGAAGGCAGCATCGAAATCCAGCATTTTGACGGAACAGTTGAAGAACTGGATAACGATGCCTGGAGTAGCTCGGTTTTCTTGTCAGCTGAGGCGCCTGAAGACTGGTCGGGTTCGCTTGATATAGACCCGGCAGACAAGGTGCAGGATCAAGACGGCGCGAAAAGCCAGGACTGGGTTACGGCGATGGACTACGTTGACCACGCAGACTGATGCCAGGCGAACCGGTTGAGATGCGCGTACACGCGCGGCGGCAAACTACGTTTTAGTCTCGACAGTTGTTGGCAATCCGACGAGTACTCTTCCATCAATAACTTCTACGTCCAGCGATGTCAGGCTGGCCCCGAGACAGGCGCCTTCAACACAAAGCCCTGACTCAATCTCGAAAACGGAGCCATGCCCGGCGCACATGATCCGACCATTATCCTTGGTCAAAAACCTGTCAGGACCCCAGTTGAGGGATTTGCCCGCATGCGGGCAGACGTTCACATAAGCGAATACCTGGTCGTTTTTTCGAACCACAAATCCGGGTACGCGACTATCACGATCGCCTAACTCGAACTCGCGTGCGCCCGGGTCGGCGATATCTGATACCAGCGCCACCTGCTGTTTGCCGATGTGCTCCATTGTGTTTGTCGAATCCCCTCCTGCACAGACCGCCGCCAATACCTTACCATTGGCTCATGGCTGCATCTCAAACACCTTCCCTTTTGCGCTCAAAATTTTTCTGGGTGGGCGTCTTGTATTTCGCCCAGGGATTCCCGGCGGGCGTTTTCTATGAAATTTTCCCGGTTCATTTTCGCAGCGAGGGTTCGTCGCTGACCGATATCGGGTTTTTGAGTCTGTTGGGCCTAGCCTGGACGCTGAAGTTTCTATGGGCGCCGGCGATCACCCATTACCGGCGCCATCGGCGCTGGATGTTCGTCATGGATGCGTTAATGGCATTGCAGATGGCATTTTTCGCATCCGCTGCTGGTGTCGGCGATTGGGTCTGGATCGCGGTCGGAATGTTTACGATTTTTTCCGCGACCAACGATATCGCAATCGATGGTTACACCATCGAAATGCTCAACAAGGATGAAATGGGAATAGCCAACGGACTGCGCATCGGATTCTACCGTGTGGGTCTGCTTAGCACGGGCGTCCTGCTGATGATGCAAGGACAGCTGGGTTGGAGCGGCGTATATGCTGGCGCAGCGCTGTTGCTGGTCGCCGCCGGTTTTGCCTGTCTGCAAGCACCAAAGGAAAAAGACTACGCGCCGCCCGATGGCATGACACTAAAGGAGGAAATCCGTGCCATTCTCGCCAATCCATTCGCGTTTTCCGCGGTGATTCTTTTTCTGCTGGGTACGCTTTGGATGGCCAACCGAACCACCGGTTGGTCAACAACCTACGAAGACTTCTGGCTGATCGCCGCGGGCAGCGCTGGCGCACTGATAGTCCTCGACATGCTGGCCAAGTCGCTGAAGGCAAAGGACGGTTCCGCGGCGGTCGACTTGACTCAGGGCCCAATGTTTGGCGCGATGCTGGACATGATGAAACGCCCCGGCATGCTGCTGGTGCTGTTTTTTATCCTGACCTTCAAGCTCGCGGATACCTCGATGGGTTTTATGATCAAACCGTTCTGGGTCGACGCGGGTTTCACGCCGGCTCAGATCGGCCTGGTTTCAGTCAATATCGGCATCGGTTTGTCAGTGGTCGGCGGACTGACGGGCGGCTGGATCACGGACCGGATCGGGATTTTTCATGCGTTGTGGTCTCTGGGTCTGACCCAGGCGGTTTCCAACCTCGGCTATGCCTGGGTTGCGAGCGTATTGCCGGTGGGGGCGAATGCGGTGCCCGACGGTGGTGAGCAAATAATTATGTACGCGGCGAGCGGAATCGAGTCCTTTACCCAGGGCCTGGGCACCGCCGCATTTCTCGCGTTCCTGATGGCGATCGTGAACAAGCGGCGCTCAGCCACCGAGTACGCGCTGCTGTCGGCGATTTTTATCCTGAGCCGATCGGTCGCCGGTTGGGCTGGCGGGTTCGGCGCTGAGGCCATGGGTTATGCGGACTACTTCCTGCTGACATTTTTCCTCGCCTTCCCAGCCTACCTGTTATTGCCGTGGGTCAAACGTATGCTGGCCTATGCTGAGAGCCAGAGCGATTGGGACCAGACTTAGCAAATATCGAGTTCGTAATCCATGGTCAGCGGCGCGTGATCCGAGAAACGTTGGGCACGCAAAATTTCTGTCGCTCGAACTTTGCCCTTCAACCCCGGCGTGACGATCTGGTAATCGATGCGCCAGCCGACATTGTTGTCCCAGGCTCGGCCGCGATTCGACCACCAGGTGTACTGTTCCGCCTCGGCGTTGATTTCGCGAAAGGCGTCGACATAGCCCTCTGCAAATAATTGATCCATCCAGGCCCGCTCCTCAGGCAGGAAACCTGAATTCTGTTGGTTGGCCTTCCAGTTTTTCAGGTCGATCTCCTGGTGAGCGATATTCCAGTCGCCACAGAGTATGTATTCGCGGCGCTTTCTCCTTAATTTCTTAAGGTGCGGCATGAGCAATTCCAGAAAGCGGAATTTTTTTGCCTGGCGTTCCTCACTGGATGAGCCGGAGGGGAGATAAAGGGACACGACGCTCAGATTGCCGAACTGCGCTTCCAGGTAGCGTGCCTCATGGTCGAATTCTGACCAGCCCAGGCCGCGGATAATTCTGTCGGGCTTGCGCCGCGAGTAAATCGCGACGCCACTGTAACCTTTCTTTTCCGCGTCGAGATATTCGCAATGATAGCCGGCCGGGCTAAACACCGGGTCGTCGAGCTGGTCGATCTGCGCCCTGATTTCCTGGGCACAAACGACATCTGGTTTTTTTGCCACCATCCAGTCAAAAAAACCCTTTCGCGCCGCCGCCCGTATGCCGTTGACATTGATTGAGATCACCCGAAATCGACTCGTCAAAACTGTCCTCCGGAAAATGGGAGCGTGTATCATACCGGGCTGGTGTCCGACATACAGCGGGTAGATTGTGAAAGCCCACCAAAAAGAATTTCTCGACCTGGCTTTGGAAATGGGTGTGTTGCGTTTTGGGGAATTCACACTTAAATCGGGTCGGATCAGCCCGTATTTTTTTAATGCGGGTCTTTTTTGTACAGGCCGTGCGATGGCGGTGCTGGGCCGTTGTTACGCGCAATCAATCGTCGACTCCAACCTGAAATTCGATATGTTGTTTGGCCCCGCCTACAAGGGCATTCCGCTTGCCGCGGTTACGGTGGCGGCGCTGGCGGAGAAATTCGGTCGCGACCTGGGATGGGCCTACAACCGAAAAGAAGCCAAGGAGCATGGTGAAGGCGGTATTATCGTCGGCGCGCCACTGGCCGGACGAGTATTGATCCTGGACGATGTCATCACCGCGGGAACGGCAATTCGCGAAGCTGTCGAATTCATTAGAAATGCGGGGGCCGAGGCAGCGGGTATCGCCATTGCGCTGGACCGCGAGGAGCGCGGTCAGGGGGAATTATCAGCAGTACAGGAGGTCGAAAAGGAACTGGGGATGGAAATCATTCGAATTGTCGGCCTGACGGACCTGGTCGCCATGCTGGCTGACGACAATGATCGCAAGGCCGAACTGGCCGCAGTTAGCATTTACCGGGATACGTACGGTAGCACCGCCGGGGCCTGAAACCGTTTTGGCGAAACTGTGAACTGGAGTTGTTTGCTCTCGCCAGGACTGTGGTATATGAACATTATGAGAAATGCAGCACTTTACATATTCGCCGTTTTTGCGTGCCTGGTTTGGGCCGGGTCTGCGAGTGCCGGCGATACCTATCGCTGGGTCGATAAGCACGGCATAGTCCATTATGGCGACAGCGTCCCGAATGAGTTTGCGAGACAGGAGCAGCAGGTTCTCAATTCCCAGGGCGTCACGATCAGCATCATCGAAGGCTACAAGACGCCAGAGCAACGCGCGGAGCAGGAGCGCATCCGGATCGAGCAGCTGCGCATCGCCAGAGAAAGACAAAAGCGGCAGGCTCGCGATTCTGTTTTGTTGAATACTTATCTTTCGGTCGAGGACATCGAGCGACTGCGCGACCGTCGCCTGGAATTGCTGCAAGCCCAGTCCATGGTCACCGAACAATACCTCGGCACGCTGAGCGCCAGGCTCAGGGGACTGAAAGATGAAGCCAGTAAATTCAACTACCCCTATGATTCCGAATCCGAACTACCCCCGCTGCCGGAAAACCTGGCGATGGAGATGGTGCAAACGCTTGAGGCGGTCGCACAATACGAATCCAATCTTCAGACCAAGCGTGAGCAACAGGGCAACCTGGTTGCACTTTTCGACACGGATATTGAGCGCTTCAAGGATTTAAAGGGAATCGAATAAAAAGACGCAGCTTAGTGACGGGCCGACATTTGTAGACTAATGTCGGCCTGAGTGACCGAATCCTCCGGCACCGCGCGCGCTTTCAACGAATTCTTCCACCACCTCGAATTCGGCGTGGACGATCGGCAGTATCACCATCTGCGCAATACGTTCCCCCGGTTCTATCGTGAACGGCTTGAGGCCACGATTCCAACAGGAAACATGAATCTGCCCCTGGTAATCCGAGTCGATCAAACCGGTGAGATTACCAAGAACGATACCGTGCTTGTGTCCAAGCCCGGACCGCGGAAGCAAAACAGCAGCAAGACCCGGATCGTCCAGGTGAATCGCGATACCGGTTGGAACCAGCTCGGTCTGACCCGGCTCCAGCGTTAGCGACTCGTCCAGGCATGCACGCAGGTCGACGCCGGCAGAACCTTCGGTCGCCGGCTCAGGTATCGGGTACTCGCCGCCAATCCTGGCATCCATGATTTTTAGCTGTATTTTACTCATGCGGGCTGGGTTTCAATATCGCTAGTTCGATTCGCCGGCCAGACGGCTCGCAATCAGATCCACCAGTTTGCGCGCGAGAATCAGTTTGTCCTCGGTGGCAAAACGCTTTTGACCATCCGGCCAGTATGCCGTCAGTGAATTTACCGGCACCTCGAAGCCGAGCCCCGGACCCACCTGGTTCGCGAAAATCATGTCTAGTTTTTTATTTTTCAACTTGGCTAATGCATTGGCCTCTACATCGTCGGTCTCCGCGGCGAAGCCGACACAAAACGGCCGATTCTTGCTTGCGGTGACGCCCGCCAGGATATCGGGTGCGGCTTTCAGCTTCATCGACATGCCGGACTCGTCCTTTTTGATTTTCCTGGTCTGGATTGAGGCCGACTGGAAATCCGATACGGCCGCCGCAGCGATAAATAAGTCCGCCCCCGCCAACGCCGAGCTTACCGCGTCACGCATTTGCTCCGCGCTTTCCACATCGACCCTATCGATGCCGGGCGCTGCAGTCAGATAGACCGGGCCGCTGACCAGGATCACGCTGGCACCGGCCTCGGCCGCCGCCTGAGCCATCGCAAAACCCATGCGGCCGGAACTTCGGTTACTGATAAAACGGACCGGGTCCAGCGCTTCCCGGGTCGGTCCGGCGGTAACCACGATTTTCCTGCCGGCAAGCGCTCTACCGCTGGTCAGTTGCAAAGCGATATCCAGCGGTTCCAGCATTCGTCCAGGACCAACCTCACCGCAAGCCTGGTCACCCGCATCCGGGCCGAGGAGTGTGATACCGCGTTCTCTCAGCAAGGCGCAATTCGCCTGGGTTGCAGGGTTGGTCCACATCTGCTGGTTCATCGCCGGCGCAAGAAACAGCGGCGCTTCGCTCGCCAGACACAGAGTGCCGAGAAGATCGTCCGCCGAGCCGGTGGCCAGTCGAGCGATCAGGTTGGCGGTTGCCGGTGCGATAAGGATCAGATCGGCCCAGCGAGCCAGTTCGATATGGCCCATCGCCGATTCTGCGTGTTCATCCCACAAATCGGTACGCACCGGCCAGCCGGATACGGCTTGCAGGGTTAACGGAGTGATGAATCGTCGTGCGCCGCCGGTCATCACGACGCGCACTTCCGCTCCTCGCTCACGCAAGCGGCGCACCACATCGGGGCTCTTGTAGGCGGCGATGCCACCGCTGACGCCCAGCAAAATTTTCCTGGCTACAGGCATAGGAGCGGCATTATCCCCGCTCACCGAGACGCGCGCCAGCAAAGCACCATATTGAGTGAAATTCAGGCCCGGACGGGCAGTTTTTCACGGTGTATGGCCGGCCGCTTCATGACACGCTTTCGGCTGGTAGTTTCCCGGGAGCCGATGATGGGTATTGCCGACTGGCCAAAAACCGAGCGTCCACGCGAGAGGCTGCTGGCACATGGCGCGGACGCCATATCCGAGGCCGAGTTGCTGGCCTGCTGGCTTGGCTCGGGCAGCCGGGCTTCATCTGCGATCGACCTGGCGCACAGCCTGCTATCCAGGTTTGGCAGCCTGCGTGGACTGTTTCATGCATCCAGCGAAGCATTGTGCGAGCAGCCGGGATTCGGCCCTGCAAGATACGTTCAGATGCAGGCCTGGCTGGAACTGTCGCGCCGCTATCTTGCAGAAACCCTGCCAAGAGGCCCCGAACTGACCAGCCCCGGCGCCACCAGCCGATTCCTGCAGTCCAAACTCAGGGATCTGGACCACGAATTGTTCTGCGCATTGTTTCTGGACAATCGTCACCGGGTAATTCGCTTTCAGCCTCTTTTTCGCGGCACCATCGATGGCGCCAGCGTGCACCCACGCGACGTCGTCAAACAGGCGCTCGGGCTCAATGCCGCCGCAATGATACTGGCCCATAATCATTGACTCAATCGGAACTTATTGTTTTTAAAGAAATTACGGCTGCTCAATTAGCCCTAGTACCCGCAAAACTACCCGCTTTTGTTGTAAATTCCAGCAGAAAACGCAAATAAGCCAAATCAGCCGTCTGGCCATCAATCTGCCCCTCAAGAAATGCCCATTCAATCAGGGCCAGGTAGTCAGGATCGGGTGGCCTGGTCTCCCTCAGCAGTTCAGATAATTCGCAGTGAACGCAGGACATCCATTAAGGATGACTCGTCCTTGCGTTGGCCGCCAGGGCAATAAATAGGTGAATTGACAAGAAATTAAAGGAGGCTCATACCCAAGGTCACCCAGGGGGGCAAAAGCCCGTTTCCAGTATAGGTCAGTCACCTAGCTTGTCACGCCAGAGCAATTTCAAAAGGGCCTTTTCTGAAATTTTTTTGGAAAAACAAAAAGGTCCGCTTCCGACCCAAAGTGGAAATTGCGTATCACCTGAGCCTTGCACCAGTAATTGCAATGCGGCCGACATGTTTTCAGCGATTAGCCCTTGTATCTGTAGTTACTACAGGTTTTCTAATCCTAGGAGTGCAGTTAAATCCGGTGGCTCGGGCAGCAATGGATAACTCCTCGGTTGCCGGGCAGGTGAGGGGAGACCATGCTGAAACAGTCGAGACAACATGAAGGAAAATAATGACCTGAGTTGCCTCAAGTAATGTGTACCGTCATATCATCATTGTTGGAATTAGCCGGTCGCACCCTCAAAAGTCAGTGGGAGTAGTTGGAGGAGTGAGGAGATGAAGAAATTCAAGACAGTGTTATTTCTCGGGTTCCTTGCTCTGCTCATTGTCCCTGTGCTGGTTACCCAGATTGCCAAACCAGAATGGCGGAGCTTCGAGTGGGTCGAGCTGAAGGATACGAGCTATCAGGAGAT
>JAPUGL010000027.1 GCA_027292775.1 Gammaproteobacteria bacterium | reverse complement strand
TTCCGACCGGATCCGCGTGAATGCCATCCAGAAGGTCCGAGTTCTGCCACAACGCAGTGTTGTCGGCACCCCATGTCAGGACGAGGTCGACATTCTTCAGCGCGTCCTTTTCGTGTTTCATCAGGTAAATGTTGTCCGACTGCCGGACGAGGGCTTCCTCGTCCAGCACCACCACCTCGTGGCCAAGCGCTTGGAGCCGGGCAAAGAGAGCGGCGTTCAACGACCGCGCGCTCTTGCCGAAGTAGACGCTTGGCGGCAGATGGGGCAGCCTGTCGATGATCACCGCCATGTTGCCGATCAGAACATCCCAGCCACGCTCGCGGGCACAGAGCGCGAGCAGCAGTTTTCCGTCGAACTCGCGCACGATCGTCTCGACCGGGAACACCATCGTCCTTCTGCCGGAAGCCATGTGATCAGTCCTCATCGTGGCGCCACCAGGGCCGCTTGCGCCCGTCGGCCGAAGGGCGCCCAACCCCGCGATCACTGGTAGCGCCACCGAATGATCGCGACAACCATTCGGTTCAAGTCCAGGCCCTGTGTCTCCTCAGTAAGGAAGCCGATATCACGGCCATAGCCATCGTTGCCGCGCTGGGCGCCCTGCCCGCCAAGGCGCGTCGCACCATCACACAGGACAACGGCTGCGAATTTGCGCTAAACGAGATATCCGAACGGTCCCAGGTCCATGCCAATCAACTTTTCCGTTTCCCGGTTACTGGTTATGTAGGTGTCCTTGGTGATTTCTTCTACCTGTTGCTGGAGCCGTTCCCTCACCCGCTTGTCCAGAGACCTCGGCACGACTTTGCTTATGCCTTTGACCATCCGCAAGTGCGCGACCTTTCCAAGCTTGCGCCCCAATATTGCAGGGCTAAACGCGTTGCCTCGCGAGCTTCGGATAAGCGGCACGATCCGCCGAAGAACAACATATGAAAAATAAGTCGTTCGTTCGTTAGATTTTACATGGAACGGTAGATCTTCAGGGGCAGTAATATTGGAAATTTGGCAGATTCGTGCAATAAAATCTTGCGGTTTCGCGCTAATCATCTCGAACGGAAGAGCCAGAACATTTTCTGGGCCAAAGACGGACTGGTATTTCCGGATAAGCCGGTCGTACTTGAAATGGTGAAACGTCAAGGCAGGGCATTTCGTGTCCGGTTTGCCATCGATGTAAGTTCGCAGGGTATATCCGCCACCATACTTCAGGTGCTGCATATAATTCGACAAGATCATGCTGCGCTGCTCGCGAATGACGATCAGGATGCGCGCGTTCGGGAAGACCTGCTTGATTCTGATGCAAATCTGGCCACGGTCGATCCCGTTCGAGAGAGGATGGCCACCCAATCTTTCGTTGCTGAATACTGCGCACCGTCCCGAGGGAACAAGAAACGGCTCGAGCTGCTCCCTTAGGCCCGCAGGGTCGAAATCCTCGTCCGGCAGAAGCCGGCTTCTATCATCCCGATAGAGCGCAAGCGTGTGCGCCTTTACCCGTGCTTTCGGAGGCATAGCGATATCACTAGGGGACCAGAAGCCTGTGTCATCTCGCCCGAAAAGATGCTTTTGAAGCCACGTGCTGCCGGCCTTGATCAATCCGATGTGGACCAGAATATCCGATGACAAAAGCGGGTGTCCCGCAGGTTCTCCCGAGCCCCCGGCACATGGGGTCTGCGCTTCCAGGGAGGTCATTTTCGCTTCTTCGGTTCCATCGCGTTTATATTGGCGAATTCAGGATTACGGTATGCACTGGATCTCTAACGTAGAGTTCAGCAACTAGCCTGCCCCTCGCCGGATCGAGCACCCGGCAGCGTTTCCTATCGCCGATTGTGAAAACTTGCAAACCCTGCGATCTACTCGTAACGACACCGCAGGATTGCGACAACCCTCGGATCGCACTTGGCGCGCTATCTGATCGCGAACAGATTGGCCGCCATCCGCTTGGCCTGCAGCCCGTGAAACCGGTCGAGCGACTGCTGAAACCGGCCGATCCGGTCGTCCAGGTATTGCGGCGTTATCTCCGGGAACTTGCGCCCGGCGTAAGCCAGCCGTATTCGACCGTCGGCGCTCAGCGTGTCGCCGAAGCGCCGCGACTTTGTACGCCACTGGATCTTCAGATATCGCCTGCACCACTCGAAATATCCGGGATCGGCCACGGACTCTCCGGCAACCGGAAGCTGGTCCAGAGCATCGATGATCCGCTCGCAGCTCAGTTTGCCCGATGTGGCGGCGATATGACGCTCCAGCATTTTCGACTGACCGGGTGTCAATGGGCAGGGTCCACCGGCCAGAATCCCTTGCAGCGCGCCGATCAGGGCATCGTCGTCAAAGCATTCGATGCCGAGCCCGTTGGGGAGCCGATTGTCGAAGATGCCGGACTGCACCGGCCGGTAGGAGAGGATGGGCGTACCGATCACGGCGGATTCCACAGCACTGGTACAGCCGTTGTGGACGAGGGCGCCGGCGCCGGCAATCCAGGGCACCACGCTGCCCTCGAAAACGACCGACGCGTTCGGCGAATCCGAGACAGCGTCGAGCCAGGGCTCGTCGCGCTCCGAGGGGTGGGGCCGGACAACCAGCCGCAGCGGCGCAATCGCCTGCGCGATCTTCGGAACCAGCGACTGAAACCGCTCGAACAGCGCTCGTTTGTGGCTCAGAAACTCCGATTTCTGTTTGATGATTTGTTTGTCGGTAGCCCAGCTCGCAAGCTTGAGGGTCGAACTCCAGGCGACGTAGTGATTGACGGTGGGAAAGTTGGTGTTCAGCAGCACATAGTCGCCGAAACGCTTGCCGATCGCATCGATCTCGGGCCGGTGGAAGGCGCGCAGGTCGCGCCGCAGCACGTCCATCCTGGGATTGCCGGTCGCGACTATGCGCTCGCGCTCTATCCGCCCAGATTTCCTCCAGAGTTCCGCGTCATCCTCGCCCCAGGTCAGCAGCAGGCTCACCTTGTCGAACGCATTTCTTTCGTGCTTCATCAGGAAGAGATCGTCGGTCTGGCGCACCAGCGCTTCCTCGTCGAGGACGACCGACTGGTGGCCGAACCGGCCGAACCGCTCGAAGAACACCGCCTTGCCGGTTCGCGCATTGTGCGCCAGGTAGACGCCGGGCGGCAATATCGAGCGTCGGCCGCGGATTGCGGCCTTGTGCCCGATCACCGGCCGCCAGCCGCGCTCGCGCGCGACCAGCGCCAGCAGAAGCTTGCCATCCAGCTCTCGCGCCAGGTTTTCCACCGGCAAGTAAAGCGATCTAACGGAAGCCATCGGTTGGTCTCGGAG
>JAPUGL010000026.1 GCA_027292775.1 Gammaproteobacteria bacterium | reverse complement strand
CTGGCTCAATATCGCCCGCCTGATGCTGATCTCGCGGGCTATCGACCGGATCGAAGAAACCGAGCTCGTCCCGCAGAAAAAAGTGCTTTACCAATTCTCCGCGCGCGGCCACGACCTGGCCCAGATCCTGCTCGGTTCCTTACTGAATCACCCGCACGATGCGATCAGCGGTTACTACAGATCCAGGCCATCGCTCCTGGCGATCGGACTATCGATCGAAGATGCGTTCGCCGGCCCACTGGCGCGCTCCGGCGGATTCAGTGACGGCCGCGATATCGGTGTTGTTTTTAACCGCCCCTCGGACGGCGGCGCCACGGTACTGCCGATGTGCGGTGGCGTCGGGGCGCAGTACACGCCAGTCGCCGGCTGGGCGCAGGCGCTCCGTTATTACGCAGATGAACTCGGTGACGATAGCTACGATGGCGCAATCGGCGCCGCCCTCGGCGGTGACGCGTCGGTGGCAACCAATGGTTTCTGGTCTGCGCTGACGATGGCGACTACGCTGAAACTGCCGATGTTGTTCTTCATCGAGGACAACGGCTATGGCATCTCGACGCCATCTACGCTGCAAACGCCAGGGGCAAACATCGCGCATAACCTCGAATCGTTTCAAAATTTACAGGTTCTGGATGGCGACGGCACGGAACCGGCCGAGGCGGCCCGACTGATACACCAGGCAGTCGACCACGTTCGCAGCGGTGCCGGCCCGGCCCTGCTAAGGCTTTCCGTACCCAGGCTGGAGGGTCACTCGGCACAAGACACCCAGACCTACAAATCGGCCGAGACCATCGCAGAAGAGGAATCCCGTGATCCCCTGCCAAAATTGCGTGACTATCTGATGCCGGCGTTGATCGACGAGGACGCCTGGAAAAAGCTGGAACAGGAAGTCGAACAGGAAGTCGCCGATGCACTCGAGGCGGCGTTCGCGAGGGCCCAGCCCGATCCGGCAGGGATCGAGCGGCATGTTTTTTGTGAAGCCGGGCCTGACGGCGCGCCTGAAATACAACAACAGGGTGGCGTGGCTGCGGGCGGCCATGTTTTTCCCGAATCCGGCGTGAAACCGGAACCAGAGCCCACCCGAATCAACATGTTGACGGCCATCCGCCGTACGCTTGAATATGAACTCGCAAGCAACCCGAAACTCACCGTCTTCGGCGAAGACGTGGGACCCAAGGGCGGCGTGCATGCGGCAACAATGGGCTTGCAGGAAAAATTCGGTAATAACCGGGTCTTCGATACCAGCCTCTCGGAAGAAGGCATAATCGGCCGTGCCGTGGGCATGGCGATAGCCGGCCTGATGCCGGTGCCGGAGATCCAGTTTCGCAAGTATGCCGACCCGGCAACAGAGCAACTGAACGATTGCGGCACGATGAGATGGCGGACCAACAACCGGTTTGCTGCACCGATCGTAGTCAGAATCCCCGGTGGCTTTTTCAAATGCGGCGATCCGTGGCACAGCCAGACAAATGAAGTGCTGTGGGCACACGGTATCGGCTGGCAGGTCGCCATGCCATCCAATGCCGAGGACGCAACCGGCTTGCTGCGCGCAGCGCTGCGCAGCAACAACCCGACGATCTTTTTTGAACACCGCTCGATGCTGGACGATGCGTGGGCACGCAGGCCATATCCCGGTGACAAATACCTGCTGCCATTCGGCGAGGCAAAAACCACAAAGCCGGGTACGGACCTGACCGTCGTGACCTGGGGCGCGATGGTGCAACGCTGCGAAGCTGCGGCCGATCAAGTCGACGGCAGCGTCGAGGTCATCGATCTGCGCACGATGATGCCATGGGACAAGAATGCAATATTGAATTCGGTCGCGAAGACCAGGCGCTGCCTGGTCGTGCACGAGGACAACATAACCGCCGGTTTTGGCGCGGAGATTGTCGCGACCGTGGCCAGCGAATCTTTTTTCGATCTCGACGCGCCGGTTGAACGGCTGGCCATGCCGGATATACCCAGTCCACACAATCCGTTGCTGATGCATGCGGTGGTTCCGGATGTTGCTGGAATAGCCGAAAAAATGGCCGAGCTGCTCGAGTGCTGAAAGACGGGAAACGAAATGGCAGAACTGATCGACATCGTCGTGCCGGAAGGCCAGCAGGAAGGGACTGAATCGACGCTAATGCAATGGCTCAAGCAGGCCGGCGACACGGTTGCGCTACACGAGCCATTGATCGAGCTGGAAACCGACAAGGTGATCGTTGAGATCGCCTCACCAGCCAGCGGTGTTTTGCACGAGCTGCTGGTCGAGGAACAAAACCTGGTCGAGCCAGGCGCTGTGCTGGGTCGAATCGCGGCAGGCGCCATGACCGCAGCGAAGACTGGTGAAGTTGAAAAGCCAGCCAAATCGATCGCCACGGCGAAAAGCGCCGCAACCGCTGACCAGCCGAAACTAAGCCCGGCAGTAAGAAAACTGCTCGAAAAGCACGGCCTGGATGCCTCTATGATCACCGGTAGCGGCCGGGACGGCCGGGTGACCCGCGAGGACGTCGAAAAACATGTCGCGGGCGGCGCGCCGCTTGCAGAAGAAACGATCGTGCCGCATACGATGATGCGCAAGCGCATCGCCGCACATATGGTGAAAAGCGTGCAAACCGCACCCCATGTCACCTGTGTGTTCCAGGCCGACATGTCTGCGGTCGCCGCACACCGGAGTAAAAATCGGGCCGGCCTGGAAGACCAGGGCGTCAAGCTGACCTATACCGCCTATTTCGTCAAAGCCGCGGTAGAGGCGCTGCGTGCTGTGCCCGAAGTCAACAGCCGTTTCCATGATGAAGGCCTCGAACTGTTTACCGATATCAATATAGGTATCGGTACGGCACTGGGCGACGAGGGTCTGATCGTTCCCGTCATTCACGGGGCGCAGGAGATGCCACTGGACGCGATTGCCGGGAAGCTTCAGACACTGACCGAAAAAGCACGCAAGGGTGAACTGGGCCAGGACGATGTGAGCGGTGGCACGTTTACGATCTCCAATCATGGGGTCAGCGGAAGCCTGATGGCGTCGCCGATCATCATCAACCAGCCACAATGCGCGATCCTCGGAATCGGCAAGCTGGAGAAAAGGGTTGTTGTAGTCGAGTCCGACGGCCGGGACGAAATGGAGATCCGTCTGCTCTGTTATGTGACCCTGACTATCGATCATCGTGCACTGGACGCACACCAGACCAACAAGTTCCTCTCGGTATTTGTTGCTACGCTTGAGGGCTGGCCGGACTGATCATGCCGACATTTGGCTACGCGTCGCCACCATCGTAAGCACATCGTAAGCGGCAACGATATCTCCATCCTGATTGCTGACTTCGGTATCCCAGCGCACCTCACCGTAATCTTCACCCTCGCGCATCGTCTTTTGCTTGCAAGTCAGCCGTACCTTCAATTCGTCTCCCATATTGACCGGTTGCGCGAATCTCAGGTCATCTAGCCCGTAATTCGCCAGCACTGGCCCAAAATCAGGCTCAACGAACAGCCCCGCCGCCATCGAGACGATGAAATAACCGTGTGCGACCCGCCCTTCAAAAAACGGATTTTTCGCAGCCAGTTCATCATCCATATGCGCGTAGAACTTGTCGCCACTGAGTTCAGCAAAGTTCTCGATATCCTCTACTGTTATTTTTCTCGACTCGGTATGCAGCGTGTCACCGATCTCAAGTTCCTCGAAGTACTTGGTGAACGGATGTGCGTCATCGATATTCTCTTTGCCGCCGCGTATCCAGCGGCGTGCAATCTTGCCAAGCGTCGTTGGCGATCCTTGCAAGGCAGTGCGTTGCATGTAATGCAGTACGCCGCGTACGCCACCCATTTCCTCCCCGCCACCTGCCCTGCCGGGACCGCCATGCACCAGGTGCGGCAACGGCGAGCCGTGGCCGGTTGATTCGGCGGCCGATTCGCGATTGATGATCACCAGGCGACCGTGATATGGCGCGATTCCCAGCGCCAGCGTTTCCGCAATTTCATCGTCGCCGGTGAACACTGAACCGACCAGGCTTCCTTCGCCCATCCGCGCCAGCGTAATAGCCTGATCCAGCGTGTCGTATGGCATAACCGTGCTAACCGGCCCAAACGCCTCAACGCTGTGCACCGACTGGCTGGTCAGCGGTTTCTGACAATGCAGAAGCACGGGCGCAAAAAAAGCGCCCTTGCGGGCATCGGCATCGATAAGCTCGAAATTCTCCAGGTCGCCGAAAATAATGTCGGCATCACCACTCAAATCGGCTATTCGTTCTTTGACTTCGTCGCGCTGACCCTGGCTGGCGAGTGCGCCCATCTGAACTTCCTTGTTGGCCGGATCGCCTACGCGAATCTCACCCAGAGCCTGCCCAAGCGCACTGACCAGATCGCCGCTGAATTCGGCTGGCGCGATTATCCTGCGTATCGCCGTGCACTTCTGACCGGCCTTAACCGTCATTTCACGAACCACTTCCTGGATATAAAGATCGAACTCTGCCGTACCGGGTTTCGCATCCGGCCCCAATATCGATGCGTTCAGCGAATCGGTTTCCGCGGTGAACCGCACCGATTGATCGATCACCGTTTTGTGCTGTTGCAGGAACTCCGCGGTGCTCTTGGAGCCGGTAAATGCGATCACATCCTGGCAAATCAGATGGTCAAACAGATCGCCGACGCTGCCGCAGATCAGTTGAACCGCCCCTTCCGGCAATATGCCGGACTCGATAATTCTTTTGACCATCGCCTCGGTGAGGTAGGACGTACTCGTCGCCGGTTTGACGATAGCGGGCATGCCCGCAAGCAGACACGGCGCGAGTTTTTCGAGCATCCCCCAGCACGGAAAGTTGAACGCGTTAATATGAACGGCGACGCCCTCGAGCGGCAGAAATATATGCTGTCCAACAAAGCTGCCTTTTTTCGACAAAAATTCAGGTGGACCATCGATATAAACATGGTCATTCGGCATTTCACGCCGTCCTTTGCCGGAAAACACGAATAGCGTGGAAATACCGCCGTCTACATCGATCCACGAATCCGTTCGGGTCGCACCGGTCTTGCTGGAAAGTGCATAGAATTCCTTCTTATGCTCCATCAGGTACTTGGCCAGCGCCTTGAGCATGTTGGCACGCTGGTGAAAAGTGTGCCTGCGAAGATTGGCGCCACCGACGGTGCGCGCGTAACGCGCCATCGCCCCAAAATCGAGGCCCTTGCTCGACGATGTGGCTATATCTTCGCCATTGATGGCGCTGAGCAGTTGCACACCATCTGGAGCGCCCTGCTGCCAGCGGTTTTCGGCGAATGACTGCAGCTTCATGGCAAACCTCGTTGCGATTTGAATTCGGGCGGCACAGAATAGCCGATCACTCAGTCGAGTGCATAAGAAATCCGCTTCGCCGGGCACAGACCTATGCCACGGCCGGGCGACTGGAAAAAATCTGGAGCACAAATGAGTTTTGAAAACATCGACTTCAGTATCACCGACGGCATAGCCAGGTTGACACTAAACCGCCCGAAAAGCCTGAACAGCTTCAACGAGGCCAGGCACCTCGAGGTAAGGAAAGCGCTGGACTAGGTCGAGTCCGGAGATTGCAGAGTCTTGTTGCTGACCGGAGCCGGCCGCGGCTTTTGCGCCGGGCAGGATCTGTCCGACCGGAATGTTTTGCCGGGCGCGGAACCACCGGACCTGGGCTATACGCTGGGCAAATTCTATAACCCGCTGATCCGGCGGCTAAGAGCGTTGGAGATGCCGGTCGTTTGTGCGCTGAACGGCGTCGCGGCCGGGGCGGGAGCCAACTTGGCGCTGGCGGCAGATATCGTTATCGCTGCGCATTCAGCGAAATTCATCCAGGCGTTTTGCAAGCTGGGATTGATTCCGGACAGCGGCGGTACCTGGATATTGCCGAGACTATTGGGACCGGCGAGGGCGACGGCGCTGGCCATGCTCGGTGATTCGGTCAGCGCGAAGCAGGCAGCGGAATGGGGCCTGATCTGGCGTTGCGTCGACGATGAACAATTGATGCCCGAGGCGGAGGCATTGTGCGCACATTTCGCCAGCCAGCCGACTCGCGGTCTTGCGCTGATCAAGAAGGCGCTGAACGCAAGCTGGAGCAACACCCTGGACCAGCATTTGGATCTGGAACGCGATCTGCAACAAGAAGCAGGCCATACCGAGGATTACCAGGAAGGCGTAGCGGCGTTCATGGAAAAACGCGAAGCAAAATTCAAAGGCAGGTAGGCGAATGAACGATCTCGAACGAGCCAGGGCGTGCCGGGATGCAATGTATGAGAAGGATCTCGCGTCGCAGGAGTTGAGTATCGATGTGACGGTCGCGGAGCCCGGCTCTGCCGAGGCTCGAATGAGCATCAGCGATGCCATGCTCAATGGCTTCGGCATTTGCCACGGGGGCTATATCTTCTCGCTGGCGGACACCGCGTTCGCCTTCGCCTGCAATGCCTACGACCGGGTCACGGTGGCAGCCGGGGCGAGTATCGATTACCTGAAACCGGTACATGCCGGCGACGTGCTGCGCGCCAATGCGCGAGAAATACACCGCGGCCGCCGCGCCGGACTCTACGAAGTCAAGGTACGCGACCAGCACGACGTCCTGGTCGCTGTATTCCAGGGGCGATCCAGCGCATCGAACAGATCTCTGCTCGATGACCCGGATCAAGGCTAGCAGTCTGCCTGCGCGGTTAAAATACGCTTATAATTTACCGAGCATATTGCTCATACTTCAGCGAGGGGCTTCATGTACACGCAGGGTCTCGATCAAAAACAGAAAAAGTCCGTCGCCGATCCTGGCGATTCGCCCGAACGCCTCGCCGCTTTCCAGGCGCGCATCGACGCCGACGAAAAAATCGAACCAAAGGACTGGATGCCCTCGGCCTACCGCAAGACCCTGATCCGGCAAATGTCACAGCACGCACATTCCGAGATCGTCGGCATGCTGCCCGAAGGTAACTGGATTAGCCGCGCGCCGACGCTGCGCCGCAAAGCCATACTCCTGGCCAAGGTCCAGGATGAAGCCGGTCACGGTCTGTATATTTACGGTGGCACCGAAACCCTAGGAGTGTCCCGCGACGACCTGGTCGCAGATTTGTTAAGCGGAAAAGCCAAATACTCGAGTATTTTCAATTATCCAACCGTGACCTGGGCCGATGTCGGCGCGATCGGCTGGCTGGTCGATGGAGCCGCGATCATGAACCAGATTCCGTTGTGCCGCTGCTCTTACGGGCCTTATTCGAGAGCGATGATCCGAGTCTGCAAGGAAGAAAGTTTTCACCAGCGCCAGGGTTACGAAATCATGCTCGAACTATGCCGTGGCACGGACGAACAAAAGCGCATGGCGCAAGACGCGCTGAACCGCTGGTGGTGGCCGTCGCTGATGATGTTCGGCCCCAGCGACAAGACCTCGGAACACTCCGCCCAGTCAATGGCCTGGAAAATCAAGCGTTTCAGCAACGACGAATTGCGCCAGAAGTATGTCGACGCGACCGTGCCACAGGCTGATTACCTGGGTCTCAGGATGCCGGATGAGAAACTGGTTTTTGACGAAAAAACCGGTCATTACGAGTTTGGTGAAATTGACTGGCAGGAATTTTTCGAAGTGCTGAAAGGCAACGGAAAATGCAACCGCGAGCGGCTCGAGGCCCGAAACAGGGCCCACGATGAAGGGCGCTGGGTTCGGGAGGCCGCACGCGCCTATGCCGAGAAACAAGCTGCAAAAGACGCAGCGTGAGGAGATTATGAGCAAACAGGGCTGGCCTTTGTACGAAGTGTTCATCCGCGCTCGGGCGGGCCTGAGCCACCGGCATGTTGGCAGTATCCATGCGGCCGACAAGACCATGGCGCTTGACCACGCGCGCGATCTCTATACGCGCCGCAACGAGGGCATCAGCATCTGGGTTGTCAAATCCGCGGATATCATCGCGTCCGATCCGATTGACAGCGACGCGCTGTTCGGCCCGGCTGCCGACAAGATTTATCGTCATCCGACCTTTTACAAGATACCGGACGATGTCGAGAACATTTGAGGACCGGCTGAGCAAATGAACAAGGAAAAGGCACTGATCGCGTATGTCACGCGTATGGGAGACAACGCCATTATCATGGCGCAGCGGCTGTCCGAGTGGGTCGGCCACGGCCCGGAACTGGAAGAAGAAATGGCGATGGGCAACTTCGCACTGGACTATGTCGGACAGTCACGAATGTATTTCTCTTATGCCGGGGAACTCGAAGGCAAGGGGCGTAGCGAAGACGATATCTGTTTTCTACGAGATGGCTGGGATTATGGCAACGTCCTGCTCTTGGAGCAGCCCAACGGGGATTACGGCGAGACTATCGCCAGGCTGGTGTTGTTCGAGACATTTTATTCCCTGCAACTGGGAGCCCTGGTGACATCCCCCGCCAAAAAACTCGCTGAAATAGCCGCGCGTGCGATCAAGGAATCGACTTACCACCTCCGCCATGCCGGCCATTGGCTGATTCGTCTCGGCGATGGCACCGACGAGAGTCACCGGCGGGTGCAGGACGCGATCGACCGCCTGTGGACCTACACCGGAGAGCTGTTCGAGGCTGACCAGGTCGATCAAATCATGCAGTCAGACTGGGAAGCGCCGGATTTGACAGACCTGCGCGGACATTGGCATCGGCAAATCGACGAGTTGCTGGCCAAAGCCACGTTGCAAAAACCGGACGATGGCTGGATGGATTCCGGTGGCAAGAACGGCCATCACAGCGAGCACCTGGGCTACATCCTGGCCGAGATGCAAAGCCTGCAACGCACATATCCGGGTGCGAATTGGTAGAACCATGACAACTTTCCATGAAGCTCTTGAAGAATCGACCTGGGAAATACTGGAGCAGATACCCGATCCGGAAATCCCCGTTTTGAGCATCGTCGATCTCGGCATCGTGCGCTCGGTGGAAGTCGACGGTTCAAAGGTGACCGTCGGCGTCGCACCGACCTATTCAGGTTGTCCCGCGACCGAAGTCATCGAAGACAGCGTCGTCAAGTCGCTGCAATCAGGCGGCATCGATCATGTATCCATACGGCGGGTGTTGTCGCCGCCATGGACCAGCGACTGGATTAGCGATCGCGGGCGAGAGAGGTTGCGAAAGTATGGCATCACGCCGCCGGAAAAAGGGGCTGCAAGGCGCGACAGCCTGCTCGGTGACCCGATGGCAACAGAACGAATCGTTGCGTGTCCGAGATGCGGCACTGAGAACACAAAAAAAGTCAGTGAGTTTGGCTCGACGGCCTGCAAATCCTCCTACAAGTGCGCGGATTGCCTGGAGCCGTTCGAGTATTTCAAATGCATTTGAGTTTGTGTGGATCTCCGGCCGACGGAATAGACAGAAAGTAATCAAATGATACATTTTCACAATCTGAAAATTGGACGGATCGAGCCAGAGACACCAGATTCGGTGCGCGTTTACCTGGAGGTGCCGAAAGAACTTCGCGACGAATTTGCATTTCTCCAGGGCCAGCATCTGCCGGTGCGCGCGGAGATTAAAGGCGAGCAGGTCAGTCGCACTTATTCGATTTGCAGCGCGGTCGGCGACCCGGAGCTTCACATCGGTGTTCGCGTGCAAAAAGGCGGCTTGTTTTCCGGCTATTTCGCGAACAGTCTGAACCCGGGAGATACACTTGAAGTGATGCCGCCGGTCGGCCATTTCCAGACACCGCTATCGGCGGAAAACAAGAAAAACTATGTTGCCTTCGTCGCCGGCAGTGGGATCACGCCGGTACTTTCGATCCTGAAAACAACGCTGGCCACTGAGCCACAGAGCCGGTTTTTCCTTTTCTATGCCAACAGGACTCATGAGAGCACGATGTTTCTCGAGGAGCTGCATGCCCTGAAAAACGCGTATGCGGACCGACTGGCGCTGCATTTCATTTTCAGCCAGGAGGAGCAGGAGTTCGAAATCGCCAGCGGGCGTTTCGATGCCGACAAGGTCCGTCAGCTCTACGAGGGTTTCTGCGCGGAGCTGATCGCCGACGAAGTTTTCATCTGCGGGCCCGGCACGATGATCGATACGGTTACGGAAGCCCTTACCGAACTCGGCATCAGCGGCGGCAGTATTCACAGCGAGCGGTTTGCGGTCAGCCGAAAGGCCGAACGGGTACCGGAAAAAGCTGCGCCGCAGCCTACTGACCTGGCCGAAGATATCGCCAGCGTCACCGTAATCCTGGACGGGCACACGAAGAAGTTTGCGATGCCAATGGATGGTATTTCGGTACTCGAGGCGGCCCGCGAACATGGCCTGGATCTGCCTGCGTCCTGTGAGGCCGGCGTCTGCTCGACCTGCCGCACACACCTGCGCGAAGGCGAAATTGAAATGGAAGAAAACTATGCGCTGGAAGATTGGGAAGTCGAGGAAGGATTTGTCCTGGCATGCCAGGCGCGCCCACTCAGCAAGAAGCTGATCATAGATTACGACAAGACTTGAGCCCGGCCGGAATTCGCCCGAGCCAATTAATGGTTTCCACGGCAAACCGCTACAATAAGCGCTCACTATCACCCGGGGATCACACTGGATGAGCGAACCAGTCACTCTGGCCCGGCACGGCCAGGTTGCGGTCATCACGATCGACAACCCACCGGTCAATGCTCTGTCCCACGCCGTACGCAAGGGCATCGGCGATCGCCTTGCTGAAGCCGGCCGGGACGACGCCGTCAACGCGGTGGTTGTTCACTGTACGGGCCGTACATTTATTGCGGGCGCCGATATCCGCGAATTTGGCAAACCACCGCAAGACCCTTCGCTGCGGGAAGTATTGGCGCAACTGGATGCGTTCCGGAAACCGACGGTTGCGGCGATTCACGGTACCGCGTTGGGTGGCGGGCTGGAAACCGCGCTGTGCTGTCACTACCGGGTAGCGGCCGGCGACGCAAAACTGGGTCTGCCGGAGGTCAAGCTGGGACTGTTGCCCGGATCTGGCGGCACCCAGCGCTTACCGCGCTTGATCGGAGCGGAACGCGCGCTCGATATGATCACCGGCGGCAAGCCGGTGGACGCGGCTACCGCCTTGAGTTGGGGTGTAATCGACGTATGCACCGATACGAATCTACTGACTGCCGCGATTTCATTTGCCGAACAGAAAAGCGGAGCAGAAGAGCGACCACGCATCAGCGAGCGCGAGGTCGCGAAGGTTGAGGATGGTTTTTTTTCGGCATACCGAAAAAAAATTGCACGCCGCACGCGGGACTATGAAGCACCCGAAAGGATCGTGCAATGCGTCGAGGCCGCGGCTTCGCTTTCTTTTGAAGACGGTATGCGCAAGGAACGTGAGCTGTTCCGTTTGTGCCGCGATTCGAAGCAAAGCGCATCGATGCGATATTTGTTTTTCGCGGAAAGGCAGGTTGCCCGCATCGCCGACGTCCCCAGGGAAACCCCGACTCGAGAAATCAACAACGTTGCCGTTGTTGGCGCGGGTACCATGGGGGCCGGGATCGCGCTGAGCTGTCTCAACGCGAGTCTGGATGTGTCCCTGCTCGACAAAGACAGACAGGGACTCGAGCGCGGTCGGGCAACAATCGAAAAATTGCTGGCCGCTGCCGTCGGCAAAGGACGGATAACCGATATCCAAATGCAGGAGCAGCTATCTCGCCTGCGACTCATCGACGATTATCAGACTCTGTCCGATGCCGACCTGGTCATTGAGGCCGTATTCGAAAGCATGGCGATCAAGGAAGAGGTTTTTTCTACGCTTGACCGGGTTTGCCGTGATGGCGCGATACTCGCGAGCAACACTTCGACCCTGGATATCGACCGGATTGCGGCGACGACCTCCCGCCCCGAAGATGTTATCGGATTGCATTTTTTCAGCCCCGCCAACGTCATGAAGCTGCTGGAAATCGTCCGCGGCACCCGGTCGTCGACCCGGACCATCGCCTCCATGGTCAAGCTCGCCAAGGCGATCGGCAAGGTCGGCGTGGTCTGCGGCAACTGCGACGGCTTCGTCGCCAACCGCAGCCGAGGGCCGTTCAACACCGAGATGAACATCCTGGTCGAGCAGGGCGCGACGCCCGAGCAGGTCGACCGTGTGATGTACGCGTTCGGCTATCCGATGGGGCCGTTCGCGGTCGCCGATCTCGCCGGCGGCGACATCGGCTATGCCGGCCGCAAGCGCCGGGCCGCGGCGGACCCCGACTACCGCAAGCTGCCGATCGCCGACCGGCTGGTCGAGCAAGGCCGCCATGGCCAGAAGAACGGCGCCGGCTGGTATCGCTATGAGCCGGGCGACCGCACCCCCCACGTGGACCCGGAGGCGGAACGGATCATCGCCGAGGTGCGCCGTGAGATCGGCGTCAACCAGCGCGACTTCACCGACCAAGAGGTCTTGCACCGCATGCTGTTCGCCTCGGTCAACGAGGCTTGCAAGATCCTGCAGGAAGGGATCGCCGCCCGGGCGAGCGACGTCGACGTGATGTGGCTCTACGGCTTCGGCTTCCCGCGCTACCTGGGCGGGCTGATGTATTGGGCCGACCAGATCGGCGTTCGGGATGTCTACGATCAAGTCCGCCAATGGGAGGCGGAATATGGCGAGCGCTGGAAACCGGCCGAGCTGCTCAGGGAATTGGCCGAATCGGGCAGGAGCTTCGCTGACGCTTGAGGGCCCGGCGAAACCGACGATTGGCAGGGTTTGGGGTGAGTCCGCCTGGGAC
>JAPUGL010000025.1 GCA_027292775.1 Gammaproteobacteria bacterium | reverse complement strand
TTTTGCAGATGCTTACACCATTTCTGGTAGCGTGCGTTTATCCTGATCGCATTGTCAGTAGCTGGTAAGAACTCGTCCTCTACCGTTAACACCGGCAATGCCGGGTTGGCGAGGCGGGCACCACCGTAGGCAGTCGCTTGCAGGTTTGTCGAGCGCTGCACGGGAATGCCGCTTAGATCGGCATCCCGCTGCAACAGGCAATCGAGTCCGGCCAGGCCGCCGCTGGCAATAATTTTTTTCAACCCCGGCATGCAGCTTTCCATTGCCTGCAAATTGGCCTTGATCAGGAACGCAATGCTCTCAGCGACCGCTACTGCTTGTTCGCCGATGTTGCCGTCGCCTACAAACCCGGATTCGACGTCGCTGACCCAAAATGGCGCCGCCAGCCCGCCAATCGCGTTCATGAACAATGGCGAGTCATTGATATTTGCTAACCATTCCGGCAATCGTGAGAACAGTTCGTCCTCATCGATCCGATGAGAATCGGCGAACCAGCTCAGCGCAGCGCCCGCGCCGTTGATCGTACCTTCGAGCGCAAACATTGAATCGTCTTCATCCCGCAGCAGGATGCTGCTTAGCAATCCCTCGCAGACTCGATGCTCCGGCATTGGCCGTTGCAGGAATGCACCGGTCCCCAGGTTGAGAAAGAGGCGATCAACGGGAATGTCGGCAAAGGCGAATGGGACAGCCGATTGGTCTCCGGTAACGACGGTCAGCGGGACCGATGTTTCGCCGAGCGTCAGATCGCACCAGGCATGGCGATTCGGTTCGATCGCAGGCAGCAACGACTCTTCAATACCAAAAGCATCGAGTAACCGCGACGACCATTTGCCGGTTGCTATATCCCATAGCAATGTGCGCGAGGCATTGCACGGATCGACGGCGAAAGTCTGACCGTGACTCAGATTGAACAAGATGAAACTGGCGAGAGGGCCGAAAACCAGGTCGTTTTTCTGCCTGGCTGATTTAACATCGGTGAGATGATCGAGACACCAGCGCAGCTTGCTGGCGCCATAGTGAGGAGAGCGCGGGAGGCCGGTGATCTGGGTCACTTCCGGCTCGCCCAGCGAAAGCCGTCGGAGGCTTTCCGCCGCACGGGTATCTTGCCAGGAGATAACAGGCGACAAAGGCCTGCCCGTTTTCTTCGACCAGCAAACGATACTCGATCGTTGGGTGCACAAGGCCGTGTTGCGGACCCATTCTGTCTGCGCGCCCAATTGATCGGCGAGCCGATCCAGACATTCGCTAACGGATGCAATGAGCTTGCCCGGATCATGCTCGACACGCCCCGGCGACGGATGACTGGTCCCGATCTCGACTTCGTGTTGAGCTACGGCAATTCCGGTTTCATCGAACACCAGCGCACGGGTCGCGTGACCACCCTGATCGATTACCAGTGTCCACTGGCGATCGTTGATATTTCTAGCCACCATCGTTGTCGCTGTTGGCAAGGAATTCCCCGATGAAATCGGTTTCCACCAGGTCTACGCCACGATCGAATAATTCCTGTGCCTGTTGCTGAGTCGTGACGTCATAAACGACCCAGCGCCAATTAACATTCGGCGGTAACTCTCGATCATCTAACCTGGAACGTTTTACAAACAAGTAATCGGGACGCATATCGGCCGCAGCACTTAGAGTTGATTCATTGAACGCGCTAACGACCCAGCCGGTTTGCTCGGCACCCTTTGTTTGCGCCATCGATACGGTTTCCGAGTCGAAAGAGATAATCACGCCACGAGTATCGAGTTCACGGGTCAGAGGCAAGAGGGCGTCAACGCACCGGTCTTTTCCGAATCGTAAAATGCTGGCTCTCTTTATTTCGACAAAAACCTGGCCCGAAAAAGTATCCAGCATGTCTATCACTTCCGCCAAAGTCGGGATCGTGGAATCGGCGAAGCGATCGCCAAATCGTCTGGGTTCGCCGACAGAAAGACTGCGAACTTCCTTCGCACCCAGCTTGAACAGATCCTCTTCACTCGTCCCGGTGCGACGAGTGGTCTGGTCATGAATCACCATCGGTACCTGGTCGCGAGTCAACTGCACATCGAACTCGAGATTTCGCGCGCCGGCATCTATCGCCGCGCGAAATCCGGCAAGCGTATTTTCCGGGTAGCGGGAGGGCCAGCCGCGGTGTGCCACCACGCGTTCTTGGTCAAGTGTCATCGCAACAACGAGGCGTTCTCGCACAAGTTGAGAATGATTGTGCGCGCGTTTTCGGGTTTGTCGAGTAGATCTCGCATGGCGCTGATCACCGGAAAATCATCGAACTCGATCAGTCTGTGCTCGTCGAGAACCTTCAGCGCGTGGAATCCCTCGCCACGAATATTGGTGCCGCTCGCAAGCAACTCATCGGTTTGACCGGCGGCGAGTTGCATGCCGGCGTTGCGATGGTGAGAACCTGGGCTGGTCGCCGTCGTAATCAGATCACCGGCACCGGGTAGCCCGTATACGGTCTTAGCCTCGCCACCGAATTTCTGAACGATTCGCGCCAGCTCATTCAATGCTGCGGCAAGCAAAAAACCGCGAGTGTTATCTCCCAGGCCCAGTTCGTCTGCTGCTCCGATTAGCGGGACATAGACATTCTTGAGAATGACGGCCCAGGATGCGCCGATCACATCGTGGCTGCCCGATACGTGCAGATGGCTGCCTTCAAAAAGTTCAAGAACAAGAGAAATAACTTGCTCGGATTTTGAAGCAACCGCGGCAAAACCGGGCAGACCGGCGAGCAGGTTCTCGGCGATCATCGGCCCGTAGAGCACGCCGAATTGTCGCTCTTCATCAAAAACAGACTGCATGATGCCGGCGGGCGTGTCACCGTCGGCATCCAGTCCCTTGGCAATCGTCAGACAGGCCACATCACGAGGCGCAGCCTTATGAACTCTTTCGGCGATTTCCCGATGTGGACTGGTGGGCAAGGCAAACAAGATCAGATCGCAGCCTGGCTCAAGCAGCTCTTCCAGGGGGATATTTTCCTCCCAGGTATCCAGGTCTCTCTCCCAGATCGATACCCGGGACTTGGGAACGAGGGCGGACTCGAGCGCGCGGCCGATTTCACCGTGACCCAGCATGACGATTTCACGTTGGCCCATAGCTATTTCCTATACAGACTTTTCAGGTCATCAATATTAATCGTTGATTGTGTTGAAAAGGTAGCACGGCGAACGACTAGTGACATCGATCTTTCTGATTTGCGACCTACGTGACGATCTTGCTTAGCCAGCGATGGCTAGGTTTTACAGGCCTGTCAGGCGCGCCTGGATTTGGTCGCTGGTTTTAGCAATGCGGCCAGCGATTCCAACTCATCGGGAAGCGGCCTGGGCCGGGCGATGCCATAGCCCTGCGCATAGTCAACGCCGATTTCTTTCAAATGTGCTTTTATGGAATTGTTCTCTACGTATTCGGCGATGGTCTTCAGCCCCATCGCATGGCCCATTTGGGTAATGGCTTCGACGATCGCACTGGAAGCCTTGTCATCGAGGATTTCCCTGATGAACTGTCCATCGATTTTCAGAAAATCAATGGGTAGCGTCTTGAAATAGGAAAAGGAACTCAGGCCGGCGCCGAAATCATCGAGCGAAAAATGACAGCCGGTCTTTCTCAGCGCTGACATGAATTCGATAGCGCGACTCATATCGAGGATTGCCGCGGTTTCTGTTATCTCAAAGCAAATCGCCCTCGGGGGAATTTTGGTCCGGGCAAATTCGCTTGTGACAAAATCAAGGAAATCGTTGTCGCAAAGTGACTGACCGGAAAGGTTGATCGCGAACAGGCTTTTCGATTCTGTGAGTACTGCGCGATGTTTGGCAAGCAGGTCCAGGGTTCGGCGTATCACCCACCGATCAATCGCGGGCATCAGTCGACTATGCTCGGCGTGAGACAGGAATTCGCTGGGCGAAATAGGGTTGCCATCGTGATCTATGCCGCGTATCAGAATTTCAAAATGCGGACTTTTCCCGCGCCCCTTTAACGGCTGGATGCGCTGGCAATAGAGATAAAAATTATCATCGCGCAACGCCTGTTGTATTCCCTCGACGCCCTGCATGCGTTCCAGGCTGTTCAACAATATGGCATCGTGATGCTGGTACAATGCGACCCGATCGCGACCGCGATCCTTGGCGACGATGCAGGCGATTTTTGCCGCTGCCAGGGCGCTTTCGACAGTGTCCGAGTCGGCTGCCAGCCGCGCTACCCCGATGCTGGCAGTCACCTTTATCGGACTGTCTTTCCAGATGATGCTCACATCGGAAATAGCCCGCCGAATATCCTGGCCGATGCACCACCCCTGATCCAGCGAGCAGTCACCAATCAGGATGCCGTATTCGTCATCGCCGATGCGCGCCACCGGGCCTATTTCGTCAAGGTCACCGGATAACAGTAATGCGACCTGCCTGATTGCTTCGTCGCAGGCCTGGTGTCCGTGTGAATCCGCGATGATTTTCATTTCGTCGAGGTTCAAGTGGAGTACACAATGGCTCGCCGACTTGCTGTTTTTACCGGACACCGCTCTTTCGAGGCGGTATTCAAATTCTTTGCGGTTGATCAGGCCCGTCAGATTGTCATAGCGCGCCTGCATGATTCTGGAAATATTGGCCGCGATGGCCTGCAAAAGAGTCTGTTCGCGCTTGCCAAAATCCGGCGCGTCGGGGCCATTGGCAACAAACAGTATGCCCTCGGTCTTGTTGCCGCTAACCAAGATCGGAGCGGCCAGGCTTTTGCACGAGCCGCCCGGCAGGATATCTTTTTGCCTTGCAGTAGAGCTGTCGCTGACACCGGCGTTTTTATTCGCTGCCTGCAGCCAGGCGTCAAGATCTCTTTCCAGGAAACGAATAACTTTGGCCGCGTTATCCAGCGAATGCGTGGCGCTGTCGCGGCGGATGTTGATACCCTTGTCGCGCAAAATGACGATGGCGAGTGAGACGTCGAGATGGTTTACGCATCGTTCCACCAACTCTTTCAATGCATTGTGCACACCACGGATCTGCAGGATCTGCTCGTTGCTGTGACAAATCAGATCCAGTTCTTTATACCGTTTGGCCAGTCGCACATTTCTCCGTGCATCCGGCTTTCTTATGTCCGACATCCCGCGTGCCATGCCAGTATCCTGGCGCCATGTCGTGGCGCAATCGTATAAATTTCAATGACTTCTCATTGAAAGCTCGTTTTCAATCAGAACACTGTGGCACTGCACAGCCGGGACTTCCGTGATCGGCGTCACGCCATACCATTAGGAGTCAATAGCTTGTGGGACGCCTGGGCCGAGAGCGAATCTCTCGCTGTCATATGATATGCGTCTGGATATAGGATGATTTTTCCTGATCAACTCTTACTAGAGCCATATGGAGAGACAGTTGAAGCCGAAGCAAAAGATTCTTAGAGCCTTTTTCCATATTGTTGGCGCCGCCATGATTGTTAACGGAATCTGGATGTTCTCGCGATCGATCGATTGGTGTTTTCATATACCTGTGGACATGCTTGCTACAGGTGAACCAAACGGCCATTTGATCCGTGATGTTGGGTTTGCCTACATCGTTTTTGGCTCCGCACTTAACTGGTGCGCATTAAAATTGGAAAGTCGTCGTGCCGTGTTTTTGATGGTTTCCTTTTTCATGGTTGCTCATGCGGTCGGGCACGTAATCGAAATTCTTATTGGCCTGCTACCGACTTCACATTGGTGGATCGACTTCCCGTTAGTCTTGTTTCCGGGCCTGATTCTTGGGGTCCTGGCTATTCCCGATGTTTGGACATCACTGGTAGACGACAGTGACGCGGACGTCCCGGGATTGGTCTAGACAAGTTCGAGCACGTCTGTATCGTGATCTTGACCCTGCCTTTCAATGGCTAGAGCGGGAGCCGGATTCCGGCTCGCAGAGGGGGCCTGCTGAGGACATTTACGATCCATTTTTTAAGAATTTGCATAGTGATCCCCGGTGGGACGTCTATGTGAATAAAATAAGGTCCGGGGATTGACTTGCAGTATCGACTATAAGTTTGCGATAGGCATAAGAAATTAATTTAAATATAAGTAATAAGTGACTGATAATTAATGAAAAAAACCAACTCGCAAGAGCGGCCTTTTTATTGGTGGAGGTGGCGGACCGCTCTCTTCCCGAGCACGCCGCTATAATTCTCCGCCATGCAGCCACTCGACTATCCAGCTAAGGTTTGCCCGGGTATAGCACGGTGAAAAAAGAGGCTATCGCAAAGCATCGCGCGGGCCGGCGCGACGAAGCGGAGGCACTTTATCGACAATGCCTGGAGAAGTCGCCGGACGATGCCGACGTTCTGTATTTCCTGGGTCTGCTGTGCCACGAGACTGGTCGTGGTCGGGAGGCCGTGGATTACCTCAAGAGAGCTCTCGCCGGCCGGCCGGAGCTGGCGGTTGCTTACGCCGTACTCGCCCTAGCCCTGGCGGCTACAGGGCAGCCCGGTGAGGCCTTGCAAGCGGTGGAGCAAGCGCTGCGGCGGCGGCCCGACGATGCGGTGGCGCTGAATCTCGCTGGCGAACTCTACCGCCTACGCGGTGCCTGGAGCGACGCAGTAGGTTGTTACCGGCACATACTGGCGGCACGGCCCGACCACGCGAAAACCCACCACCACCTGGCGGTTTCACTTTATTTCCTCGGCCACACCCGGGAGGCGCTTGCACATTTCCGTCGAGCGCTTGAGTCGGGCCCGGACGATGCCCGGCTGCTTTACAACTATGCTTTGGCCCTGCGGGCGGCCCAGGATTCGGATGGCGCCAGGGAAGCTCTCGAACGCACCCTTGCCGTGGACCCCGAGCACCTCGGTGCTCGTTGCTCCCTCCTCCAGGCGCGGCTGGAAGTGTGTGACTGGAGGAACCTGGAGTCGGCATGCCGCTATATAGCAGCGGGCCTGGAGCGTTACCTGAACGAGGGCGGCGAAGAGTTTCTTTCTCCAGCAGCCATCAACTATGTTCCCGAACTGGCTGTTTACCACGATTCGTTGGCGGCGCATCACGCCCGACACTACAGTCGCATGGCGATGCAGGTGCCGACGCTGCCGCAAAAACGACCCGACTCTGGCGAATCTCGGATACGAATCGGCTATGTGTCGCCGGATTTCGGCGAACACGCTGTCGGTATTCTAATTAATGATTTGTTTCGCCACCACGAAAGAGAGAAATTTGAGATCTACTGCTACTCGCTGTGCTCACACGACGATTCCTATTACAGGCGAGTCCAAGAGAGTGCGGATCAATTTAGAGAGCTGAGCGAGTACTCCCTAGAGGAAGCCGTTGGTCAGATTCGGGACGACGGTATCGATATCCTGGTGGACTTGGCCGGCTATACCCGAAATGCGCGTCCCGAGATTTTTGCGGCGCGGGCGGCCCCAGTGCAGATTTCGTATCTCGGCTATCTCAATACGATGGCGGCTGAATTCATAGACTATGTCATCGCGGACCCGGTGGTGATGCCGCAAGACTCCGAGCACGAATTCACAGAGGCAATACTCCATGTGCCTGCGAGTTTCATTATGGCATCACCGCTGGAAACAAATCCTCGTGTCCCCGACCGCGCCGAGCTCCTTCTCCCGGACGGTGCTTTCGTCTTTGCGAGCTTTAATAACCCGTTAAAGATTGGTCCGGCTGTATACGGCACCTGGATGCGTATTCTGGAGCATGTGCCCGGCTCAGTGCTTTGGATTTTCACAAAAAGCTCCACGGACACCGAAGAAAACCTGGCTCGCGAAGCCAAAAGCCACGGAATCAGCAAGGACAGAATCATTTTTGCCGGTCGGGTACCGTTGGCGGAGCATCTGGCGCGAGCTCGCCAGGCTGACCTTTTCCTCGATACCTTTCACTACAACGCCGGAACCACTGCGGTGTGCGCGCTGGCGAGTGGCCTGCCCGTTTTGACTTATACCGGTGATCAAATGCTCTCCCGGTTAGGTACATCGCTCAACATTTCCCTGGGGCTCGAACAGCTCAATTGTTCCAGCCCGACAGCGTATGAAAAGCGCGCCGTGCAGCTGGCGAGCCAACCCGGGGAGTTGCGCCGTCTTCGCAGCCAGCTCCTCGAGGCCCGTGAACAGAGTGGTTTATTCGACCCGGCCCGGTTCGCTCGGCAACTGGAGATGCTTTACCACCAGGTTTGGGAACGCCACCGTAAAGGAGAGCCCCCGGTATCGCTTTACCTTTGAGGCGAGCAGGTATTGGGACCATAGCGCCATGCGCACGGTGCGGTACACTCGGGTCACATGATTGGTGCCCGGGGCGGGAATCGAATCAATTGCGCGCAAAGCGGATAAAAATATTGTGATGGTGAACCGCGCGATTCCCACGTAGGAGTCTAAAAAAACTACGATGTGTTACGCGGCTGATTCCTGCGCGGCACACAAAAAAAGGCCACCCAAAGGGTGGCTATTTTTTTGGTGGAGGCGGCGGGCCGCTCTCGGCCATCCCTGGCGTTCGCGGCACTTGCACATCCATGTGCTTCGGAATCTCAACTCGCAACGCGGGTTCTCATCCACACCGCCCGAAAAAAAGCCCGCCACAAGGGCGAGCTATTTTTTTGGTGGAGGCGGCGGGAATCGAACCCGCGTCCGCAAGCACTCCGCTCAGGGCTCTACAT
>JAPUGL010000024.1 GCA_027292775.1 Gammaproteobacteria bacterium | reverse complement strand
AAAATCGAGGGTATCCAGTTTGAAAAAATGGCGGCGGACCTGTTCGATGGCGCGCCCTTGTCGGGAACCGCCGATGGTCATGCCAGGCTAAGCGGAGAAGGCCGAACCAGTGGCCAGGTCAGCCGGCGGCTGGCCGGTGATATTGGTTTGACGATCAATGACGGCGCCTGGGAAGGTACCAACATCTGGTACGAAATTCGCAGGGCGCTGGCATTGTTCAAAACGCAGGTTCCGCCGGAACCACCCGCAGAGAACCGCACCGTGTTTTCCCGCATGCAGGCGACCGCAACGGTGAGTGAAGGCGTCATGACGACGAATGACCTGGTCGCCGAGCTGCCGTTTATTTCCCTGAGCGGTGGAGGTACGGTCGACCTGGCGAGTTCGGAAATAAACCTCAATCTTGTCGCGGTGGTGCGTAGCGATCCCGAGTTACTGGCCGACGGTTTGACCGGAGACATCGCGGGCAAGCGAATCCCGCTGAAGATTACCGGCACCCTGGATGACCCGGGCGTACAACCGGACTTCGCCGTCCTTCTGAAAGAAAAAGCCGAAGAAATACTGCTGGAGAAACTGGGCCTGGGGCGTTTGCTGGGGACAGAACCGGATACACCGGAGGATACTGCCGACCCCGAAAACCCGGATGAGCAGCCGAAAGATCCGGAAGATCAACTCAAGGATGACATCGAAGAAAAAATCAAGGACAAACTCAAGGACCTGTTCGGTGGTGGATGAGAATTCTTTTTCTGACATCGCTCGTTTTTTGTGCGTTTTCGGCGAACGCAGCCGACATTCGCAAGCTTGATGTTTGGAAATCGGGCGACGTTTTCTTCGTAGACCTGGTCGGCTATGTCGATGCGCCGCTGAGCCAGGTCTACGATGTGCTGGTCGACTACGATCATTTGGACCGCCTCTCGAGCTCCATTGTGGACAGCCGAATTCTGGAACCGGCCGAGGACGGCACGCCGCTGGTTTATACCCTGACAAGAAAGTGTGTCTTTTTGTTCTGCCAGAAGATCGAAAAAGTAGACCGACTGGTGCAGGAGCCGCTCCACAAAATTACCGCCATCGCCATACCGGAACGAAGTAACGTCGTCCACGCGTTGTCGGAGTGGCGTCTGAGTGAGGAGGGTGGCGGTACAGTCATCGAGTATCGCCAGGAACTTGATCCGGATTTCTGGGTGCCGCCTATCTTTGGGCCGATGATGATCAAGAGGGTAATGAGTAAGGGCGGCCGGAAAGCGATATTGCGCGTCGAGTATTATGCGCGGGTCGCGGCCGGATTGAGCGCGGAGGAACCGCCGCCGATCAAACGCAAGCGTCGTCGCTCGGCCAATGAGCAATAGCAAAACAGCGGATACCTTCGCCAGCCGGCTGCTGAGCTGGTATGAAGAAAATGGCCGCAAGGATTTACCCTGGCAGACCGACCCGACGCCGTATCGCGTCTGGGTATCCGAAATCATGTTGCAACAGACCCAGGTCGGCACCGTGATCCCTTACTTTAACGACTTTGTTAAACAGTTCTCCGATGTCGCAACGCTGGCCGCGTCAACGCAAGACCAGGTTTTGCGACACTGGTCCGGCCTGGGCTATTACGCGCGTGCCAGAAACCTGCACGCCGCGGCAAAGCAGGTCATGGAGGAGCACGATGGTGAGCTACCGGACTCACTGGATCGGCTGATGCAACTTCCTGGCATCGGCCGCTCGACTGCGGGCGCGATCCTGGCGTTGTCGCACGGACAGCGCTGCGCGATCCTCGATGGCAATGTTAAAAGAGTGTTGGCGCGCTACCACGAGTGTGACGGCTGGCCCGGCAAGTCGGCGGTGCTCAGGAAACTCTGGGCGCTGGCGGAACAACATTTGCCGGATCGGGACGTCAGCCTGTACACGCAGGCCATCATGGACCTGGGCGCAACGGTTTGCAGACGCCGGCCCGATTGCGCTGTTTGTCCGGTAGCGACCGGATGCCAGGCGAGGGCGAGCGGCCGCCAGTTTGCCTGCCCGGGTCGAAAGTCTGCTCGCAAGAAAGAGCGACGCGATGTCATCATGCTGATCGCACGCTTGCCGGATGGCTCCGTCTATCTGGAGCGGCGTCCGCCCAGGGGAATCTGGGGTGGTCTGTGGAGCTTTCCGGAGATCGATCGGCCAAGCGAGGCGGCAAACTGGTGCCAGGACCGGTTATCCTGCCGGGCAGAACATAGTCAGGAGCTGGAAAAGATCAAACATAGCCTGACGCATATCGAAATGAACATCAGGCCAATATTGCTAGATGTCGTGCCAACTGGCGTCGCCGACGCGGTCATGGATGAGAGGCAAAAGGTTTGGTATAACGGCGCCTCGTCGCAACCGCTCGGGATGGCTGCGCCGGTCGGCAAATTGATGGAAAAATACGCAATCTACAAGGAGAGACACTGATGTCACGCATGGTTCAGTGTGTTCGTTTGAAAAAAGAGGCCGAAGGGCTGGATTCGTCGCCGTGGCCTGGCGATCTCGGCAAACGGATTTTCGAAAACGTTTCCAGGCAAGCCTGGCAGGAATGGATAGACCACCAGACCATGTTGATCAACGAATACCGGCTGGTCGCGATACAGCCTGAGGCCCGCAAGTTTCTGGAAACGGAGATGGAGAAGTTCTTTTTCGGCGAGGGTTCGGAACGGCCGAAGGAATATGTCGAACCCGATCCCGAGTAAAATCTTTTGGTTCGTAGCCTAGCTCGAGATATTGAACGCTGAACATCCGCTCCGGGTCGGTCCAGACCTTGCGAATATTGAACCCCGCCTCGCCGGCCAGATCCGCAAATTCCTGTAACTCATACTTGTGCGAGCATTCGGTCAGTATGTGCTCGCCAGCCAGAAATTCGATAAGCTGACCGTCGATGTTGACCGACTGATCTTTTTCGCTGACCAGGTGCATCTCGATCCGACCCTTTTCTTCGCTATAGATCGCCCGGTGAGTGAACTGGCCCAGATCGAAATCGGCGCCGATTTCCCGGTTCAGTCGGACCAACAGATTCAAATTGAAATCCGCGGTTACGCCGGCGTCATCGTTGTACGCGCTTTCAAGCGTAGCGGGGTCTTTCTTAAGGTCCACACCGATCAGCAGGCCACCACCGGCACCGGCTTCTATCGCCATGACCTTGAGTAATTGCCTGGCCTGCTCGAGATCGAAATTACCGATTGTCGAACCCGGGAAGAACACCAGGTTGCGATTTACCGCGGCCACCGGTACAGGCAGATCGAACGGTTGAGTAAAATCGGCGCAGACCGGCAGAATTTCCAGGTCCGGATAATCCATCGCGAGCTGCCGCGCCGCATCCAGCAGATGCTCGCCGGAAATATCGACCGGAATAAAGGCGGCGGGCGTTTCGAGGATGTCGAGCAATATCCGGATCTTGACGCTGGAGCCGGCGCCGAATTCCACAATAGCGACACAACTGCCGATCATGCCAGCCATTTCCGCGATATGTGTATGCAAAATACCAAGCTCGGTGCGGGTCGGGTAGTACTCGGGTAGCCTGGTGATCTGGTCGAACAGGCGTGATCCCTCTTCGTCGTAAAACCACTTCGGCGACAGGCGTTTCTGCGGCTGTGCCAGCCCATCCAGCACTTCCTGCCTGATGTCACCGCTTGGCGGGTGGTAGTCGATCAAGGTGATCGGTTTTTTGGCCGGCTCGCTCACTAGGCTTCATCCCGGGCAAGACGGATGCCGCTGAACTGCCAGCGGGATTCCGGGTAAAAAAAGTTGCGGTAGCTGACGCGGATGTGATCCGTCGGTGTCACGCAGGAGCCGCCACGCAGTACGTGCTGGTTGCACATGAACTTGCCGTTGTATTCACCGAGCATTCCCTGAAACGGTTTGAAGCCAGGGTAGGGGGCGTAAGCTGAGGCGGTCCATTCCCAAACATCGCCAAACATCTGTTGCATACCAGAACCGGAACAGGAAGCCGGGTGCAACGGCTGATCGGTTTTCTGATTACATAAATTGCCGGCGACGTTTTGACGAGCGGCGATGGTTTCCCATTCCGCTTCCTGTGGCAGACGACCATCCGCCCACCGGGCGAAAGCGTCGGCCTCGTACAAACTCACATGACAGACCGGCCGGTTCGGGTCCAGCGGTTGCTCGCCATGCAACGTGAATTCGGTTTCCAGGTCAGCGGACCAATAGAGCGGATGTGCCCATTGCTGCTGCTGAACCGCAGCCCAACCATCCGACAGCCACAATTCAGGCGTCTGATAGCCTTTGTCGCCGATAAACTCCCGATACTCCGCGTTCGTAATCAGGCGGCTAGCCAGACCACCGCCATTTAACAGTTCCTCATGCCTTGGCGTTTCGTTGTCGAAACAAAAGCCTGTGTCGGGCGCACCAGTTTCGACAGTACCCGAGGGAATCTGCAGATAGCTGACTGCGGTCGGGGCAGCGCACTGCTCGAACGTCATTTCACGATACGCCGGTTTTAGCGGGTTGCGGGACAACACATGCTTGATATCGGTAAGGATCAGTTCCTGGTGCTGCTGCTCGTGGTTCAGACCCAGTTCTATCAGGAAAGCTAACTCGCCGTCGCCGCCCCGCTTGTCGAGCAGCTCCAGCAAATGAGTGTCCACGTGGTGACGATAAGAAAGTATTTCAGCCAGAGTCGGTCGCGATAGCAAACCGCGCTCGGGCCTTGCTTGCATTTCGCCAGCCGTTTCGTAATAGGAATTAAACAGATAATGAAATTGCGGATGGAATTCTTTGTAGTCGGGCAGATTCGGGCTCAGGACGACGCGCTCGAAGAACCAGCTCGTATGAGCCAGATGCCACTTCGATGGACTGACATCGGCCATGCTCTGGACGACCGTGTCCTCGGGTGCCAAAGGCTCGACCAAGCGCTCGGTCTGGCGACGTATTCGCCGATACCGGCTCGCCAGGGAGCCCATTTCAGCGACCGGTTGCTGCTGCGGTTGCGGGGAAGTCATCTATCGGTCCGGATTTCGGGCTACCTAGGGTACCGATTGCCGTAAAGCGCTGTCAAAGCCAAAGGATATCAAACACCCGCAAACCCTTAGTTTCTTGACTCAGAACGGGTGCTCGCGTTTAATACGCGCCTCTTTTCGGGCCAGATAGCGGCCAGATAGCTCAGTTGGTAGAGCAGCGGACTGAAAATCCGCGTGTCGGCAGTTCAATTCTGCCTCTGGCCACCATTTTTTTTGAGGCCTCGCCAGATAGCGGGGCCGCGCAGCGGCAAGGTAGAGCAGCGGACTGAAAATCCGCGTGTCGGTAGTGGGTCTGCCTCTGGCCACCATTTTTTTGTGGTTGTCGTTCAATAGGTTGCGCGTTTCCTCGCGCTTCCTGTTGAGCACCACGGTCCCCCAG
>JAPUGL010000023.1 GCA_027292775.1 Gammaproteobacteria bacterium | reverse complement strand
CGACCAGTCCGCCAACGGCCCGCTGATTCCCGATGGCGTCAATGCGAGCGACTACCATGCGGTGCTGCTCGATCGCGCACCCTCGGGCAGGGACGGGCTGAAATATCTGCGCGATTTCAAACGCCGGCCGGGTTTTCCACCGGTGATTTTTATCATCGACCGGGGCAACGAATTACTCGCCGTCGAGGCGGTTAAGGCCGGCGCCGAAGATTACCTGCTCAGGGAAGAGATCAATCACGACCGCTTCATCGCCAGCTTGCGCAGCGCGATCCGCAAACACAAAAGAACCTCCGCGTTGCTCAGCCGGCGGCAGGCATTGGACGAGGCCTGTCGTTTTGGCGCGGTAAAAATTCGTGGCCACCGCTTTGTCCGTGAGCTGGGCAGTGGCGGCATTTCCTCCGTTTACCTGGCCGAAGCCGACAAGGACAACAGCCTGGTGGTGCTCAAAGTGTTCAGGCTGGTGCCCGAAATTGCCGAGGCGCAGAATTCTTTCGATCGATTCATCCAGGAATACGAGCTGATTTCACGGATCGAGCATCCCAACATCGTGCGCATTTTCGATCTCGGCGTGGCCGACGATCATGCCTATATCACGATGGAGTATTTCAAGGAAGGCAACCTGCGCGCAAAAATGAAGGGCCCCTTGCCGGCCGCGAGGGTGCTCGATTACCTGCGGCAGATCGCGGGCGCGCTGACGGCAATCCACGAAGTCGGCATTTTGCATCGCGATCTGAAACCGGCCAACGTCATGTTGCGGGAAGACGAGTCCATCGCGCTGATCGATTTCGGCCTGGCCAAGCAAATGACGCTGGATCAGGAAATCACCGGTTCCGGTCAGATTTTTGGCACGCCGTATTATATGAGCCCGGAACAAGGCCATGCGGGCCAGGTCGATGAGCGCAGCGATATCTACAGTCTCGGCGTGGTGGTTTTCGAGATGCTCAGCGGTGAAAAACCCTTTACCGCCGATACGCCGATGGCGGTCATTTACAAACACAGCAATACGCCGTTGCCGCGGCTGGGCGGTGAGTTGTCCGAGTACCAGGAGTTGCTGGACAGGATGCTGGCCAAGAATCCGCACGATCGTTTTCAGTCTGTGGAAGATCTATTGGGCTATCTGGATGTGCAATGGCCACGATGATGAGCAATGCGCTGGTCGGTGTGCCTGAGGTCACTGCGTTTCTCGGCGCCGCGACCCCGCCCGAATGGGTCAGCGAGGCGTTGAAACAGCCGGACATCCTGCTCCTGGATCATGCCAATTGTGAACTGAAAGCCGCGTCCACAGCGTTGAGCTTGATGTTCCGCTACCCGCGCCACAGCAAGCTCGTCTACCGGATGTCCAGGTTGGCACGCGAGGAACTCAGGCATTTTGAGCAGGTACGCGCGCTGATGGAAAAAAGGGGCACGGCCGAGCGGCCTTTGACTGCGTCGCGTTATGCTGCCGGCCTGCGAAAACTGGTCCGGAAGACCGAGCCCGATGCCATCGTAGATATGCTGATCATCGGCGCATTCATCGAGGCGCGTTCGGCCGAGCGATTCGCGGTTCTCGCGCCGAAACTCGATGCGGAGCTGGGGCGTTTTTATGCTGGTCTGCTGGCGGCGGAAGCGCGTCATTTCGAGCAGTACCTGGACCTTGCCGTCGAATATCATGCCGGCAGCGAGGCCGAACTGGAACAAAGAATCGAGTTGTATCGCAACGCGGAAGCGGCATTGTGTTGCGACCCGGATCCCCAGTTTCGTTTTCACAGCGGGATGCCGGTCATGCAGGAGGGCCATCAGGCCCGATAAAAATCCCTTTCGCGGCCAAAGCCGCTCCTACAAATCTCCCGAAGTCCCGTAGCAGGGCCTTCAGGCCCGAACAGGTTGGTCGCCGAAACCGAAGTATGTTGCCGGTGAAAGATTCGAATTAGAGATTTTGGATCAGTTCGATCCCGTGTTTATCCCAGCGCACCATGCTGCCTTGTTCATACCAGGCGCCGAGTACGATGCGTCGCGCAGCGACGCCATTTTTCAGCGCGAAATCGTGTACCGCGGGACGGTGGGTATGCCCGTGCAGCAATAGCGCCACCTGCTCGCCGGTCATAAGCGCCTCGACCGTCTGCTGGTTGACGTCTCCGATCTCCGGCGGCTGCTGTTGCTGGTATTGCAAGGATGCGTCGCGGGCGAGACGGGCAAATTCGCGCCGTTTCGTCAGTGGCTGCGAAAGAAACTGCTTCTTCCATTGTGGATCTCGAACCTCTTTCCTGAATTCTTGGTAGCCGAGGTCATCGGTGCACAGTGCATCGCCGTGACAGAGCAGCAAAGTCTCGCCATACAACTCGAGCCGCGTAGGGTCGTCGAGCAACTGGCAGCCGCTTTCTTCTGCAAATTGCTCGCCAATCAGGAAATCGCGGTTGCCATGCATGAAGTAGACCGGCACGCCGGAATCGCAGAGCGCACGCAGCTTCGAGGGGACCAATTTCGCGAAATCGTCATCATCATCGTCGCCGACCCATGCCTCGAAGAGGTCGCCGAGCAGATACAGTGCTTCGGCTTGCCCGGCCTGTTGTTCCAGGAAACGGAAAAAACGCTCGCTGATGTCAGGCCGCCCGGGCTCGAGGTGGACGTCCGATGCAAAAACCACGGCCACCGGAGGCTTACTCTTGAAGCGATGCGGTTTTGTCGGCCATCACCGTGACTTTTTCGATTATTACCGGGGTTTGCGGTACATCGGTCGGGAAAGGTCCTCCGGGACCGGTGGGAATGGCGACAATAGCGTCGACGACATCCATGCCATCGATAACCGTGCCAAACACAGTATAGCCCCAGCGGCTGGGGCTGGGATCCAGGCGGTTGTTGTCCGCAACATTGATGAAAAATTGCGAAGTCGCCGTGTGTGGCAGGTTGGTGCGCGCCATCGCGACCGTGCCCGGCTGATTACTCAGACCGTTGCCCGATTCGTTCGGAATGGGGTTGGTCGTCGGTTTTTCGCTGTAGTCGGCCGCATAGCCGCCGCCCTGAACCATGAACCCCGGTATGACCCGGTGGAAGATCGTGCCGTCATAATGACCTTTCTTTACATATTCGAGGAAGTTGTAAATGGTGATCGGCGCCCGTGCGGTGTCGAGCTCCAGGACGATGTCCCCGCGGTTGGTCTTAATTTTTACCTTCGGATAAAGCGGCAGTTCCTGAGCCTGCAAGGCGGTGATAAACAGTCCAAGGGTCAGCGCAACAAGCAGTTTTTTCATCAACGATCTCCGGTATGCCAATGCTGCCAATGATAGGCTGAGTCGGCCGATGGATGATAGCCTTGACGACAATGCATCCAGACACATGCTTTTGTCGCAGGACGGGGTTTTAGCTACCATTGCGCGCCATGAATAAAGTCGTCACAACCCGATTCGCACCGAGTCCGACCGGTTATTCCCATCTCGGCAATCTGCGTACCGCGCTGTTCAACGCGCTGCTCGCGCGCGCCGCGAACGGGGAGTTTCTGTTGCGCTCGGAAGATACCGACCGGGACCGCAGCGCAGAAAAATATCTCGACGCGCTGTGCGATGACCTGCGCTGGCTGGGGCTGGACTGGGACCTCGGACCAGGCAGGGAAGACGACGGCGGCGGGCGTGGCCCGTTTCGCCAGTCCGAACGTCAGGACATCTACCAGGTCTATTTTGACAAACTCGGCGAGCAGCGGCTGGCCTATCCGTGTTTTTGTAGCCGTGAGGAGCTGGAAAAATCCCGCAAGAAGCAGCAGCGCGCGAACCGGGCGCCACGCTATGCAGGCACCTGCCGCGAACTCGATAAAAAAGAAATCGACAAACGCCTGCTCGACGGCCAGCGACCAACCCTGCGCTATCGAATCGCCGATGAGGGTGTCGTTGATTTTAACGACCTGGCGAAGGGGCCACAGGAATTCGAGTTGTCGGATATCGGCGATTTTATTATCCGTCGCTCGGACGGTACACCGGCTTTCCTTTTCAGTAACGCGCTGGATGATTCCCTGATGGGAGTCACCCATGTGCTCCGCGGCGAGGATCACCTGGCCAATACGCCGCGACAAATCGTCTTGCTGCGCTCGTTGGGCCTGGATGTGCCCGAGTATGGACATCTGTCGCTGATCGTCGGCGACGACGGCAAGCCGTTCTCGAAACGCCACGGCGCCGGTAGTCTGAAAGACCTCAGGGCAATGGGCTACCTGCCGCTGGCGCTGAACAATCACCTGTTTCGTCTCGGCCATGCCAGCGACAGAGGCGAGTTGATGACCCTGGCTGAAATGACCGGGCATTTCGACTGCGTCCATCTTGGCCGGGCGCCGGCCCGGCATGACCCGATTCAGCTCGATCACTGGCAGAAACTGACGGTAATGAAACTCAGCGACGAGGAAGTCAAAGGCTGGCTCGGGGCCGACGCCAACGGAGTTTATCTCGATGGCATGGTGCCGGCCGACAAAGAGGAAGATTTCATCAGCTTGGTGCGCGATAACCTGCAGCGACCGGTGGAGGGAGTCGGATGGGCGAAAATATTGTTTCGGGACGAGGCGATGGCCGGAGAAATGATCACCGTCGGGCTGAGCAACGTCGATCCTGATTTCTTCGATATCGCGGTTCGCCTGTGGGGGAAAGGACACGATAGCTTTCGCGATTTTTCCAACCAGCTCGGTGAGAAAATCCCTCAAAAGGGCAAAAAACTGTTCATGCCCTTGCGCCTGGCGCTGACCGGCGAGTTGCATGGTCCTGAACTTGAGAAAATAGCCAGGCTGATGGGAAAAGACCGCGTGGAACGGAGACTTCGCGAGGCCGCCGAAAGATGCTGAAAATACATAACAGCCTCAGTGGAAAAAAAGAGCGCTTCGAACCGCTGGAGGCGGGTAAGGTGCGTATGTACGTCTGCGGTATTACCGTTTACGACTACCTGCACCTGGGTCACGCGCGCATGCTGATCGTGTTCGACATGATTACGCGCTGGCTGCGCCGAGACTATCAGCTCACCTATGTCCGCAACATCACCGACATCGACGACAAGATAATCGCTCGCGCAAACGAAAATGGCGAGGATATCGACGCACTGACGGCGAGATTTATCGAGGCGATGAACGAGGACTGCGCGGCGCTCGATATCCTACCGCCGACGCATGAGCCGCGGGCGACCGAAACCATGGACGCGATCATCAAGATGATCGAGGCGCTGGAAGAACGCGATTATGCCTACCGCGGCGACAACGGGGATGTTTATTACGCGGTGGCGAAATTCGACAGCTATGGCGCCTTGTCTGGCAGGAATCCGGTCGACCTGCGGGCCGGCGCACGCGTCGAGCCTGATGAGTACAAACGCGACCCGCTGGATTTCGTGCTGTGGAAAGCTGCCAAGCCCGGCGAGCCATTCTGGCCGTCACCGTGGGGAGATGGCCGGCCGGGCTGGCACATTGAGTGCTCGGCGATGGCTACAAAAATCCTGGGTAATGTTTTCGATATCCACGGCGGGGGCATGGATCTGAAGTTCCCGCATCATGAGAACGAGATCGCCCAGTCCTGTGCGGCCACCGGCGAAGGCTTCGCAAGTCTGTGGATGCACAACGGGTTCGTGCGCATCGACGAGGAAAAAATGTCCAAATCGCTGGGCAATTTTTTCACCGTTCGCGAGATACTTAAAAGTTATCACCCCGATGAGGTTCGATTTTTCCTGCTCGGCGCACATTATCGCCAGCCAATTAATTACAGCGAGTCCGAACTCGAGGCCACGCGGGCGGCGTTGACGGGATATTACTCGGCGCTTGCAAAAGTCAATCTACAGGCGACAAAGGACTCGCCGGTTGTCGATGAGTCGTACGCGCAGCGTTTTGCCGATTCCATGAATGACGATTTCAACACTCCGGGTGCGCTGGCGGTTCTCGCCGATCTGAAACGCGATTTGAACATCAGCCTAAAATCAGATAATCAGACCCTGGCTGACGGCCTTGGCCGGGAACTCGTCCGTTTGGCTGGGATACTCGGCCTGCTGGGTGAGGAACCGCAGGCGTGGTTGCGGCGGTCGGCGCCGGATGCGAAGACCAGCGAGGAGTTGAGCGATACGGAGATCGAATCCTTAATAGCAAAGCGTAATCACGCGCGGGCCGACAAAGACTTTGCCGAGTCCGACCGAATTCGTAATTTGCTGGCCAATGCTGGCGTGCAGCTCGAAGACGGCCCGGACGGGACGACTTGGCGGCGGTAGACCGTCCGCGGGTCACCAGGTCCCCAAACAAGCTCATACATATCGTAGGAGGGCCTTTCAGGCCCGATGAGAATCTCAATCGCGGCTAAAGCCGCTCCTACAAACCTCCCGGAGCTCCGTAGGAGGGCCTTCAGGCCCGAATCAAAAATCAGTCGCGCAATTGCGCTGACTTCAGGGTGTTTTCCAGCAATATGGCCACCGTCATCGGGCCGACGCCGCCCGGTACCGGCGTAATCCACGAGGCTCTTTTGCTGGCTTCGGCGAAGTCCACATCGCCGACCACCTTGCCGTCCTCCGTTCGGCTGATACCGACATCGATCACAACCGCGTCATCGGCGATCCACTCACCCGGGATCAGTCCCGGTTTGCCGATCGCGACAACGAGGATCTCAGCTTGTTCGATCCGCGCACGCAGGTTCTTCGTGAAACTGTGACAGATGGTGACGGTAGCGTTGGCCAACAGCAACTCCAGTGCTATCGGCCGGCCTACGATATTCGACCTGCCGACTACGACCGCATCCTTACCGCTAATATCGATCCCGTTGGCTTCGAGCAGGCGCATTATGCCGAGCGGGGTGCAAGGTCGCAGGCGTGGTGCGCCTTGCGCAAGCAAGCCTAGATTTGTGGAGTGAAAACCGTCGACATCCTTGATCGGGCCGATTGCCTCGGTGATAGTATTTTCATCAATCTGATCAGGCAACGGGAGCTGCACCAGGATGCCGTCTATTTCCTGATCCTGGTTGAGTTGGTCGATTAACTCCAGCAGTTGTGCCTGCGAAGTATCCGCCGGCAAGTCATATGCTTTCGAGAGAATTCCTGCTTCTTCGCAGGCTTTTCGTTTCTTGCTGACATAGATACTCGACGCAGGATCGTCACCGACCAGGACGACCGCCAGGCCGGGTCGTCTGAGTCCCTGAGCGAGACGCTCGTCCACCGCCAGGCGCACATTCTCCCTGACCTGTTTCGCGACGATTTTTCCGTCCAACAATCTGGCTGCCATTTGCGCTTTCTGCCGTTCGTGAAAGGCGCGAATTATACACAGTTGCCGGTTTCACAAATGAAAATTCACACTGAACCGTAACATTGGTTATGCTGCTAAATTACTTAACAGCAGACCTGAGCTGACGTATCATGCGTCTCCCGCGTGGAGGGGTGTTGATGTCAGCTGCAGGCGGGTAGTCGCGGGGCATAGCGCAGCTTGGTAGCGCGTCTGCTTTGGGAGCAGAAGGTCGGGGGTTCGAATCCCTCTGCCCCGACCAGATTTCTGGGGTGTATTCCGGTCACATGGTTTACACCTTATACCGGACAATGTGTAAACTA
>JAPUGL010000022.1 GCA_027292775.1 Gammaproteobacteria bacterium | reverse complement strand
CCGGCACTCGCGCAAAGAAAGTTTCGATATCCTCGGGCAACATCCGGATACAACCATGAGTGACGCGCATACCGACACCCGACGGTTTGTTCGTGCCATGAATCAGATATCCGGGAATCGACAATCGCATTGCGAACGCCCCAAGCGGGTTATCGGGTCCCGGAGGCACTATTTTTGGTAACGGATCGCCATCTGCCGCGTGCTCCTCACGGACCGATTCCGGTGGATACCAGCTTGGGTTTTTTATCTTGCTGATCACGCGCGATTTCCCGAGAGGTGTCGTCCAGTCCATCCGGCCGATACTGATCGGGTGGGTAATCACCATCGGCGTTTCATCGGCCGCTGGCTTGGGATAATAATAAATCCGCATCTCCGGCAAATTGATGATTATCCCGCGGCGTTCAACCGGCGGCAGGATAAACCGCTTCGGCAACAGGATTTCAGTTCCTTCGCCGGGCAACCACGGATCAACGCCAGGATTGGCACGAATAATCTCTGCATAGCCGAGGTCATTGTCTCGGGCGATCTGTACCAGTGTGTCCTCGTATCGACTGCGTATTGTGCTGGTGGCCCCGACCAGGTCTACGTCTTCTGGCGGAAGAACAAATGTGTCTGCCCCCACTGCATGCGATAGCAGGCAAGCGCAAGCGGCAGATACGATCCTTGTTTTCCCGAACCTGGTCATAAGCAACCTGAATCCCTTTATTCAATGGCATATTATAAACCGCCTCGCCCACATATTTCACCAAGGATTACGGATTCTGGGTGAGGGCCCGGGCGGCTGGGGCAAGTCCGGAGCGAATTCCATAACGGTTGCTATGGGTTGGCTGCAGACCAAGCTCAGCTGTCCGAGAACCAGCCAGGGCCGCGATAGGCGGACGCCGGTATACAAACCGTAATCAGCAATCAACCAACCGATGCCACAAAATGCCTGAATCTTCTGTTCCTTACACCAGGCGGTTATCGCCTTGGCGAAATATGTGGGCTAGAGGATCAGTCCTCATTGTCCGACCTCATCCGCTTCCACAATTTCTGTTTCCGCTGCCGCCAAACGAACCCAATCTTCAATATCCGGATCACTGAGTACAACCTCCGCCCAGCGCGCTGCCGGTCCGTTGAGATCGACCTCATAAGTTCTGAATCGCATCGCGACTGGCGCGAAAAACGCATCGGCAATAGTCCAGTGACCAAACAACCATGGCCCATCGACGATTTTCTGGCTGAGGCAGTCCGCCCAGATCTCCTTTGTCCTCGCTATATCGGCCGCGCACGCCTCATCGAATCGCACACGCCGTTTTCTTGCCCGGCAGTTCATCGGCAATTGATCGCGAAGTGCAGGCAGGCCGGAGTGCATTTCCGCACACAGACTGCGCGCTTTCGATCTGTCGGCAGTTGTTGTCGGCCACATCCGAACATTTGGTGAAATTTCCGCAAGGTATTCGCATATCGAGAGGGTATCCCAGACTACCCGCCCCTCGTGATGCAGAACAGGTACCCGACCGCTGGGAGAATATTCGGCTATTTTCTGCGCAAATTCATCGGTGTCGAGTGCCAGACGTACTTCCGCAAAGGAAAGCTCGCTGCGCCGCGCCGCCCACCAGGCCCTGAGGGACCAACTGGAGTAATTTCGATTTCCTATCACCAGAAGCGTAGCCATTAAAAGGTCTCCACCAATCTATTCGCCGGCTCGCGTTCAGGCGTACTCGGAATTCGGCTCAGCGTATCGCGGCCCAGGCATCGACGAATCTGGCTGAAAGACTAACTCATCGGCTTGTCGGGGCGCCATTGACCCGTTGCGGTGTGCTGCGTAATCTGTAGTGGGATACATAGGGCGGGTTGCGCGTTTGCATGTCTCTTAAAATCACCTTTGAAATCAACGAGCAGGATCTCAAGCATTTTCGCAAGGAAATGAAGCGTGCGCGTAATGCGGTCCGCATTGGCGACGATGCGGACATCATCGCCGGCGCGCAGGCAACCATGAAGGAAATCGTCGGGATCGACGTGCCGCACTTCGTGACGGACCGCGTGGAAAAACTGCAGGCCATGGTTGAAATGATCGGTGACCAGGAGTGGGCCTTACCGCGAAAAGAGTGCGACAAAATCCTCTCGGCCCTCGCCTATTTCGGGGATCCGGACGATTTGATTCCCGATCACATTCCGGGTCTGGGATTCCTCGATGACGCAATTATGGTCGAACTCGTCTTTCGCGAACTCAAACACGATATCGAGGCCTATCGTGACTTCTGCACTTTCCGGGAATCTTTCTCTCAAAGATTTGCCTACCAGGATGCTGAAGCGAGATCGCTGCGTTTGGAAAAGAAGCGCGACAGCCTGCACGCGCGCGTGCTCAGGCGAAAGCAACGGGATCAGGATTCGGGACCGGGCGAGAATCTGCACGGTCCTCTTTGGTAGTTGTAGGCCTGATTATGTTAAATCTCTGTCATTGAAACGGAATATGACAGGATATTGTTAAATATCAGCCGCTTATTGTTTTTCGGTGCTATTCTTTGGATAGCCGCAATCGTACGGGGATACAGTGTCGGTCGAAAGTGTGAACTGGTTCACACCTACGAACCTCTGAACCGGATACTGTGAACCCGGTCACAAAAACAAAGGGCCCTTGAGGGCTTTCAATAAATGCAAACGAAAACCACAGAGAATCAAGACACTGTCTCGGAAACAAGGCAGTTTCATTCGGATACTTACACACTCTGGCAACGACAGGTACGTCACGGCAACCCGCAGATCAAAGAAGAACGGAGTGCGAATCCTGGCTGGGATCCGTACGAAGTCTGGCAGAAACGAGTAAAGCAGGGCTGTTAGGGTCAGGAATATTTTATTCGACGTAGAATCTGACCCTGCGGCATCTTAATATTTAATCAACGCCGAGCCCCAGGTAAATCCCCCGCCGAAAGCCTCCAGTAACAATGTATTCCCGCGCTGGATACGGCCATCCCGGACCGCGACATCCAGGGCCATCGGGACCGACGCAGCCGACGTATTGCCGTGATCCTTGACCGTCTGAATCACACGTTCCATCGACATATCAAGCTTCTTGGCAGTGGCGCGGATTATTCTCATGTTCGCCTGGTGCGGAATCAGCCAGTCAATATCCGATTTGTTCAGCTGATTCTTTTCCAGCGTTTCCTCGACTATTCTTCCGAGGGTCCTGACTGCAACCTTGAATACCTCGTTTCCTTTCATGCGGATGAAATCTTCGCCTTTTTTCAGCTGTTCGAATTTGTATGATATTCCTGACGGGAAGTACAACAGGTCCTGGTACTTGCCATCGGCATGAAGATGGGTCGATATGATTCCTGGTTCCTCGGATGGCTTGAGGATAACCGCGCCAGCGCCATCGCCAAACAAAACACAAGTGTCCCGATCGCTCCAGTCAACCATGCCGCTGAGCCGTTCGGCGCCAATGGCCAGCACACATTTGGCGTCCCCGGCACGAACATATTTGTCTGCAATGCTCAGCGCGTAAATAAACCCCGTGCAGGCGGCTTCCACGCTGAAGGCCGCACAACCGTGGATGCCTAGTTTTTCCTGGACAAGCACACCCGTGTTCGGGAAGATCCGGTCCGGTGTGGTTGTGCCGACAACGATAAAATCGATGTCCTGCGGATCGACTCCCGCCGCATCCATGGCGTTTTTCGCCGCCTCGACACAAAGATCCGACGTCGCCTGGTCATCCGCGGCCAGATGCCTGCGCTCGATACCAGTGCGCGTTCTGATCCACTCATCGGTCGTATCGACCATTTTCTCCAGATCAAAATTTGTAAGAATTCTTTCCGGTAGGTAACGGCCGGTGCCGGCTATTTGTGAGTACATTCAGTTTGCCTGCTCTTCCAGGAGGTTGCTGATTTGCGTCGGAACGCCCTGCTGGCATTCTATGAGGGCGGTCTGGATCGCATTGCCAAATGCTATTCTGTCGGCACTGCCGTGACTCTTGACGACTATCCCGTTCAGGCCAACCAGGCTGGCGCCATTATAACGGCGCGGGTCTATTCTTTTACGAAATGCTTTCAATACCGGTAGCGCGACCAATCCCTGGATACGACTAAACAAGGATCGTGTGAACTCTGCCCGCATGTACGAGGAAATCATCCGGGCGGCGCCTTCCAGTGTTTTCAGAGCAACATTGCCGGCAAATCCGTCACTGACCACGACATCGACCTGGCCGGTAAAAATATCATTTGCCTCGACAAAACCAACATAATTGAGATTGCTTCTGTTCAGCATTCGTCCGGCTTCGCGGACTAAATCGGTACCCTTGATCGCCTCGACGCCAATATTCAAGAGCCCGACCCGGGGCGATTCCAATTCGTGAATATCAGAGGCGACGACTGACCCCATGACGCCGAATTGAAACAGTTGCACGGCGGTACAATGCGAATTTGCCCCCAGATCAAGCATGTGGGTGTGACCGCCGATCGCGGGCATAGTCGAGATAATGGCCGGCCTGTCTATACCTGGCAAAGTGCGCAAAACAAACCTTGCCGTCGCCATCAATGCACCGGTATTGCCAGCACTGACACAGGCATCGGCAAGCCCGTCACGGACCAGGTTTATCGCCACCCGCATCGACGAGTCTTTCTTTTTGCGCAATGCAGTCCTTGGATCCTCGTCCATGGTGACAAGCTGGCTCGCTTCGTGGAAGCTGACGCGGCTCGCCAACGTTGCCGGAATATTTTCCAGGTATGGGCGGAGTATGCTTTCCTGCCCGACCAGAATCATCCTGAGTTCCTGGTCGGTTTTCAGTTGATCGAGCGACGCGGGAACACAAACCTGCGCGCCATAATCACCGCTCATTGCATCGATAGCAATGCAGATTGAACGCTTCATGCGCCGTGTACGCCGGGGACTGGGAAATCTGAAATCACGATTGGCCGCTCACAGAACCGCCAGGTGGAAAAGCTATTCCTGCTCTTCCGTTTCGACTTTCATTTCAACCACGCGCTCACCACGGTAAAACCCGTCAGCGCTAATGTGGTGCCGGCGATGAGTCTCGCCGGTGGTCTTGTCGACGGCCAGCGTCGGTTTTTTCAAGGTATCGTGTGATCGACGCATTCCGCGTGTAGATGGTGTTCTACGGCTTTTTTGTACAGCCATGGGTATTCTCCAGTATCGTTTCTGATCCTGCCCGGAGCGCGGCGTCAGCCGCGACTCGTCAGGTTTTTCAAATCTGCAAAGGGCCGCTGGGCAACGCCCGCCACCGACTGCTGGTAAGTCTTTCGGCAATCCTCGTCATCGTCTGTGTGCATCGCTACCATCGGCATGCTCAGTAAAATCTCTTCTTCGACCATGGCCGCCAATTCCAGGTTCGCCGGGTCACAATAATACCTATCCCTGTCAGCATTCGTCCGGTCGTCACCGCTGTGTCGCTCAGCCAAAACCAGTTCCAGCGGTAAATCCAGCTGCATTGAGACCGGCCCCAAACAACGTTGGCACTGTGCTGTAATTTGCCCGGAAATATTACCGCTGAGCAAAATCCGGTTTTTTCTGTCTCGCCGAAAACAAAGATCCAGCGACAAGTCACCATCGGTTGATTGCAGCAGCGTCCCGAGCCGCGTAAAACTAGCCGGTGCGTAACTTCCGCTCAAAACCCGCTTTTTGCCGGCCGCAACCATGGCGTTCAATACGTCTGGCAACATGGTAGGCATATCCGATCAAGTATAAAATGCGACAAAATAAGAGTCAAAACTGAATTATCGGCATTTACTGTTTTTCCCAATGCCTGCAATGACCACACTGGACAATTATATGCAAAGCAATGCCGTCTCAACCGACCTGATACTGGCCTCCGGTTCCCGCTATCGCAGGCACCTGCTGGCAAGGCTGGCGCTTGATTTTCGCTGCATCGCCGCCGACATCGATGAAGATCATCAGCCAGGCGAATCTCCCGCGGAAATGGCGGCAAGGCTTGCTCAATCGAAAGCCCTGGCCGTGGCCGGACGCCACCCGGAAGCCATCATCATCGGTTCCGACCAGGTAGCCACCGTGAACGGACAAATCGTTGGCAAGCCTGATGACCGGACGGCGGCATGCTCTCAGCTTCGCTCAGCGTCCGGGCAATTGATGGATTTCCATACCGCCGTGCACATCATCCACCCATTCGGCGGGAACCGCCTTGCGCATTTGGACACAACCCGGGTAAGTTTCCGCCGGCTGGACGACGCCATGATCAAAGATTATCTGGACCGGGAACAGGTTCTGGACTGTGCCGGCAGCTTCAAGTCCGAAGGGCTCGGTATCGCCCTCGTGGAAAAAATTGAAACCTGCGACCCGACGGCCCTGATCGGCCTGCCGCTGATCTGGCTAGCGGGTGCGTTGCGGTCTCTAGGCCTCACAATACTCTGAACGTGCTAAGCGATCAGCGCGATTTGGGCTTCATTCGATCCAGAACCCGGGTCAGATCGGCAGGTAACGGCGCACTGATCAGCAATTCTTCCCCGCTCGGACTCGTAAAATTCAATGACTGGGCATGCAGGAACAAACGCCTTAACCTTTTGCGCTCCATTCGTTGGTTGAATTCGTTATCGCCATACCGCGAATCTCCCGCCAAAGGATAGCCGGCATGGGCCGCATGCACGCGAATCTGGTGGGTGCGTCCCGTAGCCGGCACTACCGACATTAGGGTCGCTTCCCGGTAAAAGGTCTGTGGAACGAAATACGTGCGCGCCTTTTTGCCAGCGGTACTAACCGTGACATGTCTTTCGCCCGAACTCCGGTTATCGGTTTGCAGCGGCACCTCGATCCATTTGCTGCCAAGTTGCCACTGGCCGCGGGTCAGTGCGAGGTAATGCTTTTCGACCTGCCCGTCCCGAAACAGCTGGTGGATCCACCGCAGGCTGCTTTTCTTTTTCGCCAGAACCAGGCAACCGCTGGTCGACCGGTCGAGCCGATGCGCCAGTTCAAGAGCCGCCCATTTTGTATCCTGCCGCAAAATCTCGATTACCCCGAGACTGATACCGCTTCCACCGTGTACTGCCATTCCGGATGGTTTGTCGATGACCAGAAACTCGCCATTTTCGAATATGACTTGCTGACGAAGCTGCTCCAGACGTCCGGGAGCGGCGCCGGCGTCGGGCCGGTCTTCTATGCGCACCGGGGGAATTCTGACCTTGTCGCCAGCGGCGATTCGCTGACTCGGCTTGGCGCGGCCGCCATTGACCCTGACTTCTCCTTTGCGCAGCAGGCGGTAGATGCGGGCCCTCGGTATGCCCTTGAGTTCGCGCAGCAGGAAGTTGTCGATGCGTTGACCGTCGTATTCCTTGTCAACTTCTACGTGACGTACTCCATGTGTAGAAAATTGCTTACTTTTCAATGGGGAACCCGGCACATTTGAAATAAAATGGATTGATGATCCCTAGCCAGGTTGCTATAGTACCGCAGACATGGTGAGCAGGCGGATAATGCCCGATGACGCCATGACAATGGGTTTATTGATGGCATGGATCATTCCGTGCCGGACGACTTAACAACCGGTTTTCCGGATTAACGATAGCCGTCGCTGAACAACCTCCCTGGTCCGCTGGACTCTCTGAGTCAGGCAATTCTGGCATAGAAGTCCCGACATTGAACCAGGCTCGAATCAGCATGATTTGGCGCCGATCCCGAAGGATCGACAGAATTGAACATTATGCAACCAAGCCAACAAACAGTTGAACAGATTCCCGAAGACGAGGTGTGCCGGCGCATGGCAGAAAGCACTATGCGAGTAGGTTTACATGAAAAGAATGCTAATCAATGCGACTCAGCAGGAAGAGTTGCGGATGGCCATGGTAGATGGCCAGAAATTATTCGATCTTGATATCGAGGTACCTAGCCGGGAACAGAAAAAAGCCAATATCTACAAAGGAAAAATTACCCGCATCGAGCCTAGCCTCGAAGCAGCATTTGTAGAATATGGGGCTGAGCGCCATGGCTTTCTTCCGCTCAAGGAAATTTCGCGCGAATACTTCGTGAAAGAACCCGAGCCTGGGTCGCGCATCAATATCAAGGACGTTCTCCGTGAAGGCCAGGAGATCGTCGTCCAGATTGAGAAAATCGAACGCGGCACCAAGGGTGCGGCGCTGACCTCCTTTATCAGTCTGGCCGGCCGTTTCATCGTTCTGATGCCTAACAACCCGCGCGCCGGTGGCGTTTCTCGCCGTATTACCGGCGAAGACCGCGACCTCGTACGTGATTCCCTCCGGGAGCTGGATGTCGACCCGGGAATGGGCGTTATCGTCCGCACCGCCGGCGTTGGCCGCGGCGACGAAGAGCTGAAATGGGATCTCGATTACCTTATGCGTGTCTGGGAGGAAATCAAGCGGGCCGCTGTAGAACGCCCCTCGCCGTTCCTGATCTACCAGGAAAGCAACGCGGTGATCCGCGCATTGCGCGATCATTTGTCCGATGAAATTGGCGAGATTCTGATTGACGATGAAGAAACCTTTGACGAGGCCAAACAGTTTATTGAGCGGGTCATGCCGAACAATCTCGGCCAGCTCAAGCACTACGATGACAAATCTGTGCCGTTGTTTACCCGTTTCCAGATCGAGAGCCAGATACAGTCCGCCTTCTCACACAAAGTGATATTGCCATCCGGTGGAAGCGTCGTAATCGACCACACCGAAGCACTGATCTCCATCGACATCAACTCGGCCCGGGCGACCAAGGGTGGTGATATCGAAGCCACGGCCTTCAACACCAACCTCGAAGCTGCCGACGAGATTGCCAGGCAGTTCAGGCTCAGGGACATTGGCGGTCTGATAGTGATCGATTTCATCGATATGTCGCAGAATCGCCATCAGCGTGAGGTCGAGCAACGGCTGCGAGAAGCAGTCAAACAGGACCGCGCGCGGGTACAGATTGGCCGGATCTCCCGGTTCGGACTGCTGGAGATGTCTCGTCAGCGACTGAGACCCTCTCTCGGCGAGTCAACTCAAATCGTCTGTCCGCGATGCAGCGGATCCGGCACGATCCGCGACGTCGATTCATTGTCGCTTGCGATCCTGCGCTTGCTTGGCGAAGAAACCCGAAAGGAGCACACGACCAAGGTGATCGCCCAGGTACCCGTCAGCATCGGCACCTATTTGCTCAACGAAAAACGCGAGTGGGTTTCAAAGCTGGAAGATCGCGCCGGAATTAAGATCATCATCGTCCCGAATGCGGATATGGAAACACCGAATTTCGAGATTCGCCGCGTCCGCGACGATGAATCAGGGCAGCCGGAATACACCGAGCTGTCCTACGAGATGGCGACGACAACGGAGGACAACGCTACACTGGACCTGATTACTGGCGACAAGGCGCTGGCCGCACAACCGGCGGTCGCCG
>JAPUGL010000021.1 GCA_027292775.1 Gammaproteobacteria bacterium | reverse complement strand
CCAGCATGTTCAGCCGGACTTTGTGGTCGATGACGTATTCGAACGTGAGTCAGGGGCAATGTGCCGAGTGCATGCGCGTGTGCCCTGTCGGCCGGGAACACAGAACGAAGAAGTAAGGAAATACACGAGGAACTTAGTATGGGTTTTTATTTCGTGGATCCCAAGACGTACGAGAAGTACAAGGACGAAATCCTTGGACTCTCGCACGCGGTTCAGGTGAATTTTCAGGAACACCTGCCAGCCGAAAAAAGACATCCCGGGTTTTCGGACAAACAGATTGCGGAAAAACTCGGCCTCGAAGTGCACGTGGTACGGGAAATTCGCTGCGTCGCCGAACGTGACAAGTACCCACTGGATGAGTTCGAAGAAGCGATCCGTTTCAAGGAAAAGGCGTGCCGCGACTATTCCGTCCGGGGCATGTCTGCCGTCATGGAAAAGTACGTCAAAGCATCGAAAAAATAGCACGTCCAAAACTTCGGTTCGACCCCGGTTTTAATGATAAAAACCGGGGTCGAACCGAAGTTTTCGATAATTGAGGTCGAACCGAAGTTTCTCGGCTAGCAAAAAGCGACTGGAAATCCCTATATTTCGCATAGTGTTTTGGGACTTCTAAATTGTATGCCTCGTCAACCCCGATACTTCGTCGCCGGTTTTCCGCAACATATTGTCCAACGTGGTGTGGATCGTCAGGCCGTATTCTTCCAACCCGCTGATTACGAACTTTATCTTCAAGCTCTCGGTGATGCATCGATCCAGCATGAATGTCAGATTCACGCATACGTTCTTATGACGAATCACTCTCATTTGCTCCTCACACCCCGTCATACACGTTCGATTCCGCTTCTCATGCAAGCGATGGGGCGAAAATATGTACAGACACTAAATAGAAAGTACAAACGTACTGGCACTCTGTGGGAAGGTCGTTATAAGGCCAGCCTGGTACAAGACGATCGATATCTACTAGCCTGCCACAGATATATCGAACTAAATCCCGTGCGAGCCGGTCTGGTCTTGAATCCTGGTGAATATCGATATTCAAGTTATGGGCATAATGCAGACGGTAGGAAAAGCAAGTTAATTACAGCCCACCCAACTTACTTGGCGCTGGCTGAATGCGCTGACCAGCGCCAAGCGGCGTATAGGGAGTTATTTGACGATAGTCTTTCTCCAGAACTGCTCAAGAATATTCGTGACAACACGAACGCCTGCCTCATAATTGGAGACGATCGGTTTAAGGACCAGATTGAAGATATGTTAGGTCGTTCTGTTCGTCCCGGGAAAGACGGCAGACCCAGAAAGACCAAACTCTGACGCATATTGTTCGCGAAGCCAAAACTACGGTTCGACCCCGGTTTTTAATGCGATCTTAATTCACGAATGGTTTTGCTTGCCATGAAGCCAACGAAAACGACGCCCATTACCAGGGCAAGCCACAGGGCGAGCGTGCGCCAGTTGATCTGCTTCGTTGCGACCAGCCGGTCCGGGCCGCCAAGCGCATACCGGGGACCCAGTGATGCAGCAACTACGCCACCGTTACTTTCGGCCAGTGCGGCGAGCGAGCGATCACCATAAATTCTGTCTTGCGGAAATTGACTCAGCTTATCGTTCGCGCTGCCGGTGGCCAGCGTAAATGGGGATTGTCCCTGGGCAAGGAAAACAAGTTTGTCGGGCCGCCAGCCCACTTCCAGTTGTAGGGTTACATCAGCCGGACCACGAGTAATGACCACCTTGAACTGACTGGTCCGTGCTTTATTGATGGTCAATGGATCACTCATCACCGCGTGGTTATTCCGAATAATATGGTGATATGAACCGTGGCCTGCCTCCAGCCACCGGTCGTATCGTTCCGACCAATAGAAAATGCGGGCAGAAATTACCGTGTTTGGCACCAGCAACACGACACGGACCCGGTCAACAGTTGGCGCACCGCCTGAAGAGAATATTAATCCACCGTCATCTGCGTCGACGCTGGTCGATTCCAGTGTGACAAACTTTCTGAGAGCATCGGCAGCGCCGTCCGCGTATACGCCCATGACCTGTGTCAGACGCCAGTTCTCGGGCAGGCCTTCCCAGCGGATGCGCAGGAAATCGAAATCACCTCTGCGAAGCCTGACGCGACGTTGTTCGATGCTCGCCGAATCCTCGCGCAGATAGGCGACCACGGCCGAGCCTACGGGGCTCCATTCCTGGAGATTATTGCCACCATCGACCATGACGCGACCCATGAAACCGGGCTGCATCCCGGCCCAGACCAAGTCCAGCGCGACGGCGTTGTCATCGGTTTGCCTGGTATCGACGATGTAGGCAAGCAGCCGTTCATCCTCAGCGGGCGCCAGCAGATTTTCGAGATCGAATTTGAATCGCGTGCTGTCACCTTCCCGTTCAATAAACAATCTGTTTTCGTCAGGCCGGCTATCAACAGTTTCATATAGCGGCAACGTCGGCAACGGATTGCTGCGCTCAACCAGGTCGCGGTCTTTGCCGGCCTGTTCGAACATTCGCGGCACCGGGCTGCCATCGCTGTTATAGACTCCGGCATCGCGCAGCTCGGGATCGGTGACGGACTGGTTTACCTCGAGCGGCAATTCGACCGAATAGAAACTGGCGTCTTCGCCGGCCTCGATCGGAAACCCCCAGGCATAGTCCTGGAGTCCGGGCGCAGCAGCTGCTGTGTCCTGTGCGCCAATGGTGACCGGGAATAGCAGTACACACAAAACAAACAGGACTGGTCTCATGTTCTATTCATCCGCGCCGGTCGCCTGTCGCGGTGGCGCGGGTGCGTAATAACCAACCACGAGTAGCAATGCGCCGACGCCAAGGAAGGAAATGATTCTCGCGACAGTGCCCGTATTACCGAGATCGACGCTAAACAGCTTGATCACCACGAGCGCCATCAGGCCGGTACCGGCGACCCATATCCAGCGATTTTGATGACGAGCGCCCCAGATCATGCCGCCGAATCCGAGGATCGCCCAGTAAATTGACAGCGCAGACTGAACCGAGACGGATTTGGCCAGTACTCGTTGCTGCCATTCAACTCCACCTAGATGATGCACGCTGCGCACAACGGCAATAGTGGACAATGCAAAAACCGCCAGCGACCACAGGACAGTGGCGGTCCGGAATCCTCCTTGTTGCAACCATTTGCTGGTCGTATTCATGGTAACGACCAGGTGCAGCGCAACACCCAGCCCGACGATCGTCAATACGTCGAAGGGATTGAGGATCGGTATAAAGGTCAGCGGTCGCGGATTGCCCGGGTCATTCAACCCCGCGGCGCTGACTGCCAGTATCTGCACCACGACCAAAACCCCGGCGGCTGCCAGGTATGCATTCCAGTAACGCTGTAAAGGCCATGTAATGTTCTGGCGCAAAAACATGATGAATATTGCCGCCAGCGCGGGAACAAGCATGGCGCCACTCCCGGCCCAGACATCGCTGAGCCCGGCCTCGTCCATGCGCCAGTAGACTTCGTAGGCGATGATTGCGACCAGAAAAAGTGCACCGGAAAAATGCCAGGCTGAATCGACGCGGCCAGGTCCCAAGTCGTATGCACGCAGCAAGGCGAAATGAGCAACCGCCGCAAGCACCCAGGAGAGCGTGCCGATGCCGGCGAGCACATGTTCGTGCTGGAACAGGTAGAGGACGGCGATGAGCGGAAGTATCGGCAGAAAGGCAAGCGTTGAACGCCGCGCCGCAGTCCATTCGTAACGACGGCCGAGCCACGCGAGGACACCTACGCTTATTGCGATGAACGCGGTAAGCATGTGCAACTCTGACTTGCTGGCAGCCCATTCCAATATTTCCATGGTGCCGGTTGTGGCCCACCAGCCCAGGCCCCACAGCAGCAAAGGCGCAGAAAGTAATGACTGTCCGCGGTGCGGATTCTTATCTGCGGCCAGATAACGCGCCGAGAACAACGAAGAAACGCTGATCAGCAAGCCGCCAAGGAAGTTGCCATTCAAAATCGGCATGCCCGGACTGCTGGTCCAGCCATATTTGATATAGGCGACACCGGCCGCCGCCAGCAGTGCCGTTCCCGTGAGCTTCGCAAGCAGCCGCTGCTGACCCACGCTGATCCAGATCAGGGCCGCACCTTCCATTGACCATGCTGCCGCGGTCCACCTGTCATCGAGCGCCAGCGGGATAGCAATGGTTGCGAACGCCACGGCCAGGGCAATAAATGATTCGATCAGCAGGCGCAACTGCCTGCCCTGGGTGCGCTGCAGCCAGGTTGCAATCAGCGTGTAGAAGACCGCTACGGTGATGGCGCTGATCGCCAGACCGTACTCCGTGTCTGCGACAAGTCGTGACTGCAGCGCGAATGCGATTACCGGTGTGCCGAAAACGAGGGTTCCATCGACGATGCCGCGAAGTTTCGGTGGCTGACGAATAGCAAATAGAATTGCAATCGCCTGGTAAAAAAGAAAGAAGGCCAATAGAAACGGTTCGGTGCTTGCGAACAATTCCGGCCGGTAATATTCATAACCCCAGTACGTGCCAACACCGAAAGTAAACGCGAATCCGAGGACATTCAGAATTCGCCACGCCCGATACCAGGCGATACCGAGTATCGCCAGGTTCAGCAGCAGGTAATAACTGAATAGCGCGACATGATTACCGGCACCGGTCGAGACCAGTACCGGGGCGAGAAAGCCACCCACGGTTCCCAGGATGGCAAGCGCCATGGAGTTCTGCAGTACCGCGAGTACGCCCGTGAACGCGGTCAATGCGAGCAGGAGAACGAAGGCAAACGGCGCCGGCACAATCTCGTGCAGCCGGAAGGCGGCAAAGATCGTCAGATACAGTATGCCGATGCCACCGCCTTGCAGGCTTAGTGCATATGCCGGGAGCTTTTCACGCAGTCGCCAGCCGATCGTAAGTAGTACACCCGCCGCCGCAGTGGCGGCGAGGTAGCGTGCTTCGATCGAAAGGGCAATAAATCCCTGGTCGACGGCATACCTGAGAAGAAAAGCGACCCCGAAAAAGGAAACGATGACACCGAGCTTCACCGGCACATTGCCGGTCGTCAGCCAGCGTTTCGCCATCTCGACCATCCTGGCGATCGGCTCGGCAAAACGCGGTCCAGGCGACGCCGGTCGTGCCTCGACAGTTAGCGATTTCGGTTTCGCTTGCCCGGACGCCATTTCTGCAGAACGCGCA
>JAPUGL010000020.1 GCA_027292775.1 Gammaproteobacteria bacterium | reverse complement strand
ATCGGACCGTGGAATGTTGCGCCGCGATTTGCCTTTGCGCACGATGTAGACGGCGTGTCACCGGGCCCCGGTGGCCTGTTTGTAGAGGACCGCAAGGCGTTCACGTTTGGTGTGGCAGCCACTTATCAAAACACCTGGGTGGTTGACCTGTCATATACGGAGTTCCTTGGCGCGGGCCATTACAACCTGATCAACGATCGCGACTTTATCGCATTTAGTGTCAAAACCTCGTTCTGAGTCGCCGAACCTGGAAAACGGAGTCAATGAAATGATGAAAAAACTAATAATTGGCGCAGGTACAGCCGCTTTGTTGGGTCTGGCCGCCAGCAGCATCCATGCCGAAGCGACGGCGGAACAGGTCGCCTCGCTGGGTGGAGACACCTATACGCCTTATGGCGCCGAAAGAGCCGGTAATTCAGACGGCTCGATTCCAGAATGGACCGGTGGCCTGTCCTCGTCGGCGGTCGCCGGGTTTTCGGGATTCGAAACCGGTGGTCATCACCCCGATCCGTATGCAAGTGACGATGTGCTTTACACGATCAACGCACAGAACATGGGCCAGTATGCAGATCAGATGACCGAGGGCCAGAAATCTTTGATGCAGGCCTATCCGGATACTTTTTTCATGAATGTGTATCCGACGCGAAGGAGTGCGGCATTTCCGCAGCGTATTTACGACGCGACCAAACAGACGGCGGCAAGCGCGCAACTGATACCCAGTGGCAACGGCGTGACCGGTTCGGTTATCGGTATTCCGTTTCCGTTCCCAAAAAACGGGCTCGAGGCGATATGGAATCATGTACTTCGTTATCGAGCGGAAAAGGCGTACCGAACAATCGGGCAGGCGGCAGTAACGGCCGGTGGAAAATACACCATCGTCAAGTTTGCCGATCAATACATCGCCAATTACAGCCTGGCTGGTATGACCGAGGATAAGCTGGATAACGTGGTGATTTACTTCATGCAGAAAATCTCTACACCGCCGCGACTGGCTGGCCAGGTATTGCTGGTACACGAAACGATGGACCAGGATCGCGAGCCTCGGCGGGCATGGCTTTACAACCCGGGGCAACGCCGGGTAAGGCGGGCGCCGAATGTAGCGTTCGACAGCCCGCGAACGGCATCTGACGGTCTGTCGACCAGTGATCAATTTGATATGTATAACGGCAGTCCCGAACGATACAACTGGACGCTGGTTGGCAAAAAAGAAATGCTGATTCCGTATAACTCCTACAAGCTTCACAGCAAGGATCTGACTTACAAGGATGTCCTCCATGCCGGTCACACCAACCAGGAACATGCCCGCTACGAGAAGCACCGTGTGTGGGTCGTCGATGCTGTCGTCAAACAGGGCTCGCGGCATATATACAAACGGCGAACCTTTTATATCGATGAAGACTCCTGGCAGGTAATGGCGGTGGATTGCTATGACAACCGCGACCAGATCTGGCGAGTCCAGGAAGGGCATTCGATCAATTATTACGATCAACCGTCATTCTGGACGACCCTGGAACTCACTTTGGACTTGCAATCCAAGCGTTACCTGGCGATCGGGTTGAACAACGAAGAACCGAATACCTATATTTTTGGTGCGGATCTGAAGCAAAGCGATTTCTCTATCGGCGCATTGCGTCGAGCGGGTACCCGATAGCGATTTTTAGGGGCAGCTCAAGCTGCCCCTCATCGCTTTTCTTGCCCGCGTATGAAATCAGCCCTTTTCATATATACGATGGTGGTCAGCGCATGCCTCTGTGCGTTTTCAGCTGCGCTTGCCAAGGATGAGCCGGCTTTCGGCGACCGCTGGTCAGAGCCAGCCAGGCTCGCCAGCCAGGATTTGCTGCTTTCCATCGATGGGGTTTCCGGGGGACTGGTCGTCGTCGGGGCGCGTGGCCACATATTGTTTAGCGGAGACCAAGGCGTAGCCTGGACGCAATCCAGTGTTCCAACACGTGCCACGCTGACGGGTGTTGATTTTGTGACCCTCGATATCGGTTGGGCGGTCGGCCATGATTCTATAATTTTGCATACCGACGACGGCGGTGAAACCTGGTCTTTACAGAATCACGATCCCGCCGCCGAAACGCCATTTCTCGATGTCTGGTTTGCCGATGAGCAGAACGGTCTTGCCATCGGGGCTTATGGCCTGATGCTGGCGACCAGTGATGGTGGCGAAAACTGGCAGCAGGTTTTGTTTGCGCCGGAGACAGAGGCCGGACCGGCTGATGACGAGGATGAAGAGGATGAAGAGGGCGCCTGGTGGGAGTCGGAGTCCGAGTCAGGTGGCGATTTTCACCTGAACGACATCATGGAGACCCGTGACCGGCATCTGTTTATCGCTGCCGAAGCCGGCAACATCTACCGCTCCGATGACCTGGGCGCAAGCTGGTTGACGGTTTCGCCCGATTACCAGGGTTCCTTTTTTGGTGTTGTCGAAGCGGGCGTCGGACGGGTCATCGCAGTCGGGTTGCGTGGCCATCTTTATTATACCGATGATCTCGGAGTGAACTGGGTATCCGTTGAGTTGCCAACAGAAGCCACGCTGAACAGCGGCATTCGCCTTATCGACGGGACGATACTGGTGACCGGTCTGGGTGGCGCTGTGCTGGTGAGTCAGGACAATGGCGAAAGTTTCGAACTACATACCCAGGAAAATCGAAAGGGCGTCCAGACCGCATTACAGCTTGATGACGGTAGCGTGATGCTTGTCGGTGAGGCAGGTATCGGTATGCTGAAACTTGGCGTGGCCGAAGGCCGCAACGATGACTGAGCGCGGTCCCATTGCTGCTGTTGAGAACTTTATTTTCGGGCGACGCCCGTTAGTCATCGCATTCTTCGTGATCGCGACGGCATTGATGCTTTTCTCGGCGGTAACTCGGCTGGCCATCGATGCCGGGTTCGACAAGATGGTGCCGATGAAGCATGACTACATGCGAACCTATTCCGAGCACCGGCAGGAATTTGGCGGCGCCAATCGTGTCCTGATCGCGCTGGTGGCGGATGAGGAAGACATATTCACCGGTACGTTTTTTGAGGCGCTCAGAGTAGCGACCGACGAAGTCTTTTTCATCACCGGTGTGGACCGGGCGGCTGTACAGTCGCTGTGGACGCCCAACGTGCGTTATACCGAGGTGGTTGAAGATGGTGTTCAGGGTGGTCCGGTCATTCCATCGGATTACTCACCCGACGCCATTGGCTTGGCCAAGGTCAGGGAGAATGTACTCAAGGCGGGTGTCGTCGGGCGACTGGTTGCCAACGACTTTTCGGCGGCGATAATCAGCGCGCAATTGCTGGAAACCAATCCCGAAACCGGGAAGGAACTGGACCTGGTCCGGGTTTCGCATGACCTGGATGACAAGGTCCGGGCGAGGATTCTCGAAGATCCGGAATTTGCCGGCATCGAAGTCAACATCATCGGCTTTGCCAAGGTGGTTGGCGACATATCCGATGGAACCAGCCGTGTCTTGCTGTTTTTCCTTGTTGCGGCGCTGATTACCGCGGTACTGGTCTATCTCTATTGCCAGTCAATAAAAATTACCCTGATTCCGCTGTTTTGTTCCCTGATCGCCGTGATCTGGCAACTGGGTTCGCTGACTTTATTAGGATATGGCATCGATCCCATGGGGATCCTCGTGCCATTCCTGGTGTTTGCCATCGGGGTCAGCCATGGCGTGCAGATGATCAGTTCGGTGGGCTCCGAGTTAATCAGCGGAGCCAGCTGTCGCGACGCCGCCCAGAGAAGTTTCCGCCGCCTGCTGGTGCCGGGCGGGATCGCCCTGGCCAGCGACACGATCGGGTTCATTACTATTCTTTTGATTCCGGTCAGGGTAATCCAGGAAATGGCGATTACCGCGAGTCTGGGGGTGGCCGCGATCATACTGACCAATCTGATTTTGCTGCCGGTGCTGATTTCCTATTTGGATCTCGGCGACGATTATCGCGCTCGACTACGCCAGCGTTCCGAACGACTGAGGGGTAACTGGAGCAGGCTCGCGGGCATTACCGATCGGAAACCGGCGGCGATCATGCTGGCAATCGCGGCCATTCTGTTTGTATTTGGCTATTGGAAAGGATCGGAAGTCAAAATCGGTGATATACACAAAGGTGTACCTGAATTGCGCGCGGAATCGACTTATAACCTGGACAGCGCGTCGATCACCGACCGATTCTCGATCGGTGTCGACATTATCACGATCATTGTAGAGACGCCGTCACAGGGCTGTATCCAGTATGAGGTCATGAACGCAATCGATGAGTTCAGCTGGCATATGCGAAATGTCGAAGGCGTGCAGGGTGTCGTCGCCCTGCCGATGATATCCAAGATCATCAATACCGGTTGGAATGAAGGTAATTTGAAGTGGCGTGTGCTGTCGCGGAACGAGGCGATTCTGGTTCAGTCGGTCGCCTATGTCGAAACCAGTACGGGGCTCTTAAACCGTGACTGCGATGTGATGCCGGTGATGATGTTCACGAGCGATCACAAGGCCGAGACGATCGAAAATATTATCGCGGAATTTAAGGCCTATGTTGTAGCCAATCCGACCGATGGCGTCAGTATTCGCCTGGCCAATGATGATGACGATGTGAAGTTCCGACTGGCGACCGGCAATGTTGGCGTCATGGCGGCGACCAACGAGGAGGTCTCCGCCGCCCAGTTCCCGATACTGATGGGCGTATTCGCCGCGATCATCCTGTTGTGCTGGGCCACCTTCCGTTCCGTGCGTGCTGTACTTTGCATCGTAGTACCCCTGGGTCTGGTTTCCCTGCTCGCATACGCGCTGATGGCTTTTTTGGAAATCGGCTTGAAAGTCAATACCTTGCCGGTTGTTGCGCTCGGGGTGGGGGTCGGCGTGGACTACGGGATTTATATTTTCAGCCGCTTGCAGGAATACCTCAGACGAGGAGAGACTTTGCACGCGGCGTTTCTGGAAACTTTGTCGGTTACCGGTAACGGCGTCGTATTTACTGCGGTTACGCTCGGGATAGGCGTTGCGACCTGGATTTTTTCCCCGTTGAAATTCCAGGCAGATATGGGAATTCTGCTGACCTTCATGTTCCTTGTGAATATGCTGGGTGCAATTTTCCTGTTGCCGGCGATGGCGGCCTGGCTGTTTCCGGAAAATAGACGGGAAAGCTGATTTCGTTTCAGGCGTTCAAATCCGGAATCATTTCACTTTGCAGGCGCTCGATCGAATCCTTGATTAGCAACTTCCTTTTTTTTAGCCGCTTTAACATCAATTGATCGACGAATGGATCCTGCGACAACCTGACGATGACTTCATCGAGATCGCGGTGTTCCATACGCAATAGTTTCAGTTTGCGTAATTTACCGAAAACCTCGGTGTTGATTTTATCGCCCATGGCCGAAAATCGATTGCATGATCAAAGCTTAGACAACTTGCCCGCCCGATGCCATGCGGGCAGGCCGAATTATGTCAGCAGCCGTGACCAATCTACCGAACTGTCACCAAAAACCAGGAAGAACGGGTTTAGCATATCGGCCTTCTGGTTGTATCGAATAGCCTCGCCATCGATATTCGTCATTTGTCCGCCCGCGACTTCTACTACCGCCTGGGCAGCCGCCGTGTCCCATTCCGATGTGGGGCCAAGCCGGGGGTAAATATCGGCGCTGCCATCGGCAACCAGGCAGATTTTCAATGAACTGCCCATGGGAACGAGCTCGTAATCTCCTAAACGCTCGAGGAAGGCATCCAGGCTGCTCCCGCGATGAGACTTGGAACCGACGACCCGGACCGGCCGCCGACACGTAATGCTGGCCTTGATACTCACCGGCTCTTCACCCGAATCCTGGCGCCAGGCGCCGGACTCCCGGCAGGCGAAATAATCGCGCCCGCTTACCGGAACGTGGACCACACCGAGCACTGGCCGGTGATCATCGACCAGGGCGATATTCACGGTAAATTCGCCATTGCGATTAACAAACTCCCTCGTCCCGTCCAGTGGGTCGACCAGCCAGTAGCGCGACCACCCGGATCTGATTTCAAAGCCGATTTCCGCGGCCTCCTCCGACAATATCGGCCACCCTGGCGTCAGCTTTTTCAATCCGGCCAGAATGGTTTCGTGGGCAGCTAGGTCGGCGGCTGTCAATGGCGAGGTGTCTTCCTTGGTCTGAACATCGAAATCGGTCTCATAGACCGCCAGAATTCGCTCGCCAGCCTGGCGGGCGATATTGACGATCTCTGGTAACAAAGATCCGATTTCCTTTTCGTTCATCGATTAGTCCTAAGTCCGGCAGACTGGCATGCTCGATTGATCGGTGTGCAAGGGTATACCATCCCTCATCCATGGAATACCTGCGATGACAATCGAAAATGCCTGCATGCCCGACTGGCGGCAGATCGATACCGTACTACTGGATATGGATGGCACGGTGCTGGATTTGCGTTTTGACACATTGTTTTGGCTGGAAACCGTGCCACGGCGTTACGCGGAACTGAATGGCATCGGTTTTGAACACGCACTCGAGAAGCTCGAACCAAAGTTCTCGGAGAAACAGGGGACGCTGGACTGGTATTGCCTGGATTTCTGGAGCGCCGAACTTGGCATCAACATCGAGCAGCTAAAGACCGAGGTCGAACAGCATATCGTGTATCTGCCCGGAGCACTGGATTTTCTGCGCTGGCTGGGGCGAACCGGCAAGCGCATTGTCCTGGTGACCAACGCTCACCAGGACAGTCTCAGACTGAAGATCAACCGTACGGGGCTGGACCGGCATTTCGATGCGTTGTTCACTGCGCATGAATTTGGTGTGCCCAAGGAATATCCGGAGTTTTGGGGGCGTTTCGCCGGGCAGGAACAATTTGATCCAGCCAGAACCCTGTTAGTCGACGATAGTCTGCCGGTTCTGCGTGCGGCGAGGGAATTCGGGATAAAGCAGCTTTTCGCGATCAGCCGGCCGGATTCGGGCGCACCGGGCCAGGACACGGCCGAGTTTCCTGCCATCGATGACTTGTCGGGTCTGCTTCAGTCGAGGCTATAGCTGGATAATAGTTAGCGAGCAAATGCGGTCTAGCGCCCGCGTGACCGGTTCCTGCTTCTGCCGGCGGGCTTGCCCGATCGTTGGTGTCTTCTTTGATGTTCCGGTTTTCGCGCTCGCGGCGGCGGCCGTTTCAAGTCGGGTAACAGGTCGGGTGTTATCTTGCCTACCGGGATTCGGTGCTCGATATATTCCTCGATGTCCGGCAGGTTCACGACAGAGTCCTCGCAACCAAAACTGATCGCGTCTCCGCTGGCGCCCGCGCGAGCCGTTCGCCCGATACGGTGTACATAGTCTTCCGAGTCTTGCGGGAGATCGTAATTGAACACATGACTGACATTGGGGATATGGAGACCACGCGAGGCCACATCTGTCGCAATCAGGATAGGCAGTTTGCCGCTGGTAAAATCACGCATCATCGCCTCGCGTTTTCGCTGCGGAACATCACCGGTAATAGCGCGCGCATCGAAATCGTTATGTTTCAACCATGACTGCAAATGTTCCGCACCTCTCTTGGTGTTGATGAACACCATCGTCCGGGTGGCGTCCATCTGACGCAACAATCCGACCAGCAAGGATATTTTTTCGTGGTTGGCCGGGAAATAAATCAGCTGGCGAACCGTGTCGACTGTGATCCGATTGGTCTCTATCTTGACGAGTTCAGGATCGTTCATATGCTCGTACGCCAATTCAAGGACACGCTGCGACAGGGTGGCGGAGAACAGCATATTCAGTCTTTCCTCCGGCGGCGGCAGGCGCCTGAGCAAATAACGAATATCGCGGATGAAGCCGAGGTCGAACATTCGGTCTGCTTCGTCGAGCACGGCGACTTCGACCGAATCCCGGCCGAAAATTCGCTGCTTGAAGTAATCGATAAAACGGCCGGGTGTGCCGATCAGTACATCCACGCCCTGTTGCAACATATGACGCTGCTTGTCGTAGTCCGTGCCTCCGTATACCAGTCCGACCTTCAGACCCGTATGGGCTCCAAGAATATCCGCATCCTTCGTAATCTGTATGGCCAGCTCACGGGTTGGTGCGAGGATCATCGCGCGCGGATCGGTGAGCCGCCTTTGTGCGCGAGCCGGCCGCGTCAAAAGGCGTTGAAACATCGCCAGCAGGAAGGCGGCAGTCTTGCCAGTACCGGTTTGTGCCTGGCCCGCCACATCGTTGCCGGCGAGCGCACGAGGCAGGGTTTTGGCCTGAATCGGCGTACAGAACTGAAATCCGGCGTCGGCCAGGCCTTGATTCAGCTCCGGCGCAAGCTTGAAACTGTCGAATTCGACATCTGTAAGCGGGTTATCTGGCATTTAGGGTACTTTCTTGTTGAATTTTCGGTCCAGGCACTTGCAACCGGCGAATGTCCGGTACAAAATGCACTCTATTACGTAGCGGCTTTCAGCGAGCCCGCCGAATCCTTCGCCAGCAGTCGATTCCCAGTAGCCGAATTCAAAAGCCGCGTATTTCAGAACATATTGCCTGATTCAGTGCCCGGCGTCATTTTTCCGATTTTTTTCTTTAACCGGCGTTGCCGGTCAAAAACCATAAAACCTGATACCCAGAAGGAAGCCAAAGTTGAGTGAGCAAGTAATTCATACGAGCGATGAAAATTTCGACGCCGATGTCATTGATTCAGAAGTGCCGGTCCTACTGGATTTCTGGGCCGAATGGTGCGCCCCCTGCAAAATGATTGCGCCGATGCTTATTGAAATCGCTGAGGAATATAAGGGGCGCCTTAGAATTGCCAAACTCAATATCGACGAAAATCCGTCGATTCCTCCTAAATTCGGGATTCGTGGAATCCCAACGCTGATCCTGTTCAAGAACGGGACGGTAGAAGGACAAAAAGTCGGGGCGCTTTCCAAGTCCCAGTTAACAGCATTTTTGGACACAAACCTGTGAGGGGCTACTTGGGTAATCAACCACGCGGCGGACGCAGTACGAATAAGTCCGGTAACCGAGCAAAAGGCGGTAACAACGGCAAGGGTGGGAAGGGCCGTTCGCGGCGCCCTCGCGACATTGATGATGGAACTCGGGCAGAAGAGCTGGAAATTATTCCGGCAGAAGAGCTCGATGCAAAAAAATCATCGTTAAACCTGACTGAGCTCAAACACCGTCCGGTGACCGAGTTGGCAGACATGGCGGAGAGTGTGGGGCTGGAGGATCTGGCTCGTGCCCGCAAGCAGGATATTATTTTCGCCATTCTGAAGGCCCATTCGGATAAGGGCGAGGACATATATGGCGATGGCGTGCTGGAAATTCTCCAGGACGGTTTTGGTTTTCTGCGTTCTTCCGATAGCTCCTATCTGGCTGGCCCCGATGATATTTATGTGTCTCCTAGCCAGATTCGCCGCTTCAGTTTACGGACCGGCGACACCGTTTCCGGGCTGATCAGGCCGCCGCGAGACGGCGAGCGGTATTTTGCCTTGCTCAAGATCGGCGAGATCAATTTTGAAGCACCGGAAAACGCTCGTCACAAGGTAGCGTTCTCAAACCTGACACCATTATTTCCGACGGAACGTCTGCAGCTCGAAATTGGCAACGGCAGTACGGAAGATCTGACCGCGAGAATCATTGATCTTATGTCACCGATCGGCAAGGGTCAGCGTGGCTTGATCGTTTCTCCGCCGAAGGCGGGTAAGACGATGTTGCTACAGAACATCGCGACATCGATCACTTCGAAACATCCCGAAGTTATCCTTATTGTCCTGCTGATCGATGAACGGCCCGAAGAAGTCACGGAAATGATACGAGGCGTTCGCGGCGAAGTGGTTTCGAGTACTTTTGACGAGCCGGCCAGCCGCCATGTTCAGGTTGCCGATATGGTGATCGAAAAAGCCAGGCGCCTGGTCGAGCACAAAAAAGATGTCGTGATTCTGCTCGATTCGATCACCCGGCTGGCGCGTGCCTATAACACCGTCGTGCCGTCATCAGGCAAAGTGCTGACCGGTGGAGTGGATGCCAATGCCCTGCACAGGCCGAAACGATTCTTCGGCGCAGCGCGCAACATTGAAGAGGGTGGCAGCCTGACGATTATCGCTACAGCGCTGGTTGAGACCGGTTCGCGAATGGATGATGTGATTTATGAAGAGTTCAAAGGAACCGGCAACATGGAAATTCACATGGACCGGAGAATCTCCGAAAAACGAATCTTTCCTGCGCTCAACATCAACCGGTCCGGGACTCGGCGTGAGGAACTGCTCACTAAGGCCGATGAACTTCAGAAAATCTGGATTCTTCGCAAGCTATTGCACCCGATGGACGAGTTGGCAGCCATCGAATTCCTGCTTGGAAAGATGAAGGACACCAAGACCAATGCGGAATTCTTTGACGCGATGAAGCGCTGACGCCGCATCCTGATCGGCCGATCACAAAGCGAAACTTACCGTGCGAGCGCGCGGTGGCCGATATCGCGGCGATAAAAAGCGTCCTTCCAGTGTATTTTTTCGGTTAGTGCATAGGCGCGTTGTCGTGCTTCGCCGATGGTGTTAGCCAATGCCACGACACACAGTACGCGACCGCCGGCGGTAACGATCATGCCACCTTCCTTTGTGGTTCCTGCGTGAAACACCTTGCCATGGTCGGCAACGGCTTGATCGAGACCCGTTATGGGTTCGCTGCTCGCATACTTACCTGGGTATCCACCCGCCGCCATGACCACACCCAGCGACACGCGCTCGTCCCACTCTGCCTCGACCCGGTCGAGTCGCCCATCCAGCGCGGCATCGCAAAGCATAACCAGGTCAGATTTCAAGCGCGCCATGACGGGTTGCGCCTCCGGGTCTCCGAAACGGCAGTTGAATTCCACGACGCTGGGGGCGCCCGTGTCGTCAATCATGAGTCCGGCATACAGGAAGCCGGTGTATGGATGCCCATCGGCCGCCATGCCGGAAACCGTTGGTTCGATAATCTCGCGCATGACCCGATCGTGTACCTCTGGCGTAACGACCGGGGCCGGGGAGTACGCTCCCATGCCGCCCGTGTTGGGGCCCGTATCGCCGTCGTCGCGGGTTTTGTGATCCTGTGAGGTGGCCAGCGGCAGAATATTTTTGCCGTCGCACATCACGATAAAACTGGCTTCCTGTCCCTGCAGAAACTCTTCCATGACAACCCGGCAACCGGCCTCGCCAAAGCGGTTTTGCTCCAGCATGTCACGCAGTGCGGTCTCGGCTTCGGATTCATTGCTGGCGACTACGACGCCTTTTCCCGCCGCCAGGCCATCGGCTTTGATGACAATCGGCGCGCCGGCTTCCCTCAGCCATTCCAATGCCGGATCGATCTGGTCGAAAGTTCGATGTCTTGCCGTTGGGATACCGTGACGGGCCATGAACTCCTTGCTGAAAGACTTTGAGCCTTCAAGCTGCGCCGCAGCCTGGCACGGCCCAAAGCAACGCAGGCCCTCGGCGGCAAAACGATCGCAGATACCGTTGACCAGTGGGGTTTCCGGTCCGATGATGGTCAGCCCGACTTTCTCCTGTTTGGCCAGGTGCAGCAAACCCTCGATATCGTCTGCAGAAACAGGAACGCTGTGCATATCGGGTTCGCGGTCGATCCCTGCATTGCCCGGCGCGACCAGGACTTCATCGATCGCCGGCGACTGGCTCACTTTCCAGGCCAGCGCGTGCTCGCGGCCGCCACCACCCACAATCAGAACTTTCATTGCATCGCCCTCGATTCGCTACCCGCAGCCCGCCAGACTCCTAGGCCGGATTATTCATAAATGAGCCGGGCTAGTGCCTGAAATGCCTCACGCCAGTGAAAACCATGCATATGCCATGTTCGTCCGCGGCATCGATGACTTCCTGGTCGCGCATCGAGCCACCCGGCTGGATGATGGCGACGACGCCCATTTCCGCAGCTTGATCGATCGTGTCCCTGAATGGGAAAAAGGCGTCTGATGCCATCACCGAATCCTTGATCGCCAGTCCGGCGTCTTCCGCCTTGATGGCCGCGATCCGGGCGCTGTAAATGCGGCTCATCTGGCCGGCGCCAACGCCCAGCGTCTGGCCATCGCGACAAAAAACGATGGCATTGGATTTCACGAATTTGACGACTTTCCAGCTGAATAACAGATCATCGAGTTCTTTCGCCGTTGCTTTCCTGCGAGTCACCGTAGTCAGGTCGCTTGCCGCGACACGGCGATCATCCCGGGTCTGGGCCAGCAGGCCGCCGGAGACTTTCTTCAGTTGCAGCGCTGAATCGTTCGCCGGGCCCGCGGTCGATGTGCTGAGTACCCTGACATTGGGCTTAGCGGACAACACGCCCAGCGTTTCATCGAAAACTTCCGGAGCGATGATGACTTCGACGAACTGCTGATCGATGATCACTTTCGCGGTATCGGCTGACAAGGGGCGATTAAACGCGATGATGCCGCCGAATGCAGAGGTGGAGTCCGTAGCATAGGCCAATCGATAGGCTGCCAAGCATTCGCTCGCTATGGCGACCCCGCAAGGATTGGCATGTTTCACGATGACGCAGGCAGGCGCGTCAAATTGTCCGACGCACTCCCAGGCGGCATCCGTGTCGGCGATGTTGTTATAGGACAATTCCTTGCCCTGGTGTTGCTTTGCCCCTCCCAGCGTGCCGGCTTGCGCATCCCGGTCCCGGTAAAAGGCCGCCTGCTGGTGGGGATTTTCTCCGTACCGCAGTATCACCTGCTGCTCGAGATTCAGGGCCAGGCGCGACGGCAGGGCTTGTTCTCCAGGCGGTTGTTCGCGTTTGCTGCCCGCAAGATACTGACTGATAGCCTGGTCATAAGACGCGGTGTGTGCGAACGCTTTCGTGGCCAGATCGAAGCACAGCTCCGAACTCAGGCAACCATCGTTTGCCCGCATTTCCGCGATGATGCGCGGGTAGTCGTTCGGGTCGACAACGACACAGACGCCGGCATGGTTTTTGGCGGCCGCTCTTAGCATCGCGGGCCCGCCGATATCGATATTTTCGATCGCATCGGCCGGCGTGCAGTTGGGAGCAGCAATCGTTTCCCTGAACGGATAGAGGTTTACGACAAGCAAGTCTATCGGATCTATTCCATGCGTCGCCATCGCAGAATCGTCAATGCCGCGGCGACCCAGGAGACCGCCGTGAATTTTCGGGTGCAAGGTCTTGACACGACCGTCCATTATCTCGGGAAATCCCGTATGCTCCGCGACCTCGGTTACTTCGACACCGGTGTCGGAAATCAATTTTGCGGTTCCGCCGGTGGATAACAGGCGCACTTTCTGGTCGCTAAGAAAACGGCCAAGTTCCGGCAAACCACGTTTGTCCGAAACGCTAAGCAGCGCCCGCCTGATTTTTATCACGGGTAACTTCCGGCAGGATCAGTTAAGAAGGCCATGCTGGCGCAATTTCTTGCGCAGGGTGCCACGATTGATGCCTAGAATATCGGCAGCAAGGCTCTGATTACCCTCTGCGTAATCAAGGACGGTGCGCAACAGTGGTTTTTCGACCTCCCCGATGACCAATTCGTACAGGGCATTGGGCTGGTGCCCATTTAGCGACTCAAAATAACTGCTCAGTGCTTCTTCGGTAAGGTCGCAGAGTGGTTTCTGGCTGACATGAATTTTGCTCTCTGGCTTCCTGCTTCTTGCCCTGCTCACTGTATGCTTCCCCACTTATGCTGCCAGGTAGCGTCCTGGATTTTTGTATTCTTCGGCGGTCGAAAACAGTGTCTCGACCAAACGTTCCTGCTCTTTTGCGGTCTCAACGCGGACCGCTTTGTTGCGTACCTGCGCCTGAATTCCGCACGTTTTGAAATACCATCCCAAGTGCTTTCGGGCCACCCGGACGCCGGTGTACTCCCCATAAAACCGGTACAGGTTTTGCAAATGGGCGAGCATAATATCACGGACCTGGTGATTTGCGAGCGCGGGTTTCAATTTCCCGTAACGAAAGTAAAAATCGATTTGCGAAAACAGCCATGGACGACCCTGTGCGGCTCGGCCGATCATGATTCCATCCGCTTTTGTTTCTCTGAGTACGCGAACCGCCTTTTGTGGGCTGTCGATATCGCCATTCGCAATAATCGGGATACTGACGGCCTGTTTGATGTGTCGGATGGTCTGGTACTCCGCTTCGCCCTGGAATCGGCATGCCCGGGTACGGCCGTGGATTGCGAGTGCCAGGATTCCACATCGCTCGGCGATGCGCGCGATCCGCAGGCCGTTTCTGTGGTCCTTGTCCCAGCCCGTCCTGATTTTCAGTGTGACGGGAACGTCGACTGAATCGACCACGGCATCCAGGATTCTTTCCACCAGGTCTTCGTCCTTTAGCAGAGCTGAACCAGCCAGTCGGCGGCAGACTTTTTTCGCCGGGCAACCCATATTGATATCGATGATCTGCGCGCCACGGGATACCGCTTCCCGGGCGGCTGTGGCCAGCATTCGCGGCTCCGCACCGGCGATCTGTACCACAATCGGTCCCGGTTCGTCTTCATAGTCGAGCCGGCGCCTTGATTTCGTTGTGCTCCAGAGCCGGGTATCCGCTGTCAGCATTTCGGACGGCGTCAGCCCGGCGCCGTGGTTACGGCAGAGGTGCCTGAACGGACGATCGGTCACCCCGGCCATCGGCGCCAGCACCAGGCGATTTCGCATCTCATACGGTCCGATAATCAGGCTCATGCTTTGTGTGTCCAACAGTCTGGCGAATCAGGCGGGACTTAAAACAGCAACGGGCGGGGGTCAATTCTCGCCGGTTTATTTGCATCGCAAATTCTGGTCGCTGTCTCGCAGGCAATATTCGATACGATAATTTTGCGCCAGGTTGTCCGTCAGATCCATTACCCGTACATCGATCGCAACCTGCTCGCCAGTCGCCATTCGTGCCTGGTCTCCGGGATCGGTCTGCAGGTATTCGCTGGCATTCAAATCCCGGATCGCCAGCGCTTCTTCCCACTGGTCAGTGAAAATAAGCCGCAGTATCGGGTAGGGCTGGGCGAAGGTGGCGCGATTCGTAAGGATCGCCGAAATCTCGACGACGCCGGTACCGGTCTCATTGCCCACAACCTTGGTGCGCCGAATGTTGTAAGCCTCCAGATCCCATTGTCGTGTCAGCGGAACCCCTAGACCGCTGTATACACTTTCCAGCACCGGGCCTAGCGAGCCGTTTTCAAGAATCTGGTAGCGGAAATAATGAGTCAACTGGGCCAGCAGAAGGAATGCCAATGCAACCAAACCGGCGATAGCCGCAGGTCGCCGGTATCGGGTTGCCAGCAAAAGGCTTTTTTTCGCAGCGCCAGCGGACGTCGGCGCTGATTCTGGCTCCGCCTCGGCAGCCCCAAAATCGAGCACGTCTTCGGTGGAGAGGATGATTTCCTCGGCGCCTTCCGCGTTCGAATCAAAAAATTCTTCCAGCGATCCGGCCTCCGACCCGCCTTCTATTTCGGCACCAGCTTCAGATGCCGATTGTTCTTCGTCGGCAGCCATAAAAACGGAGTCAACCTGGTCATCGGGCACATCGAATTCAAGCTCGTCTTTTTCCGCGGATTCCAGGGTAATCTCACCCAGCCAGATCTCTTCAACGCCGCTGTCGGAAACATCGTCCGCGTGCGCCACATCCGCCTCGTCGGTTTCCCGGCCGGAATCTTGCGGCGCGCTCCCCTCCTCATCGTGTTTCTCATCGGGAGGTGCTTCGGGTTCTTCGTCATGCTCTTCGTCCGCGTGGCCGTCGTCGACGAGCTCCGCGGCTTCGTCGAGATCCTCATTTTCCGAAAGCTCATCATCGGCGGGCTCTTCGGGTTCGCCGGCTTTATCGTCTTCCGGTAGGGCTTCAGCAGCACGCTCTTCGGACTCGTCCGCATCCTCATCCTCCGAAAGACGGTCTTGTGCGAGTGCCCGGGACTCATCTTCATCATCGACATTGATGTCTTCCAGACTTGCCTCTTCATCGGCGCCATCGGCCAACTTTTCCAGGAAGTCCATGCTGGGCTGATCCGGGTCTGTTTCCGGGTCGGTGTCCTGAGTCTCGTTCGATAACCATTCGGCAGCTTCACCGGCGTTCGGGTCATCGTCCGCGTATTCGGCGACGCCGGTCTCCTCATCGCTCGGATCGTCATCTCCTGGTGCCTGCTCGGCTGGAGCAGGCCGCTCCCCATCCGTTACCGCGGGCGGGGTGTCGTCATCGTCATCCTGTGACTCGCGCCCTGTCGTGCCACCGCCGACGAGGTGTGGTCCCGATGACTCCCAGGCTTTGGATTCGGTGGCGTGAATTGTTGCCAGCACGGCGGCCTCAAATGCCTCCGCGTCCTCAACGAGGACGACTTCGCCGGAGACTGCTGGTTCATCTTCGCTGACTGTCTCCGGCATGGAGTCATCGGAATCGCCGCTGTCGGAGTCCGGCTCCTCCTCGGGGGAAAGATCGATCTGCCCCGCTTCCTCTTCTTCGATGGCCTCGAAATCCTTGTCGAGGTCCGCGCCCCAGTTTTCCAGGGAAGACGATTCCATTGCGGACCCGCGCTTCCATGTCACGCGCTGCTCCGGGTCGTTGGCCGCTTCTTCCGGCAACTCATCCGGCGGAGCATCGGTATTTTCGCCCTGGTCCACAGATGCTCGCAGGTTTGCAGCCGCCTCACCGGCGCTTTCCTGAATATTGCTCAAGGCGCTAAAGGAAAAATCACACTGACCGCAGCGCACCTGGCCAGCTCCCTGCTGAAGTTGTTTGGCACTGACTTTGAATATGGTTTCGCAGTTTGGACAACAGGTAAACAAGAGAACTCCTAATCCATTATTCCGTGCTGCGAGTGCCGCTGAGCAGCACCCAGTCTTCCATTGTGACCGACGGGTTCATATCAAACCACGTCTGGTAGCACTGTTCCACTGCCGAGGCTGGCGTCCGCCGAAAACAGTGCGACGACGCGTACTTCTGGCCACATTGGTGTGGTGCCTGGCGGAGGATCCAGGATCGGCCGGTCGGCCGCATCCATCAGGGTTACCGACAGCGCGCCGTGCGCAAACAAGGCATGTTCCAGAACATCCGGACCGGGCGGCCCGGGCTCAATGATCAGGTGCTGCCATTCCACACGATTACCTCACAGACCCAGACGTTTTTCGAGATAATGAATGTCTGTTCCTCCAGCCTGGAACGCGCCGTGATTGGTAATTTCCTGGTGTAAAGCGATATTGCTCTTGATCCCCTCAATAACGATTTCGGTCAAAGCGTTTCGCATTCTTGCAATGGCCGTATTCCGGTCAGCGCCATGGGCAATGATCTTGCCGATCATCGAATCGTAAAAAGGCGGCACGTTGTAACCGCTGTAGATATGACTGTCTACCCGAATGCCAGGTCCGCCGGGCGCATGCCATAACCTGATCGGTCCGGGGCTGGGAGTAAAACTTTTGGGGTCTTCTGCATTGATTCGGCATTCGATCGCGTGCCCGCTTATCCGAATATCCTGCTGGTCGTATTTCAGTTTTTCGCCGGCTGCAATTTCCAGTTGCGCCCTGACGATGTCTACTCCCGTGATCATCTCGGTGACCGGATGTTCGACCTGGATCCGGGTGTTCATCTCGATGAAATAGAACTCTTCGTCCTCATACAGAAACTCAAAGGTACCCGCGCTCCGATAGCCCATCGACTTGCAGGCATCGACACAAATGCGACCCATTTTCGAACGTTGTTTTTCGCTGATCCCGGGTGCCGGTGCCTCTTCGATGACTTTCTGATGCCGACGTTGCATTGAGCAATCGCGCTCACCAAGGTGAATCGCGGCGCCATGATTGTCAGCCAGTACCTGGAATTCTATGTGCCGCGGGTGCTCCAGGTATTTCTCCAGGTACACCACTTCATTATCGAATGCCGCTTTGGCCTCGGCCTGGGTCAGGGCGATCGCATTCAGCAAGGCGCCCTCGGTGTGGACAACCCGCATGCCGCGGCCGCCGCCACCGCCCGATGCCTTGATGATCACCGGATAGCCGACCTTGCGCCCTATCCGGAAGTTTTCCTCGCTATCGTCGCCAAGCGGACCATCCGACCCGGGCACGCAGGGCACACCGGCATCCTTCATCGCCTTGATCGCCGAAACCTTGTCGCCCATGCGGCGGATGGTTTCGCCCCGCGGGCCAATAAAAACGAAGCCAGAGTCCTCTACGCGCTCTGCGAAATCCGCGTTCTCTGACAAGAAACCATAGCCGGGATGGATTGCCATCGCGTCAGTGACCTCGGCGGCGCTGATGATGGCCGGCATGTTCAGATAACTGTCGATGGATTGTGGCGGTCCGATACAAACAGATTCATCCGCCAGCAAAACATGTTTCTGGGTTGCGTCCGCGGTGGAATGTACCGCCACGGTTTTGATGTTCAGTTCACGGCAGGCCCGCAATATGCGTAAAGCAATTTCGCCCCGATTCGCGATTACAATTTTGTCCAGCATGACGTCGCCGCTCTCAGGGATTCATTCAATAATGAACAGTGGCTGGTCAAATTCCACCGGCTCACCGTTTTCTATAAGTATGGAGACAATGGTGCCGGACGCATCGGCTTCAATCTGGTTCATCATCTTCATAGCCTCGATGATGCACAACACGTCGCCTTCGCTGACCTTGCTACCAATCTGTACAAAAGGCTTCGCCCCCGGCGCGGCCGAGGAGTAAAAAGTTCCTACCATCGGTGCCGTGACGTGATGGCCGCTGGCGCCGGTCTCGACGATTGGTTCCGGGGCGGCGGCAGTCACTGGGGGTGGCGCCTGCATAGCTACCTGCGGCGGTGTTGCCGGTACAGACAAGGCGGCCGCGGGATAACGGCAGATTCGCACCGAATCGTCTCCCTCGGTGATCTCAATTTCCGCAATTCCGGATTCCTCGAGGAGTTCAATTAGTTTTTTGACTTTACGAATATCCATGGGATCTACTCTTGTCGTTTTTCGGCCGCAGCAGCCAGGTGTTGGATTGCTGCCTGCAGCGCCAGGCGATAACTATGTGGCCCGAATCCGGCAATTAACCCCAACGCGATGTCGCTGAAAAAACTTTGTCGCCGGAACGGTTCCCGCGATGCGGGGTTGCTCATGTGTACTTCGAAAAATGGTGTCCCCGTGGCTAGCAGGGCGTCACGCAAGGCGACGCTGGTGTGGGTAAAAGCGGCCGGGTTGAAAAGAATCAAATCGGTGCCGTCGTCGCCGCAGCCATGAATCCTTTGCAACAACTCGTGCTCTGCGTCACTTTGATAGCAGCCAAGACTGTGCCCGGCTTCTTTTGCCAGGCCGGATAATTCGTTCTCGATATCCGTGAGCGTGCGCTCACCATAGAGGTGAGGTTCCCGTTGCCCCAGCAGGTTCAAGTTGGGACCGTTGAGCAGCAGTATCTTGGCCATTTCTTATGATTTCGCCGAAGTTACAACCAATATTACACATTTTAGCAGCAGATTTACGACAATTTCTAATTCATGGCGCCCAGGAGGGTCTGCGCTTGGGCGAAATCGATGGCCTGGTTCTCTGTTTGCCAGAGTATGTCGAGAATCTGCTCGGCCTGATCTGCATGAAGTTCGCCTATGTGACGATGCAAGGTTCGACCGTCGCTGAGGCTGAATACCGTACCCGGAAGAACAATCAGGTCCAGACCTAATGCTTCAGCCACATCCATCGCGTCCTGCTCGCCGACCAGCAGCGGGTAATTGATTCCCATTTCGTGGGCGTATAGGGCCACTGCATCCGGAGAATCCAGTGCAATTCCGATTATTTGCAGGCCCGCGGCAGCGTGTGCCAACTGCAGTTCCATGAGCATCGGAATTTCCCGTCGGCACGGTGCACACCAGGTCGCCCAGAAATTGACGAGCAGGGGTTTTCCTTCCCATTGCTGCGACGACACCGGCATTCCCTCGGGTGATATCAGTTCGAATGTCGGACGCTGGCCCAAGGCGGTGGTCGTGGATTCCAAAACTGGCGCCATACCCACGGAATCCGGCCGGCCGCCTCCCTGGTACTCATGCCAGACCTGGAACACTATGAAGCCGGCGATCGCGGCCGCACTCAGGATCAGGGTATGTTTGAGGGGCTGTCGAAACGCCATTGTCAGCGCGGCCCGAATGCTTCTGTAATGTGGCTGGAAAATTCGTCTGCCGGTTTGAAGCCGACAACCCGGTATCCTTGTAATTCCCGGCCGTGACGATCAAAAAATACAATAGTCGGCGGACCATAAATTCCGAAATGCGCGAGCAGTTCCTGGTCAATCTCGTCATTTGCGGTGACATCGGCCTGCAATAAAAGCGTATCGCCAAGCGCAGCCTGAACCGCCGGATCGGTAAACGTATATTCCTCCATTTCAATACAGGAAACACACCAATCGGCATAAAAATCGAGTAGCGCGGGTTTTTGTTCCGCCGCCGCTCCCGCCAGGGCTTTGTCCAGATCATCTATGCTTTTTATGCGCAGGAAGGCGACATGGTTTAGCTGATGTCCGCTGATCGACTGGGTAGGTCGCAAGGGATTCGAGCCGCCGGCAATCGCTCCGGCGATTGCCAGCAAGCCGTAAATCAGTGCAATCAGCGCCAGGGCCTGACGCAGTCGACGCCAAGGGCCCGCGCTGGTGTCGTTTTGCCGCGGGGCGCCCAGGTAGTATGCGCCGACCAACGCCGTGGCGCCCCACAAGGCGAGCGTTACCGGACCGGGAATTATCCTTCCGACCATCCACACTGCGACCCCCAGCAACATCACGCCGAACATGGCTTTTACCGTAACCATCCATGGCCCGGCCTTGGGCAGCAATTTGCCAGCCGATGCGCCTACGATCAGCAGCGGGGTGCCCATTCCCATGCTCAGGGAAAAAAGCGCCAGACCGCCGCGGGAAACGTCACCAGCCTGGCCGATCACCGTCAAGGCAGCGACCAGCGGCGGTGCGACACACGCGGTAACTATCAATGCAGACAATGCCCCCATGATTGCGGTGCCCAGAAACGTGCCTCTTTTCTGCTTGCCCGCGACATCGCTGGCATGTGACTGAAGCGCGCTCGGCATCTGGATTTCGTAAAAGCCGAACATGGCCAGCGCCATCGCCACAAACAGTGCGGCAAACAGGCTAATGATCCAAGGCTGTTGAAATACCGCCTGTACTTGTTGCCCCGCGCTTGCGAATGCCGCGCCAGCGATCGTGTAGGTCAGCGCCATACCAAGCACATAGACCAGCGACAGGCTGAAAGCACGTGCGGTCGTCACGTCTTTGCCCTGACTGGCGATGATGCCGGATAAAATGGGTACCATTGGCAAAACGCAGGGCGTAAAAGCCAACAACAGCCCAAAGCCAAAGAAGGTCGCAATAAATACCAGTGGGCTTGAATTTTTTACGAGATCGGAAAGTTTGTCGGTTTCCGATCGCTTGATCGGTCGTCTGGCCGAATCGATGCTGACTTCCGGCAGATCGAGCGCTGCTGTTTTGGTTCCCGGCGGATAACAAATTGCGCCCTCGGCGCAGCCCTGGTAGCCCAGATTGAGGCTGACAGCCCCGGCCTCCGGCCCGGCCCTCGACAGTGGAATCCTGATCTCGACCTGCTCGTAATAGACTTCCATTTCTCCAAAACTGCGGTCGGTTTTGATGATGCCCGGTGGTAGTTCCAAAGGCCCCGGCTGCGCGATCCGGCTGTCGGTGGCGGCGGTGAATTTCTCTGCATAAAGGTAATAGCCTTCTGCAATCAGCCAGCGGGCGACGATGGTATAGCCGTCTTCCATCCAGGTCTCAAGCTGGAACGCCTCTTCCTCGGGCAGGAATTCCTGATTGTCGGCATTGCCCGAATTGCCGAGCAGAGTCAGCAGCTTGTTTTCCGCTACGATTGGCGGGTTCGTAAGCCGGACGGTTTCCGTCCAGGTCAACGGCACATAGCAAAAACCATAATCCGCACAGCCTTGCAGTTTCATTTCCAATTCGATTGATGCGCCTGCGGCACTTCCCTGGTAGGGGATACGTACTGTGAAATTGTCGCGAAAAATTTCCTGGCGGCCAAAAAACTCATCCTCATGCATTTCGCCGGGCGGATAGAGAGGCTCGCCGAGGCTGATACCCGGTGTCCGGCTGGCAAATGAGAAGCGATGTTTGTAAAGGTAAAATTCGGGCGTGACCGACCAATGAATAAGTATCTGGCCTGCCTGTGCTGCCACTTCGTATCGAAAGACTTCATCCGGCGGCGGTGGTTCGAAATCGTCGGCTGCCTGAATGACCAGCGGCGACAGCAGCAAAATCAGCAGGGCATATTTGATTTTTTCAATCATTGTTCGGGACACTTTCCTGTTCCGTAATTCCATATGATTCGTCCAGGCTTTCATCAATCCAGCGCAGATAGTCCTTTGAGCCTTCGACCATCGGCAACGCGATTATTTCCGGAACGTCGTAGGGATGGTTTTCCAAAATTGCGTCGCGTAGTTCAGGAAACCGGCCATGCCGTGTTTTTATCACCAGCAGGGCTTCCTGATCGTGCTGAATATGTCCTTGCCACCAATAACTGGATTCGATTCCCGGGACGCAGTTCACGCACGCGGCCAGGCGTCTTGCCAGCAGCATTTCAGTCAGTTTTCTGGCGGCATCGGCCGGACAGGTGCAAAAAACCACCAGATATTCGGATTCCATGCTCGGTCCAAGTTTAAACGGGCGGCAAAGGATACCCGCCCAACCCGATCATGTCACTGGCTGAACGCCGCTTGCCCATTGGCTGATTCAGGCGATCATCGCGACGCCGGTGGGGAGTCTTCCGTCGCTTTGACACTTTCTCTGCACAACTATTTCTACCGCGCGAACCCCACAGCCCTTGAAAATCCTGAACTCGCCGCTATTATTAGCACTCCTCCGAGGTGAGTGCTAATCGCTCACCAGGATAGCAATCGCTGCTTGTTAGCAGTTTTTTAATTGAATCAATAAGTTAGGGAGATCTCTACGATGAATATTCGTCCCCTGCACGATCGGGTGATCATCAAGCGGATGGAAGAAGAGCGGACTTCTGCTGGCGGTATCGTGATACCTGACAGCGCGGCTGAGAAGCCAATCAAGGGTGAAGTGGTAGCGGTAGGCAACGGCAAGATTCTGGAAAGCGGCAAAGTCCGTGCCCTGGACCTGAAAGTTGCTGACAAAGTGCTGTTTGGCAAGTACAGCGGCACCGAAGTCACGGTTGATGGCGACGAGCTTCTGGTCATGCGTGAAGAAGACGTGATGGCGGTTCTCGAAGGCTAACTCTGATCCGATCGTTTTAATCAATATTTTTAAAGAGGAATAATTCAATGCCAGCCAAAGAAGTAAAATTCGGTGACGAAGCACGTCGCCTGATGTTTCGTGGCGTCAATATCCTGGCTGATGCGGTCAGCCTGACCCTGGGCCCGCGTGGCCGCAATGCGATGCTCGACAAGAGTTTCGGTGCGCCCACCGTGACCAAGGACGGGGTATCCGTCGCCAAGGAAATTGAGCTCAAGGACAAATTTGAAAACATGGGTGCGCAGATGGTCAAGGAAGTAGCGTCGCAGACCTCGGACGAGGCAGGCGATGGAACCACGACCGCGACGGTGCTGACCCAGGCGATTCTTCGTGAAGGTCTGAAGTCGGTGGCCGCCGGCATGAACCCGATGGACCTGAAGCGCGGTATCGAAAAAGCGACCGCCGCCATCGTGAAACAGCTCGAAAGTCAGTCCAAGCCCTGTGACGATCGCAAGGCGATCGCGCAGGTTGGAACGATTTCCGCGAAGGCCGATACCAGTATTGGTGAAATCATCGCCGAGGCGATGGAGACCGTTGGTAAGGAAGGCGTGATTACGGTTGAGGAAGGATCGACTCTGGAAAATGAGCTGGATGTTGTCGAAGGCATGCAGTTCGACCGCGGTTATTTGTCTCCGTATTTCATCAATGACCAGCAGAGCCAGACCGCCGAACTGGAAGATCCGTACATCCTGCTGCACGACAAGAAGGTCTCGAATATTCGTGACTTATTGCCATTGCTGGAGGGTGTTGCCAAGGCCGGCCGGCCATTGCTGATTGTGTCGGAAGATGTAGAAGGCGAAGCGCTGGCCACCCTGGTGGTCAACAATATTCGCGGTATCGTGAAAGTTGCCGCGGTAAAGGCGCCGGGTTTTGGCGATCGTCGCAAGGCGATGCTGCAGGATCTGGCGATTCTGACTGGCGGCCAGGTGATTTCCGAAGAGATCGGACTGAGCATGGAAAAGACCAGCCTGGAGGATCTTGGCGAGGCCAAGAAGGTGGTCGTCAGCAAGGAAAACACGATCATCATCGATGGTGCCGGCAAGTCAGATGACATCAAGGCCCGTGTCGAGACCATCCGTTCCCAGATCGAGGATTCGACGTCCGACTACGATAGCGAAAAGCTTCAGGAACGGGTCGCCAAGCTGTCCGGCGGTGTTGCAGTAATCAAGGTCGGTGCCGCCACCGAGATCGAAATGAAAGAAAAGAAAGCACGGGTCGAGGATGCCTTGCATTCAACCCGCGCCGCGGTGGAGGAAGGCGTGGTAGC
>JAPUGL010000002.1 GCA_027292775.1 Gammaproteobacteria bacterium | reverse complement strand
GATTTGTGCCGAAACACCAGGCGATTGGCCAGGCGTTGCCATAGGGAGCCCCAGCGGCTTCTCTCGCGAGAGTTTCAGTACCGCGTTTTCCGCTGCCAGTAAATCTTCGGCGGCCGGGCCAGTGAACCTGACCGCCGCGTTGGCGTTCGCACTGCTTGCATCTTGCGCGTTTGCTGAACTCACGAGTCCGACCAGTTCGTCGCCATCATCGGAAATCAGTACCTTGCGGTGGTTAGCTTTGTAGTTCAGCAAAGCAAGATAGCTGCGAATTGTAGCTTTCCCGCCCGGATCGAAGGGGTTTGGCAGAAATCCACGTTGTGAGTTGCCGAGAGGCCTGATCAACGGGCGCCAGAAAAAGGAGTAAATTGGATTACTATCTCGCAAGCGGCTGAGGTCCGTAATGACAACGGTAATGCCGGCATCTATTAACCGCACAAACTTCGCCGAAGGCAGCGAACCATAGACGGTATTTATGGGGTCCGTAATAACGGCGATCGTGATGTCCGGATACGCTTGTTTCTGGTGCAACAGGGTATCGGTCAATTCGCTCGACAATAGCCGGGTCGTTTCCGGTTTCCCCCGCTGAAAGTCGTTGTAAAGAAACATGTCCAGGAGCACCAGTTTCCGGGCCCTGCGTATCATGCCGAACGTGGCATCAAATATCTGCTGATCGGTGTGGCGCATGCCATCCGCATCCCCCCAGGTCTTGTCGCCCAGAAAGGCGACCTGCGACGCATCACACACGCCACCGGCCAAGCAAAGGCCGGCTGGCAATGCCCTCCGCCATCGTCGGCCGCGTTTTTCCTTACTCATGACCAGATATTATCTTACGCTAGCGTGCCCTGAGGCCGCCGCGAAACTATGTACCATGTCAATCGAACACCCGACCCGCGGATTTTCAGTCCACTGCTCTACCAAAAACGGAGATTTCTGGACACCTAATTTACAACCGCTGAACTTCCTCCAGATACATTCAAAAAAACCTCCTTAATTCGTGGGTGTCCTCAAATTCGTTTCATCGACGGTGTCCTTAACTTCGACCTGAAGTAGACTTGCATGATGATTTCAAGACATGTGGTTCGAACCATTTCGTACCTGTCAGTCTTTGCTGCCGCGTGCTCTGGATCCGGACCCGGGGCCGACCCCGACGCGGCCGATCTGGTACTGACAGACGCCCTCGTCATCACGATGAATGCCAACCGCGACTTGGCGGATGCCGTGGCACTTCGCGGCAACCGTATCGTCGCCGTGGGGACGGAGACGGACCTCGAGCCATGGATCGGCCCGGCCACGCGCTTGGTCCCCTTGGACGGCAAAACCGTTATTCCCGGTTTAAACGAAACACACATTCATGTTCGTGATCTGGGGTTCGAGCAGGACACGGCCGTCAATCTCACGCCGGCACGCAATGTTGCCGATATTCGGAGCCAGCTGTCCGCGCGGCTCGAGGAGTTAAAGCGCACCGAGCGCCTGAACCGCTGGACCTATCCGTTAAGCGGCGAGACCGGCCCGTGGCTATTCGGTCTCGGCTGGGCCCAGGACCGCCTGGAAGATTCGCGAATGGCGGACCGGCACGATCTCGATCAGGTTTCGCGCGACGTGCCTATTTCGCTCGATCGTATCTATCGGGGCATTGCCGTCAACACGCGCATATTCGAATTGCTCGGCTACAATTTCGACGATCCGGACACGTGGCCCGACTGGTTCGCCGAAGATCCTGCGGACTTCGGCCCGGGCGAGATCATCATGCGCGACCAGCAGGGATTGCCGAATGGCATTTTTCTGGGGGAGCGAGCGCCGCGCCTGGTCAATGTCGTTATCCCGGACAAGAGTCTGGAACAGAAAGTCGAGAGCTTGCTGAGCGGCATGAATTATCTGGCATCGCTGGGCATTACGTCAGTCGTCGAGGCCGGGTCGCGCATGGGTGAAGTAACGCGGGTTTATCAGGCGGCCTACGATCTGCGCGGCGGCCGGTTGCCGTTGCGAGCGGTGGTCTACGACGGCTGGTACCGTTCGAACGACCCGTACGGGTTGGGTGATCCGGGGGCGATACGCGAGCGCGTGGCCGCGCTGGGCTTCAGTAATCTCGGTGACGATTACTTTCGTGTGCGCGGCGCGAAATCTTCTATGGACGGCGGCATGGGCTCGCGCAGCGCCGCGGTCAGCGTGCCGTATCTGCCAGTAGCGGAGGATCCGCTGGGCGCGGAGAACCGGGGCGCGCTGAGGGAACCGTCGTTCGAACGCAACCTTGAGCAATATCAGGTGCTGGCCGAATTCGGTTGGGAGCTACACACGCATGCCATCGGCGACCGCGCCATCAATCGGGTGGTGGACGTTTACAAGGAATTGCTGCACCGGCTCCGTGAACGGCGGCCTGACGACGAGCAGCGCTGGAGCATCATCCATCTCTATCAACCTGACGAGCCGGACAACTCAGTTGTCGAGGAAATGGCAGACTACGGCATAATTGCAGCGATCAACCCGGCAAACCTTTATTTCGAAGGCGCTTCCTTTCTGCGCAACGTTGGTGCCAAACGCATGGCTCGCCATACGCCGTATCGGACCTTGCGTGACGCCGGCGTCCGAATGGCCTGCGGTTCGGATTATCCGAACAATCCGCCAGACCCGTGGGTCGGCATTTATCACATGGTGACGCGGCAAATGCAGAATGACGACCGCATCTACGGCCAGGACGAAACCGTATCACTGCAGGAAGCCCTGGCCTGCTTCACGATCGACGGCGCGTTTCTGACCTATGACGATGACGTGCGAGGTTCGATTGAACCAGGGAAATACGCCGACCTGGTAATTCTCGAGGGCGAATTGATGTCTGCGTCCGAAGATGAATTACTCGGCATGGCGGACAACATCCTGTTGACGTTGGTCGGGGGCAGGGCCGTGTATCGTCGCGATGATTTTTCCTGGCAGTAAATTTTGCCCGTGCCTTCGCCATAAATAAATAAAGCCCAGCTGGTGGCCAGGGGCCAATCCGCCCGCAATATCCGAATGAATAATTCTGGTTGGTGCGGATTGATCTTTAGCGTGCTGATCGAAAGAGCGTTGATTCCCACCGACACGCGGATTTTCAGTCGCACGATGGATCGCCCAAGGCATTACATTTCAACCAGTTACCGGGGCGCCCGTTGC
>JAPUGL010000194.1 GCA_027292775.1 Gammaproteobacteria bacterium | reverse complement strand
TCTCGATGCCGGGAGCGAACTTCGTCTCGCAAGGCGTGGTCCGTTTCACCGAGGGTAGCCATGGCTCGCAGCTCGATCCTACGGCCAGCCTCGCGGCGACCATCGAGATGATGACCGAGACGGTGGTCTTCCACGCCGGCGTTCCCGGAACATTTTCCGGCGGTGGCATGGTCATCCTGATCAGTAATCCGGCGGTGGTTTCGACGCTGCCCTAAGACAGAGCGAAAACAACGATCAGGGCGGCCTATTGGCCGCCCTTTTTCTATTCCCGCCCGCGGCTGGCTAGCACTAACAGAGCTTAGTAAACTCAGCCCCGATGCTTAAACGGAAATCCTACGCAACCACAGATCGATCGCCGCAGAAACCGGCCGGGTTTCTGCAACGTGTCCGACAGCGCCTCAATAAAGGAGACTCCTGGCTGACCCGCGACATCGCCGATTTTGTGCCGGGCGGCCAGATCGACGAGGCGGTCATGGAGGAACTCGAAACACGACTGCTGCTGGCCGACGTCGGTGTGGATGCGACCCGTGAGATTATTGATGTGCTCAACCAGCGCGTCGTGCGAAATGAACTGAAGGATCTGGACGCACTGTTGGCCGCGCTGGAGGAAAGCCTGTTTGAGATTCTTGTGCCTTGCGAGCAAGCCTTGTCGATTCCGAAAGGCGCCGGACCGTTCACGATCCTGGTCGTTGGCGTCAACGGCGCTGGCAAGACCACGACCATCGGCAAGCTGGCCAGGCGACTGACCGACGATGGCTACCGCGTGATGCTGGCCGCGGGCGATACATTCCGCGCGGCCGCAACCGAGCAACTCCAGGTTTGGGGCGAAAGAAATAACGTCCCGGTCATTGCTCAAAATCCGGGCGCCGACCCGGCCGCGGTAATTTTTGACGCGATGGCGGCAGCGAGGGCGCGTGGCATCGATGTGCTTTTGGCTGACACGGCTGGCCGGTTGCAGAGCCAGTCACACCTGATGGAAGAACTAAAAAAAATCCGTCGGGTCATGCGCAAGGCCGACGAAGGTGCGCCGCAGGAAACCCTGCTGATCCTGGATGCCGGCCTCGGCCAGAACGCCATTTCGCAGGCGCGGCAGTTTGACGAGGCGATCGGGGTGAGCGGCCTGATCGTCACCAAGCTGGACGGCACGGCCAAGGGCGGAATAGTCGTGGCGCTGGCACGAACAATGGCGCTGCCTTTGCGATTCATCGGCATCGGCGAGTCTGCCGAGGATCTCGGTCCTTTCGATGCCAAAACCTTCGCCCGAACGCTGGTGGCAGGCCCGGGAGAAAACAGATGATTCGCCTCGAGTGTGTCAGCAAACGGTATCCAGGCGGCAGCGAAGCCTTGTCCGAACTAAACCTTACTATCGAAAAGGGCGAGATGGTTTTCCTAACCGGTCATTCGGGCGCCGGCAAGAGTACGCTCTTGAAGTTGCTGGCGCTGATCGAAAGACCGACCAGAGGGCAGGTTATCGTCAACGGGCAAAACACCGCCAAGGTCAGCCGCCGGCGGATACCCGCGTATCGCCGAAAAATAGGCATGGCTTTCCAGGATCACAAGCTCTTGCTCGATCGAACCGTGTTCGATAACGTTGCCCTGCCGCTGGTGATTGCCGGCATGGGCCGGCGGGAAACCGCGCGACGGGTGAGGGCAGCTATCGACCAGGTCGGCCTGCTGAGCAAGGAGAAACTGCTGCCAATGGCGCTGTCCACAGGTGAGCAACAAAGAGTCGGCATCGCCAGGGCAGTCGTTACCAAACCCGACCTTTTGATCGCGGACGAGCCAACCGGCAACCTGGATCCGGACCTGTCGCTTGAGATCATGAATCTGTTTTATCGCTTTAACGAAGTCGGCGTCACCTTGTTAATTGCCAGTCACGATATCGAACTGATCCGACGAATGGGCAGAAGACGAATCGTCTTGCACGAGGGCCGCCTGCAGGCCGACAGCGAAGCAGGCGGACAACTTCATGGCACGATCTAAGAATCCACGCGGCGGTAAAATCGGCATCCCGGGCCGCATGCTGGGCTATCTGCTCAGACATTTGCAAAACCTGCTGGGTGCGCTCGGTGGATTATGGCGTCAGCCGCTAGCCAGCCTGATGACTGTATCGGTCATCGGTATTGCGCTTTCCATGCCGGCGGGATTGCACCTGATGGTCGAAAACGGCCGCGCATTGAGCGGCGGCTGGGAGAGCACACTGGAATGGTCGGTTTACCTGAGGCCGGGCGTCAGCGAGAGCCGGGCGCAGACGCTGGCCAACGAGTTGCAGCGCCGTCCGGGAATTGAAAAGGTCACTGTTATTACCGCGGATCAGGCCTTGGAGGAGTTCCGCATCGGATCCGGTTTTGGTGAGGCGCTGGAACTGCTCACGGATAATCCGCTGCCAAATGTCCTGGTCGTTCAGCCGTCGGCCGATGCCGAAAGTGCCGGGCAGACGACGCAGCTCGCAGATGAGCTGAAAAAACTTGGCGATGTCGACCTGGTTCAACTGGACACGGCCTGGGTTAATCGTTTTCACGCCATCCTGGATACGGTTCGCCGTGCGGTAGCCCTGGCTTCCGCAGTCCTTGCTCTCGGCGTGTTGTTGATCGTCGGCAATACCATCCGGCTGGATATCCTGAACCGGCGCCAGGAGATCGAGGTGGCCAAACTGGTCGGCGCCAGTGACGCATTCATTCGCAGACCCTTTCTTTATCACGGCCTTTTGTATGGAATCGGCGGCGGAATTCTGGCGATCGCGCTGGTTCAGCTGATCGGGTTTTTGCTAAAAGAACCGGTAAGCCGGGTCGCGGGTCTCTATGGCAGCGATTACCGGCTGCTGAGCCTCGCCCTGGACGAGGCAGGCCTCTTGCTGCTCGCAGGCGCGGCTCTGGGTTGGTTGGGATCGTGGATTGCGGCATCGCGGCATCTGCGCGACATGGATCCGGAATTCTGAATTTCCCCGTAACTTATTGTTTTTTATTTATTTTTATTTTTGACCGGGCCGGAACCTGGAATGAGTTTAGCACTCTAAGTAATAGAGTGCTAAAATAGCGTTGTCGCTTTGGGAGAAAAATTTGACGATGAGTAACGCCCTGTTGGTGAAAAATTTTCCACTGACTAGCCCGGCCGCTGCTGGCAGCCTGGATCAGTACTTGCAGACTATTGGCCAGATTCCGGTGCTTTCGCGGGATGAAGAGCAAAGTCTCGCACGCCGCCTGCGTGACCATGATGATCTTGAGGCCGCGCGCATACTGGTTGTTTCGCATTTGCGTTTTGTCGTTCATATTGCCAAGGGATATACCGGTTACGGACTTCCTATTGGCGACCTGATCCAGGAAGGCAACGTCGGCCTGATGAAAGCGGTCAAGCGATTCGATCCGGATGTCGGCGTGCGCATGGTTTCCTTCGCCGTCCACTGGATTCGTGCGGAAATACATGAATTTGTCCTGCGCAACTGGCGACTGGTCAAAGTGGCGACCACCAAGGCTCAGCGCAAACTGTTTTTTAATCTGCGCAAAGCAAAGAAAAATCTCAACTGGCTGAGCCTGGACGAAGCAAAGGCTGTTGCAGAAGACCTGGGGGTTTCGACCCGTGAGGTCTACGAAATGGAAAAACGCCTGTCGGCGCGAGATCTTTCCCTGGATCCGGCGCCCGATGCCGGTGACGATGAAAGTTATTCGCCGGCCGCCTATCTGCCCAGCCCGACTCCCGATCCGGCGCAGTTGGTCGAACAGGAAGACTGGAAGCAGCAGTCCGGCGCGCAACTGGCCGAGGCGTTGGAGACGCTTGATGATCGAAGTCGCGATATTCTGCGGCGCCGCTGGCTGACCGAGGAAAAAGAAACTTTGCACGAACTGGCCGATGAATACGGCATCTCCGCGGAGCGGGTTCGTCAGGTCGAGGCGGCCGCGATCGGCAAATTGCGGAAAGCGATGGCAAATTGAAGCTGGAATAAATTCCTTTTTTTCCCATCGAGCCTTAAGGCCCTCCTACTGCGAATAAAAAAATCCCGGCTATGCCGGGATTTTCTTGTCTTTTTGAAACCGGGCCGATTAACCGGTTACCGGCACCAACGTCAGCTCGACCCTGCGATTCAATAACTGACCTCTACTGGTCGAATTATCAGCCACCGGCATGTCTTCACCCAGCCCCACGGTAATAATCCGCAATCGCATCACACCCCGGCTTTCCAGATAGGTTCCAACCTCGTCAGCACGGCGATCCGAAAGGCCAAGGTTGTACTCGGCCGATCCTCGGCTGTCCGTGTGACCGGCAACTTCAATCACCGTCTGATCATATTCGTTGACCACCTCGCTAACGCCATCCAATACGCGATAGAAATCTCCATTCAAATTGGAACTCGCGGTTTCAAAAGTAATATTGCCTGGCATGTTGAGCGTGATGTTGTCGCCAATACGGGTAACGCTGACCCCCGTACCCTCCAATTTCTGCCGCAGCTTCGCTTCCTGAACATCCATGTAGTAACCAATACCGCCGCCGGCAAGAGCTCCTATACCAGCGCCAATCAACGCGTGTTGCCTGCGTTCGACCGCATTGTCGCCGCTCACAAGTCCGACCACGGCACCCGCAGCCGCGCCAATCAGCGCGCCCTTCGTTGCCTTGCTGGTTTGAGTTTCACCGGTGTATGGGTTGATTGTCTCGCAACCGGCAACAAGAATTGCCACCAGAAACATTATCGATATACGTGATAATCGGCTACTCATCGGAAATCCTCCCTGTTATTCCGGCTTCATTATATCCCTGAACGATGAATCAATGATGAACGAACCAATGCCTCAAAAGACCTGATCCTTCGCTTCTGACGCCCGTCGGCTCCGGCCCTGGTCAAATATACGGGTTGGACCACTCATAATTCAGAATTGTTCCGTATCGGCTGGTGGCGTCGTCGCCTTGACATAACCGCGTGGCCGAATCGCGACTGTGTTTTCGATATGCGTACACTGCGTGCCGTCGGTCAGGTAAAAACCGTATTCAAAGGTGGGTGTCGCCCGTCCCCGCTCCGCCAGTTCTGCCCGGATCTGCTTTTCCTGTTCCTTTTTCATGCTGAATCGCAGCTCTAGATCGGTGCTGCCACCGTGGCGAAAATCAATAGTCATCGCCCGGGTCCAGGGCGCGTATCCCGGAAACACCCTGGCACACGCGAGGGCCGCAATCGGGTCCGCGAGCGCCGCCTGGTAACCACCAAACATGACTCCGCCCGGGTTTCTTGAAATCGTATTCAACGGGAGCAGCATGCGAACTTCCCGCCAGTGATTACTGATTTCCAGCACCTGGATTCGCATAAGGAAAAAGGGTGGGTAAAGCTCCATCCGCCGGGCATCGCTCAGAAAGCTGGAATTGGCGAAATACTGCAGGACTCGCTGTCCCAGGGTCAGGCGTAATTTCATCTGTGCCCCTTGTTTCAGATTCCAAGTTTTAACGTCCCGGACTTGCCCGAATCTCTTCCAGGACGTAAATTTGGAGTACCGATTTGCGGGAGATTATCATGCGCCCAGCCGACGACTGGTTCAATGATTATGGCGAAAGCCATCAGAACCCAACCAACAAGACCATCCACTGGATTTGTGTACCGTTGATTCTGCTGACGGTGCTCGGCATGCTCTGGGCGGCGCCGGTACCAGCCGCGATGGCCGGCGTGTCATCCTGGCTAAACTGGGCCACCGTCGTCATGGTCCTCGCCCTGATCTATTATTTCGCTTTGTCTCCGTCGCTGGGAGCAGGAATGACGATCGTGCTGGCGCTGTTCGCCTATATCCTGCACACGCTGGAATCCGCCGGCTTGCCCATGATGACTGCGTCGGTCAGCGTATTTGTCCTGGCCTGGATAGGCCAGTTTGTCGGTCATCACATCGAAGGTAAGAAGCCCAGTTTTTTCAAGGACATCCAGTTCCTGATGATCGGTCCGATCTGGTTGCTCGGATTTATTTACCGCCGGATGGGCGTAGCCTATTGAACAACCGTTAACTGCGCTTCCGTGTCTCCCTGACAAGCTTGGCCACCGCAGCCGCCACCTTGTCGTGGACTTTTATGTTCAGCGCATCAGGGACCAGGTCATCAGGCCCGGCCAGCCCGGCGAGCGTATGCGCCGCAACCAGCAGCATTTCCCGCGTGAAGCTATCGGCCTTGGCCGCCAATGCACCCTTGAATAACCCCGGAAAGCCGAGCACGTTGTTGATGCTCTTGCCATCTGCGGCAAAAGCCGCGCCATTCTCTAGCGCAAGCGTCGGTTCGATTTCGGGATCGGGGTTGGACAGTGCCAGGACAACCTGACCGGCCCTGACCCACTCGGGCTTGATCAGATTTTTGACTCCGCTGGTCGCGATAACAAAATCAGCGCGCGCCATCAGCTCCTCGATAGCGACCGCCTGACCACCGAGATTCTCCAGCCGCTTTAGGGCATCGGCCTTGAGATCCGTCCCTAGAACCTCGCAGCTGCCCTGGGCCTTTAACAGGCTGACGATGCCAATGCCGGCAGCGCCAAGCCCGATCTGGCCTATCACCGACCCGGACAGAGGTTTGTCGATTCTCTTTGCCGCGTTGGTGAGCGCGGCCAGCGCCACGACGGCGGTGCCGTGCTGGTCGTCGTGGAGGACCGGGATATCCAGTTTTTGCTTTAACTGTTCCTCAATCTCGAAACACTCGGGCGCTTTGATATCCTCAAGTTGTATTGCGCCGAATGTGGGGGCTATCGCCGCGACAGTATCGATAATTTTCTGTGGGTCCTTACTGTCCACCAACACCGGCACCGCCGACAATCCCGCCAGCTCCGCGAACAAGGCGGCCTTGCCCTCCATGACCGGCATCCCGGCCACGGGGCCGATATCGCCAAGACCAAGCACCGCGGTACCGTTGGTCACGACCGCGACCGTCTTGTGGATATTGGTATAACGCCAAGCCTTCTCGGGATTTTTCTGTATCGCCAGGCAGACGCGGGCTACGCCCGGCGTGTAAATGTCTCGCAGGGTTTGCAATGAAGAAATGCGAACCCGCGATTTTGTTTCTATCTTGCCGCCGAGATGACGATCGAAGACACGATCCGACTTACCTAGAAAGCGGGCATTGGGCAAATCATCGATTTTCTGGAAGAGGCTGCGATCGGTCTCCTCGTCCATTTCCAGCGTGATTTCCCAGACTGTTTTGCCTTGCTCGCGGCGCAAAGACTGCAGATGTTCCACGACCAGACCATCGTCGGCAATGACCTGTAAAATGCGGGCCAGACTGCCGGGTTTCTGTACAGATTCGATGACTAGTATCTCGGGGATTTTCATCGTGGTCTCCGCTTTCGAATTGACCACAGCTTATGCCCTATCGCGCCTATAAAAAAGCGCGGGCAGAAGCCAGCCTGCCGATTCAATGCCCTGGCAAATGCGGTATTATTGCGCGCCTCGCAAGGCAGGAGTTCGCCGTGGCCCTCAATCCCCTGGATTTGTACAACATTCGTGATCAGCTGTCAGAGGACGAGCAGATGGTGCAGGACACCGTCGGCCGTTTTGTCGACGAACAAGTGTTGCCAATCATCGGCAAGTGCTTTGAAGACCATCGCTTCCCCGACGAACTGATTCCGGAAATGGCCGGCATGGGTTTGTTCGGCAGCTCGCTCGAAGGATATGACTGCGCCGGTCTGAATGCTGTCAGTTACGGGCTGATCTGTCAGGAACTTGAGCGCGGCGACAGCGGTTTACGCTCGTTCGCCTCGGTGCAGAGCAGCCTGGTCATGTACCCGATCTATGCCTTTGGCAGCGAAGAGCAGAAACAGAAGTGGCTGCCGGCGCTTGCACGGGCTGAGGCGATCGGCTGTTTCGGCCTGACCGAGGCGCATGGCGGATCGGACCCGTCAAACATGAAAACAACCGCGAAGAAAGACGGAGATAACTGGATTCTGAATGGCTCCAAGATGTGGATCACCAACGGCAATGTGGCCGATATCGCCATGGTCTGGGCGGATACCAAAGACGGTATCCGCGGGTTTATCGTCGAAAAGGACATGGATGGTTTCTCCGCCGAGGAAATCAAACGCAAGTTTTCGCTGCGTGCATCGGTGACCTCCAGCCTGTTTTTGGACAATGTCCGTGTTCCCGACGCCAATCTGTTGCCTGATGTGAAAGGCCTCAAGGGCCCGCTTAGCTGCCTGACCCAGGCGCGTTATGGCATCACCTGGGGAGTAATCGGCGCGGCCCAGGCCTGCCTGAGGGAAGTGCTGGATTACACCGAGTCTCGTGTCCTGTTCGGCAAACCGGTCAACCACACGCAGACGATACAAGTCCGTCTCGCCGACATGGCCCGCCGTATTACCGGAGCGCAATTGATATCGCTGCAACTTGGGCGCCTGAAAGATGCCGGCAAAATGATGCCTGCACAGGTTTCCTTAGCCAAGTGGAACAATGTGCGTATGGCCCTCGATATCGCACGCGATGCAAGAGACATGCTGGGTGGCGCGGGAATCAGCGCCGAGATGTCCGCAATACGGCACATGCTCAACCTCGAAAGCGTGATTACTTACGAGGGCACCGAGACCGTGCACCAGCTCGCGATCGGCAAAGAGCTGACCGGCGTCAGCGCCTTCTGAAAAATTGCCGAGCGATCGGGTTCGCAATCAGCGAATCCGACAACCCGCACAAGAGATCAAGTACCGGTGAAGCTCGCACACCAGAAAGAGCACCGTAATGTCTGGCGGATCGCTGCGCCGCTGATTGTGTCGAATATCACGGTGCCGCTTCTTGGCATGGTGGACACGGCGGTAATGGGTCATTTGCCCGACGCGCGCTTTCTCGGTGCCGTCGCTATCGGCGCGACGATTTTCAGCTTCCTGTTCATCGGCTTCAATTTCCTACGCATGGGTACGACTGGCGTAACCGCCCAGGCCCATGGAGCAGGTGACGATGATGGAATCCGCGCCGGGCTCGGCCAGGCTGCGCTGCTTGCGGTCAGCATCGGCGCCCTGCTGATATTGTTTCAATACCCGTTGCGTGTAGCGGCCATGTGGTTGTTGAGCCCGGACGCGGAGGTCCTGCCCGAAGCCAGCATTTATTTCTCGATCAGAATCTGGGGTGCGCCGTTTACGCTGCTCAACTTCGCCCTGATCGGCTGGTTTATCGGCATGCAATCAGGGCGCGGTCCGCTTTACCTGATGCTGGCGATCAATCTCAGCAACATCCTGCTCGATCTTTTGTTCGTGGTCGGCATCGGCATGACGGCCGACGGCGTCGCGCTGGCATCAGTCATCGCCGAGGCCTGCGGTAGCGGTCTGGGCTTGTGGCTGGCGGCGCGCAAGCTTCGCAGCCATCCGGGGCGCTGGTTACGCCAACACCTGAGCGACCGGGTCGCACTCAAGCGACTGGTGCATGTAAACAGCAACCTGTTGGTGCGTACGCTGAGCCTGATGTTCGCTTTTGGGTTCCTGATCGCACAGAGCTCCCGCCAGGGCCAGATTATCCTCGCGGCGAACGCCGTGATGATGCAGTTCCAGTACCTTATGGCCTACGCCCTGGATGGCTTTGCCAACGCGGCCGAGGCGCTGGCCGGAAAAGCGATCGGCGCGCGCGACAACAAAGCGTTCCGCAAGGCGGTCCGCGTATCGTTGATTTGGTCGTTAATTGTCGCAGTCATTTTTTCGCTGGGTTTCTTGGTGTTCGGTCGCGGCATCGTCAATCTACTCACCACGCTGACAGACGTACGCGAAGCGACCTATCTTTATCTGCCGTGGATCATCGTCTCGCCGCTGCTGTCGGTCTGGAGTTTTCTTTACGACGGCGTCTTTGTCGGCGGCACCCGCGCGCGGGAGATGCGCAACACCATGCTGTTCAGCGTGTTCTTGATTTATCTGCCGGCGTTTTATTTGCTGCAACCGCTGGGTAACAACGGACTGTGGCTGGCTTTCATGCTGTTCATGAGCGCACGCGGCATTTCGATGCATTACCTCTATAAACGCATCCGTTGGTGTTGAAAACGGGGAGCGAATAAAAAAGCCGGTGGGCAAAGCCCACCGGCAAGACCCGCTGATTTTTTGGATAGCCGGGCAGCAGGTGACCCGTGAGGATTTGTTGATCAGAGATTCCCTAAAGCATAGCCAGCGCCGGTACCGATTCCGCAGTGACCACCAACCTGAGCGGCCCACCCGGCACCTGGGCATCGAGCGGGTAACAAGTCACCAATGTCAGCACGCGGTCTTCAGCCCACAGATTGAGCCGGGCTTCCTCGCTGTTTACCACCTGGATATCGGTGACCTGCAACCAGAAATTAGCTGCGGTCGTTTCCAGCAGCAGACGGTCGGTCACGCCGAGATCACCGAGGAACGCAAAATGAGTGTCGCGATGACCGCCGATTACGCTGTTGCCTTTGGCGCCGGGACGAGCCGAACCATCCATATGTCCCGGACCAAATGCCAGCGTCCGCCCAGATCCACCTGCGAGGACGATCAGATCGACGCCATGATCAGGAGCTCGCAGACGTGCGACCGGCCAGGTATCCGCCCATGGCCACGGCTTGACCTGGCGCTCACCAGCCAGCGTGCGTTGCCAGGCTTGCTGCAACAGGTGTTGCGCCAGCACCGCCTTGGCGGGGATCCAGGCCGCGTTGATCAGGCAGATGAACGCGGCGGCGATCAGTGTTTTTCCGATCCACCGGTTCATGCGAATACCCGCCGTTTGTCCAGCGTCAGCCAGGTGACCCCCAGCAGCAACAACGCAAAGCCGGCCCAACGCCACAGGGCAGCGGGCGAAGCCGTGTTCGGGAATCCCGGGCTGGCCAGGTTGCGTGGCATGACGTTGGCGATCTGTAAACTGGCAAGCCGGGTGCCGGTCGGCCTGACCGGTGTGGACTCGACAGCCAGCAGGCTCGTGTAGCGGCTGATAAGGCCGAACTCCAGCGCAACCGAAGTTATTTCGCCTCTGGCCGCATCGCGATCTCCGCTGGCAATTGCCAGGTCCTGCAATGATTCGATCTTGTGCCTGGCCCACAAGGCGGCAACGCCTGGCGCATCCTGTTTTGCGGGCACGGGCTTTTGCATCGCCCAGTAACCGGCGCCACCATCACCGCTGATCAGGACTTGGTCAGGCAGCCGGCTGAGTTTTGCCGATACGATCATTGGCTCGCCGGCATACAGATCCGGAATTTTCTCCGGCCATTGCTCGACGGCGATGTCTGCCGGCCAGTGTATGCGTACATTTTTCAATGCCGGTTTTTCCAATCGCGATAGCAGCGCGGCCATTTTTTCGCCGACTTTGCCGACGTTGTTGATATAGGTGTGCGTGCCGCGTCCGAATCTCGCGGCTTTTTTCATGAACCACGAATTGGGCGCCGGACCGATGCCGACTGTGAACAGACGACTGTTACCGAGTTCTTTCTCGATCTTGGCAAGCAACTGCGCTTCATTGCCAACCGCACCATCGGTGATAAATACGACCTGCCGCAGGTAGCCCGGATTCTCCCGCGCACCCAGCGCGATGCCGAGTGCGGGCGCCATGTTGGTGCCACCATCGGCGATTAGTCTATGCGTGTATCGGCGGGCGAGCGTCACGTTGTCTGGATCGGCGAGTACCGAAGCCGAAAACAATGCCTCGGCATGAGAATTGAACTGGATCAGATTGAACAAGTCGCCAGGCGCCAGCGACTGCAATGCCCTGTCGACCGCCGCCCTGGCCTGTTGAATGGATTCGCCATGCATCGAACCCGAGGTGTCGATGACGATTATCAGTTCCCGGGGCAGAACCTGCACCTGGTTGACCGAGGGAGGCAGAAACATCAGCAATGCATAGTCTGTCCCCTGCCACTGCTCGCTGAGCATGAGCAGGTCGGGTTGTGCACCGCTAGCCGGTTGCCAACTCAATTCGAAATCACGATCCATCGCGGCATAACCACCATCGACGAGCACGCTGACCTCGCTGGCGCGGCGATCGATGTTCAGTACGTGCGAGCTGCTTCTGATAGCCTGCGGCCAGCGGTCGCCAAGCAGACGAATTTCGATTTCGGCGGTCGATGCCAGCAGGCCATTGACATACGGCGTATCCAGACGATCCTCTTGGGTATCGAATACGAACGAAATCGGGTTCAAACTGACAGCCAAAGGCCCCGCCAGGTCAACGACGCTTGCTGCAGGAGTAAACCGCGGCATCACTGTCATCGGCAAACGTATCGAGTATTCGCCGTCACGGTAGTCAAGCGTTTCCAGGTAAGAAAGCCGGACGGTAATTTCTTCGCCGGGTCCGATGTTCGCCAGGGCGAGCGAGAAAAGGTTGGCACGTTTCTGTTCGACGACACCGGCGCGTCGACCCTCGCTTTTGGCCTTCTGATATTCGCGACGTGCCGTTTGCTTTTCCTTGATCTGTCCTTCGATCGTGCGATCGCCGATAGTAATCAGTAACCGATCTACCGCCGCATCATCGGGCAGCGGGAAAAGGTAGCGTCCTTCGATCCACTCGTCACTAGGGTTGATAAAATGCTGCGTGACTTCGACTCTCGCCAGCGGCCCGCTGACCGTCGCTGTCAATTCGTGTGATACGGCGGGCGCGATGAACGGATTTTCCTGGCTTCCCAGCATCAGAGTGCCCGCACCCGGATTGTTCAGGTCCTGTGCGAATCCCACATCCGGCTGCAGGAACAAGAACAGACAAAGCGCCAGCCATCCCCAGCGCGCATCGTGGCGACGCAAATAAACCAGGCGTGCTCTGGAAAGCCGCTGGCTCAGGTCGGGCTGGTAGCGCCTTAAATGCCGGCGCCAGCGATTTTGGTCTCCGCTTGCATACGGAAAGTCTGATGTGGGCTGGGCGTTTCGCCTGTTCGGTGACATTTTCTGTTCCCCCTGGCAACTGGTAATAATTGCAACAGAAGGAAACGGCAGACGGCTGACGCCTTGCTGTCAAAGCGGTGATGAAAAGTGACGAATTGTGGCAGTTGCGTCGTCAGTGAGTTATGTCGGTAGGCACGATATCGGTCTCTGCACGACTGATAACAATCTCGCCGATCTTCTCGACAGCAAGCAGTTCGTCATTCGCATCATAGTATTCGATAAGGTGTGGAAACCTGATGCCATCGACATCGGAAAAATTTTCCATCTGCAAGACGTAGGCCGGCGCCCCAGCCTCATCCAATATTGTCGCTTTGACGATATCGCCAGTGTGACTGTCGAACAGGAGATCCCAGCGGTTGCCGCTGGCTTGTGTCAGTCCGATCTCCCACGCCAGCACGTCGCCGTGTTTGCGCATGCCTATCTTCCGCGTTTCGTGGCCTTTGTCTTTCCAGTCCACTATCGGACCGTCGAATTCGAATGACTCGAGAATGATTTGCTCCAGCGCCGGAGGCAGTCCCCTGCTGTCCCCTGTCGGCAGAGACACCGTCTCACCATCGAACCGCGCCTCCGAAACCTGCTCGCCCGATCCAACAAGTCGTCTGATGCCCTCGCCACGCCGGCTTTCTATTTGCAGGTCGAATGTCTTATCGCCTGAGCTAATGGCTCCGCGTTGCTCGACCGACTGTATGCTTTTCAGCTTCAGGTAACCGCCGCGGCCCCGGATATTCGTACCGAACGCAATGCCTTTTGGCTGCGCAACGTAAGATATCACCGTTCCGTGTGCGACCAATTCGGCCTCAGACTTTAATAACGGTGCATCGACAAAAGATTCAGCATCGCCGACCAGGTCCATCATTTTCCGGGTTTCCACGGCAAAAACACTGGCATCGAGCATTAGCTCTCTGGGCAATGGTCCCAACTGATGCATCCAGAAATCAGGATACGGCGGCAACTCGCCGTCCCAGACCGCATCCGGTTGATAGGCCATCCAGACATCCCACATATACAATTCGGTATCCATGGCCTCCTGGTAAAGGCGACCGATGATCCCGCTATCCTCCCAGTAATGATGAATCCTGGGACCAGCCAGTAACGGCAAAGCAGGCGGGACATGTTCTTCTTTCGCGCCGAGAGCCGGGACATGGACGACAAAGGTCTCGAGCCGCCCGTCGTTCTGGCTCGCGGCAACAAATGCGTCATTCAGATCGGCCATGCCTCGCAGACATATGCCGCAGGTTGGGCCGCTGATGAATAACAACCTGACCTGGCCGCGATGTG
>JAPUGL010000193.1 GCA_027292775.1 Gammaproteobacteria bacterium | reverse complement strand
TGTCCGATAGCATCCGACAAAAAATCTTCGATCTGCTCTTCGTAAATACTCAGATCGGCATTTTTTAGGTACATGTATGCACCTGCAGCCGATGCGACAACGACGACTAGGAACCAGAAAGCAACTCGAAAAATCGTACCCATGGCAATGCCACCTTACGCCGTCTTTTGAGCCATTCCAATATTGCTGAACAGATTGGGAGATGACGAATTCGATCGCCCAATGTCTCCGGGATCGGTCTGGAAAACACGAGTTTACCGCTCCATGAGAGAGGCATACCCGCATTCGATTCGCAAACATTGCGGTTCGGCCAGTCTCATGTCTTCATAGCCGGTGATGTCAATGATGATCGCGCATTGCTTCATGAGGCAACCGATGGATGGCGCCCGCAGCTTAGCTGTGCTTGACGATGTTGAGCACCTTCATTTGATAGGTCAGGGTTGAAGGTTTCATTCCCAAGTGTTCCGCGGCACCATCCGGACCCCAAACCTTCCAGTCTGCATGCCGCAGCGCCGCAGATAAGTTCGCCTTCTCGAGTTGTCTGAATTCCGCAATGGTCACGAATTCTGCCGAGTCTGGCGCTGCTGGCTCAATGGGCAATTGTTTTCCTGCGGACGCATTTGGCATGGCCAGATCCAGTCTGAGGCGGTCGCCGGTGGAGGAGATCACTGCGCGTTCAATGACATTCTTCAACTCCCGGATATTTCCTGGCCAATCATGTTGTTTCAGGGCAGATAGCTGTTTTTGGGTCATTCGAAGTGGTTCGCGCCCGAGTTCACGGCAAATTTGCTCCAGGAAACGAAGTGCGAGGGGTGCGACATCATCCAGACGTTCACGAAGCGGCGGCACTTCTACCGGGAAAACACTGAGACGATAAAAGAGATCTTCCCGAAAACGCGCGGCCTTGATTTCATCCATCAAATCACGATTAGTTGCAGCGACGACGCGCACATCCACTGTGGTTGTCCTATCGTCCCCAACACGCTCGAATTCGCCTTCCTGAAGCGCGCGTAACAATTTTCCTTGCTGGGACAGCGGAATCTCACCCACTTCGTCAAGAAACAAGGTGCCACCGTCGGCAAGCTGAAGGCGGCCAACCCGATCCTGATGAGCGCCAGTAAATGCACCGCGTACGTGGCCGAAAAACTCGCTTTCGAACAAGTCCTTCGGAATTGACGCACAATTTACTTTCACCAATGGCTTGTCGGCACGATCGCTTTTCGTATGGATCGCCCTGGCAATCATTTCCTTGCCCACGCCGGACTCACCGAGTATCAAGACACTGGCCGACGTCCGGGCAACCGCCTCTATTTGAGCAAGCGTACGCTTCAGGGCCTGACTCTCGCCGATGATCTCTCCAAAATTGACGGTTACATTGATTTCGTCGCGAAGATAGTCACGCTCTTGTTCAAGCTGCTCCTTCAATCTCTTGATTTCCTCGTAGGCTGCCTCGCGCTGGCGCACGATCTCCTTGCGCTTTGAGATGTCGCGAAAGACGACCACTGCGCCGTTGGGCTTTCCATCCAGCATGATCGGCGTACTCGTATACTCGACGGGGATGGCGGATCCGTCTGTGTGCCAGAACACTTCGCAATCAACCCGGTGAACTTCACCGTCTTTTAACGCCGCGTAAATCGGACATTCCTCACGGGGGTAAGACGAACCATCAGCGTGCGAGTGATGATGTAAGTCATGTGCTGGCTGACCGCGTACGTCATCTATTTGCCAGCCCAGGATTTCGGTAGAAGCGGCATTACCAAAAGTCGTTCTGCCCGCACTATCCAGTCCGTATATGCCCTCCCCCGCTGCGTCTAGGATCAGCTGGTGCTCTGTCTGGAGCTGCGAGAGCTCCTCATAGGCCCGATCAAATTCACTAACATCCGTGGCGGCTACCATTACGAGTGGGTCCTCGTCTGGCTCTTGTACTCGCCAGGCAGACAACCGTGACGGAAGCGTTCCATCCATCATCAGCAAGCCGACGTTAACGTCGACGATTGCGCTACCGTCGCGGACTACAGCCGTTAATTGATCGAGTAACGCCGAATCGTCTTCGAGATCAAACAATTCTGCCGCCGGCACAGCCGGCTTCTCCGACCGCGGCATTGCAAGCCGGTCTCGCCAAACCGTGGTCAGGTCGCGGCAGACAAGTTTTTCGTCCAATACCAATAGCAATGACGGCGACTCTTGAAACAGCCAACTGCAATGTTTATTCATCGTCTTTGCTCCCTCAAGTTTTTGAGGATTAGACCACAGGTATTTGAGGACCTCAAGTTTTCGTGATTTATGTACTAGCGTAAGTCATTGAATTCTTAGCTTTTCAGTTGTTGGCACGGTTCCTGCAATAGAGGTAACAAATAGCGACACACCCACTTTATCTAACGGGGACTAGCAAAGATGTACCAACAAACACAATACGAGATTGAGAACAGCGTCATCGTCCTGGGTCTTTCTTACGCAACGATGTTGATCAGCGTGATCGTTTGGATTGCCTGATCCACTGATCATGTCCTCGCCCTCGGCTGCCACCCAGGTAGTGGAAGGCGACGGCCACGAAATCGAAATCAACTACGGAGAATCAGGATGTTAAGCAAATTTGACCCGATCGCAATTACCGCGACCGATATGAGGATCGCCCTGGATGAAAACTTCCCCAATTCAAACTACGGCGCAATACCTGTCATCGACCAGTACAAAGCACTGGCATCGTATTTCGCTTTCGAAGACGGCGCGCTGGCCGAGGCACCTGAAGCGCTCGCTGCCTACGTCACCCATCAGCAACATGACGATTTTTGAGGAGTCCAGACTATGCAACGACCTCCCCTCCCACCATTCAACCATGAAACTGCTTTGGCAAAAGTCAAAGCGGCCGAAAACGCCTGGAATTCACGCGATCCGAAAAAAGTGGCACAAGCCTACACAGTCGATTCCATTTGGCGAAATCGCGATGAATTTTTCCAGGGCCGCGAAGCGATCGAAGACTTTCTAAAAAGGAAGTGGTCTAGCGAACTTCACTACCGCCTGATGAAGGAACTTTGGGCTTAT
>JAPUGL010000192.1 GCA_027292775.1 Gammaproteobacteria bacterium | reverse complement strand
AACTACTAAGTGTAGGACAAGGTCGGTCAGTTCGCCGAAGGGTTAACATAATCTGAGCCAATTCCAGCGTCACGAATGTCCGCTTTGGGTCGTAAGCAGACATTTAAATGGTAATGGCGGAGAGGGCGGGATTCGAACCCGCGGTACGGGGTTACCGTACACTTGCTTTCCAAGCAAGCGCCTTCGACCGCTCGGCCACCTCTCCGTTTTTTCTGTGTATTCAATCAGACTATCTCCCCAGATTTTTGAATCCTCTGTTTTGCACGGTCAGGGCATTTCAAGTAATTCTTATAACTTTCTAAATGTCAGTCCGCTCCAACCTTCATCTTTCTCAATACTCCTCCGGCGGCCTGGACCGCTCGGCCACCTCTCCGTGTCTTGTAAGGTCTGTTGGAAAACGGCACGCAGGTTAACGCCAGCCCCTCGCCAAATCATTCGTGTCAGTCGTCCTCGGGGGCGCCCGGTTGTGGCGCCGGAATTTTGTAATCATCCTTGTCGGGCATAACGGAGTGAGTTTTGCTGCCATAGAAAAAGCTGGGTGGCGATTTCAGGCATTTACCATCCTTGAATTGTTCGCCGCCCACCTCGCCTTCCGGGATCGCCGGACCGCTATTGTCGATCGGCGAATCCAGACCTGGAGGCACTTCCATCGGCTCACCCAGTGTCGCCTGCTGGTACGGCTGGGGCATATCGCAACTGACCCCGGCACACGCGGTCGTCAGCAAAGCCATGATCAGCAGCAAAATGGTCGGCACAACTCTCATTCATTCACTCCATCGATATCGGCGTGTTCCATCGCCAGTTCAACAATCGCATGATATTCAGTCGCCAGTGGGGTCAGCGGCAACCTCAGGCCATCCGGAATCAGACCCATGCGATGCATTGCCCATTTTGCCGGAATCGGGTTGGCTTCAACAAACATATCGCGACTCAAAAGGCTGAGCGCCTCGTCAATATCCCTGGCTTCGTTCAATTTGCCATCCTTGATCAGCGCGCACATCTTACTGACCAGTTGCGGCGCGAGATTGGCGGTCACCGATATCACGCCATCAGCCCCCGCCGCCATGCATTCAAGCGCCGTCTGGTCATCGCCACTGAGAATGACAAAATCGGCGCCACACAGAGCACGAATTTCCCGCGCCCTTTTATCACCGGCCGTCGCTTCTTTGACGCCGACTATACCCTTGAGTTCGGCAAGCCGTGCCACTGTCTGGGGCTGCATGTCACAACAGGTTCGGCCCGGCACATTGTATAGTAGTATCGGCGCCGGGCACTTTTCTTCAATGGCCCGGTAGTGCTGATACAGCCCTTCCTGAGTTGGCTTGTTATAGTAAGGAGTCACGATCAGGCAGGCATCCGCGCCCGCCCCCGCCATCTGCAGGCTGCGTTCAATCGTCGCGGCGGTCGAGTTGGTGCCCGAACCGGCGATAACCGGAATCTTGCCGTTAACGCGTTTGACCGCCCGCTCGACTAGTGCGCGCGTCTCTTCGATCGTCAGCGTGGCCGACTCGCCGGTTGTGCCGGCGACCACGATTCCATCGGTGCCGGAATCGACATGCCAGTCCAACAGCCGGTCGAACGCGTCCAGCGCGAGACCGCCATCGGATTCCATCGGCGTGACCAGGGCCACCAGGCTGCCAGCAAACATCATGTTTCTCCGTCTACCCGGGAAAAAAAGCGGTGATCGCCCCCGGGGCTGGCGATGGTACCGGCGATGCCCATGTGCAGGCAAGGCCGCGTCGGCGATTTTCGCCCGGCTTGCCAAGTGGTTTAAACACGGTACACTGCGAACAGGTCGCCTCCGACCGGGATCGAAAGGCAAAGCGCCGCACCCCAAGCCAGGCAAATGAAGCAAAATATCGTTATTTCCATACTCGGTGAGCACCGGGCAGACCTGATTTCCGACATCACCCAGATCATTGTCGACTGCGGCGGGAACATTATCGAAAGCCGGATGAGCGTCGTTGCCGGCGAATGCACGCTGTTGTTAATGGTCGCCGGCGGCTGGCACACTTCGGGTAAGCTCGAAAAAAGATTGCAGCAATATGCCGACGACTCCGGTCTCTTGATCCGCTTGCACCTGGCGTCGAAAACGACTACCGAATTGGACCGGGTGCCCTATGTCATCGATGCAGTGTGCCTGGACCAGCAAGGCATCGTTTTTGAATTAACTGGTTTTTTTATCGAACGCGACATCGAGATCGCTGAACTCAATACGCGGAGCTACCCGGCTGCGCATACCGGTGCACCGATGTTTGCCGTGCAGATGGCGATCAAGATTCCCGCGCGGGCACATATCTCGACCCTGCGGGAGGAATTCCTGGAGTTTTGTGATTCCATCAATCTCGATGCGATCCTGGAACCGGTGAAAAGCTAGGACCGTGACAGGAGAAACCCTTGGCAAAAGTTAGCGTAGGAAAAAAGGTACCCGATTTTTCGGTCGCCGCAACCGGCGGCCAGACGGTCAGTCTTAAAGAATACCGTGGAAAAAACGTGATCGTTTATTTCTACCCTAAGGACAGCACTCCAGGCTGCACGCTCGAAGGGCAGGATTTTCGGGACAACCTTGCGAAATTCAAACGGCAGAAAGCGATTGTTTTCGGTGTCTCTCGCGACAGCGTGTCGTCACACGAGCGATTCCGTGAGAAACAGGGTTTCAAATTCGATTTGCTGTCAGATCCCGATGAGAAACTCTGCCGCTTATTCGATGTCATCAGGGAAAAGAACATGTACGGCCGCAAGGTCATCGGTATTGAACGGAGCACCTTTCTGATCGACCACCTGGGTGTGTTGCGCCAGGAATGGCGCAAGGTCCGGGTCAAAGGTCATGTTGCCGAAATCCTGGACGCCGTGAAGGCCCTTTGAAACCGAAACATTGCTATTACCGGAGGAAGTGATTTGACCCCGCTGGACCCATCCGCTCGCCGGGTTTTTGTTCTCGATACCAACGTATTGATGCACGACCCTGCGGCCATATTCCGCTTCGACGAGCATGACATTCACATTCCGATGGTCGTTCTGGAAGAACTGGACGCCCGGAAAAAGGGAATGTCCGAAGAATCCCGCAACGTGCGCCAGATCAGCCGGTTTTTCAATGAGCTGATCGAAAACGCCAGCAAGGATGAGATAGACCACGGCATACCGTTGCCGGCCGGCACCCACGACAATGGAGAGCCGAAGGCCCAGACCGGCCGGTTGTTTTTCCAGACCCGGCCAGTGGGCAACGTATTACCGGACGATCTGCCCGGTACAGTCGCTGACAACAATATCCTCGCCAACACGCTGGCCTTGCAGATCAAACACTCCGACTGCCATGTCACGCTCGTATCCAAGGACATCAACCTGCGTATCAAGGCGGCGATCCTCGGCGTCCATGCCGAAGACTACTTCAATGACAAAGTCCTCGATGACGTCGATGTCCTGTTTACCGGCGCAGAAGCGCTGAACGAGGATTTCTGGAACGAGCACGGCAAGGAAATGGACTCCTGGAAAGAGGAAGGACGAACTTTTTATCGTGTCTCGGGACCGCAGGTCGGCAACTGGTATCCCAATCAGTTTGTCTATGCAGAAGACGAAAGCGCTTTTGACGCCTCCATCTGCCGCCTTGAAAACGGCGACGCAATTATCGAAACGGTTACCGATTATCGCAACGAGCACAATAATATCTGGGGAATCACCGCGCGCAACCGCGAGCAGAATTACGCCCTGAATCTGCTGATGAATCCGAAGGTGGATTTCATCACGATTCTCGGGGCTGCCGGTACCGGTAAGACCTTGCTGACCCTGGCCGCCGGTCTTGCGCAAACGCTGGATCAAAACCTGTTCCGCGAGATTATCATGACGCGGGTTACGGTCCCTCTGGGCGAGGATATCGGCTTTCTGCCGGGTACCGAGGAAGAAAAAATGGAGCCATGGATGGGCGCGTTGATGGACAACCTGGAGGTATTGACCGGGACCGGCGAAGGCGGCGACTGGGGACGAGCCGCTACCCAGGACTTGATTCGCAATCGCATCAAGATTCGCTCCCTGAACTTTATGCGCGGCCGCACTTTCCTGAACCGTTTCATCATCATCGACGAAGCGCAGAACCTGACATCCAAGCAAATGAAAGCGTTGATCACACGGGCCGGTCCCGGAACGAAGCTGGTCTGCCTGGGCAACCTCAGCCAGATCGATACGCCCTACCTGACCGATACCACTTCCGGATTGACCTATGTTGTCACACGTTTTCGTGATTGGGGGCATTCCGGCCACGTGACTTTGATGCGCGGTGAACGCTCCCGTCTGGCCGATTACGCATCCGATACCCTGTAAGGATGTTATTTCTCAAGTTATTATCTTAAGTTATTGTTACTTAAGTATTTTTCTATCAGGTGAAACAAGGCGGTGGGAACCCGACGGCTTGGTTAGTGTCTAGACATCTGTCATGCTTCTGTACCGGTATATCCCGACGGAGACCTGCTTTGCGCCACTTGCTTTTTAGTTTGTCCTTGATTCTGCCGATGCTGGCCCAGGGCGCCACCGAGCCGTCTGACCTGCCCGATATTGGCAGTCCATCGGACTCGGTGTTTTCATCGGCCCAGGAAGAACAAATCGGTTATATGGTTCTCAAGCAATTGCGCGATACCGGTCAGCTTCTGAGCGATCCGGAGGTCGAGGAATACATCCAGAATCTGGGTCAGACCCTGGTGGCAAACTCAAACGCCGGTGGAGAAGATTTCGAATTTTTCGTGGTCAACGATTCGAAAATAAATGCCTTTGCTTTGCCGGGCGGATACATCGGCGTCAATTCCGGTCTGATTCTAGCCTCGGAAAACGAAAGCGAGCTCGCCGGTGTGCTGGCGCACGAAATCGCCCATGTGACACAGAATCATATCGAAAGACGAATTTTCGACAGCCAGGGTTCCAGTCTCGCGGCAACGGCGGCGATACTCGCAGCCATTATTATCAGCTCCACTACCGACGCGAGTGCATCGACCATGCAAGGCGGCATACTGGCTATACAGGGGCTTGCGATTCAGGGCCAGATCAATTACACACGGGCCAACGAATATGAGGCGGACAGGATAGGTATCGGGACCCTGGCCGCCAGTGGTTTCGATCCCTATGGCATGCCGTCATTCTTCGCCAAGCTTGGCAAGACCAATTCCCGGGCGCCTGGTTCGATCCCGGAATTTCTTCAGACCCACCCGAGCAGCTCAGCTCGGATTGCCGAATCATCCAATCGCGCCGCACGCTACCAGGCAGTCACCCGTGACGACGGCGTCGGGTATCGCCTGACCCAGGAACGAATACGGGTTCGTTCATTCCGGTCAGCCAACGAAGCGGTCGCTTACTACCGCAATACTGCCTACCTGCAGGGCGTGCCGCCCGATCCGGCCTGGGTTTACGGATCCGCACTCGCTTTGCTGAGGGCCGGCAAGGCAAACCAGGCGGCAGACATATTCCGCGAATTACAAGTCGAAAATGAAAACATCATCGATTTGCATTCAGCCTACGGCCAGGCACTGATGGCTGACGGCCGGACCGAAAAAGCGCTGGCAGTTTTCCAGCGTGCAGCCAACCTGTTTCCACGCAATGTGCCGCTAACCATTCGTTACAGCCAGGTCTTGATGATGGCGGGTCAGCCGGACAAGGCGCATGAAATTCTGCTCGACCTGCTCAACAATATTACGCCGACCCCGGACCAGGCGAGACTGATCGCGATGGCGGCTAATTCGGCTGGCGATGTCGCCGAATCTTACTACTACATGTCGGAATATTACGTTCTGAACGGGTTGCTGCCACAGGCGATCCAGCAACTGAACCTGGCGCTGCAACTGCCCGATCTGAATGAATTCCAGCGCGCTCGTTTCGATGCGCGCCGTGATGAGCTCAGGGAATACCTGCCAAAAGAACAAGAAAAGAAGAAAAGACCGCTACAAAAGGACAGGCGAGACGGACGGGTCGGGTTAGGTCGTTTCTAGCTGGCTCTACACCGCCAACCCCGCCGGCGGAACAGCATCGGCTCAGGCAGCTGATTCCATGTCGACGGTATACCCACCGGAACTTGCCAGGCCATTGAGCCGTGCACGTTTTAGCAATGCCTTCTGGCCATCACCGAGTTGTTCATCCTTGCCACGCCAGGCGGCCAGCGCTGGCGCCTGTAAAGCGCGGCCATAGGAGAAGCTCAGTCTCCATGGGTGCGGTCCCATGGTGTTCATGATGCCCAGGTGCTCGGTCGCCTCTTCAGCGCTCTGCCCACCGGACAGGAATGCAATCCCCGTAACGTCCGCAGGCACATGCGCGGCCAGGCAGCGTACGGTTGCTTCGGCGACTTCCCGAGAGCCGGCGCGATCGGCACATTCGGTGCCCGAGATAACCATGTTGGGCTTCAACACGATGCCTGGAAGATGCACGCGATGTGCGGCCAGCGCCGCAAAGACCTCGGTTAAAGCCCGATTCGTTACTTCTTCGCATTCCGCGAGTGTGTGGTCGCCATCCATCAGCACCTCGGGCTCGACGATCGGCACGATACTCGCCTCCTGGCAAAGCGCGGCATAACGGGCCAACGCGTGCGCATTGGCGTGCAGACAAAAATCGCTGGGAATGCCATCGCCGATCGTGATGACGGCACGCCATTTGGCAAACCGTGCTCCCATTTCGTAATACTCGGCCAGGCGTTCGCGCAGGCCGTCCAGTCCCTCGGTAACTTTCTCACCGGGGAAAGCAGCCAGATCCTTGGCGCCGGTATCGACTTTGATCCCCGGAACGATGCCCATGCCGGACAACAGCGTCGGAAACGGGACACCGTCGGCGGTCTTCTGCCGTAAAGTTTCGTCATACAAGATCACACCGCTGATGTGGTCGGCGATGCCGGGCGCAGTCAACAACATTTCGCGGTAGGTGCGGCGATTTTCTTCGGTGGATTCGGTGTCTATGAGGTCGAATCTTTTCTTTATCGTCGGGTTGCTTTCGTCGGCGGCAAGTATCCCCTTCCCCGGGGCTACCATCGCCTGGGCAACGGATTCCATATCCTTGAAACTCATCTTGTGATCTCCGGCTGTTGGTTTCAGCGAGCCTGCAATCGCGTTGCAGGCCAGGACGCGCGAAGACGTCCTGAGTGGCGCAAGGATAGCAAATGCGGGGCCGATTGTGGCCAGGTTCCTACCCAAATAAGGCGAAAAACAGGGCTGCGGGCTTTCCTGGCCGGTCAATTAGTACTAAAATGGTCCTGATTAAACGCTCGAGGGAATTCCGATGCTGAAAATGAGCAGACTGACCGACTACGGGACCATGGTGCTGTCTTTCCTGGCCACGAACCCGACGCAGATGCAAAGCGCTTCTGATGTCTCGCGCCATACCCACTTGGCCTTACCCACTGTCAGCAAGTTACTCAAACAGATGGCCCGCGCAGGTCTGGTGGTCTCGGCCAGGGGGGCCAAGGGTGGTTACCAGTTGTCGCGCGCACCTGACGAGATCAGCGCGGCCGACGTGATCGATGCGCTGGAAGGGCCAGTGGCCATTACCCAGTGCAGTGGATCGGTGGGCCATTGCCAGCTGGAGGATATTTGTGGCGTGAGTTCGTCGTGGCAAAAAATTAATGTCGCGATCCGGCGCGCGCTGGATGATGTTCGCCTGTCGCACCTGGCCGCCGACGAATTCAGAATGCCACCGATTAACCTGATGGGTATTCCGATTACCCGGGAGGCCGGCAGACAATGAGCAAACAGAACCAGGAACTCGAAAAATTCGTCGGCGGCCAGTACAAACACGGCTTCGTTACCGACATTCAATCGGACACGATACCGCCCGGGCTGGACGAATCGGTCGTCCGTCTGGTTTCGAAGAAAAAGAAAGAGCCGGAGTTCATGCTGGACTGGCGTCTGCAGGCGTTTGCGCATTGGCAGACAATGGAGACGCCGGTGTGGGCGCATGTGCATTACCCGCCCATCGATTTCCAGGAAATATCTTATTTCTCCGCGCCGAAAACACCGGACGACGCGCCGCGCAGCCTGGATGAGGTAGATCCGAAGCTGCTGGAGACCTATGACAAGCTTGGCATCCCGTTACACGAACGCGCCCGCCTGGCCGGCGTTGCCGTCGATGCGGTCTTCGACAGCGTATCCGTGGCAACGACTTTCAAGGCGAAGCTCGCAGAATCCGGCGTAATATTTTGCCCGTTCTCGGAAGCGGTGCGGGAACATCCGGCATTGCTGGAACAATATCTCGGCAGCGTCGTCCCCTACGCCGACAATTTTTATGCCTGCCTGAATTCAACCGTCTTCACCGATGGATCGTTCGTATTTATCCCCAAGGGCGTGCGCTGCCCGATGGAATTGTCCACGTATTTTCGCATCAACGAAGCCAAGACCGGTCAGTTCGAGCGCACGCTGATCATCGCCGAGGAAGGCAGCCATGTCAGCTACCTCGAAGGCTGCACGGCGCCGATGCGAGACGAAAACCAATTGCATGCCGCGGTGGTGGAACTGATCGCACTGGATGACGCGCGGATCAAGTATGCGACGGTGCAGAACTGGTATCCGGGTGACGCGGAAGGCCGTGGCGGTATTTATAACTTTGTGACCAAGCGAGGCGATTGCCGCGGCGACAACTCGCACATTTCCTGGACCCAGGTCGAAACCGGTTCGGCGATTACCTGGAAATACCCCAGTTGCATCCTGCGCGGCGATCACTCGGTCGGCGAATTTTATTCCGTCGCGGTAACCAACAACCTGCAACAGGCGGATACCGGGACCAAGATGATCCACATCGGCAAGAACACCAAGAGCACGATCATCTCCAAGGGCATTTCGGCGGGCCGGGCGAGCACCGCTTATCGCGGGCTGGTCAAGGTGCTGACGGGTGCGACCGGCGCGCGCAATTTCACTCAATGCGACTCGCTGCTAATGGGTGACCGTTGCGCCGCGCATACCTTCCCTTACATCGAAGTCAAAGAACCTGATGCCCAGATCGAGCACGAGGCCACCACATCGAAGATCGGTGAGGACGAGCTTTTCTATTGCCGCCAGCGCGGGATCGAGGAAGAAGATGCCGTCAACATGATCGTCAACGGTTTCTGCAAGGAAGTGTTCAAGGAATTGCCGATGGAATTCGCGGTCGAGGCACAGAACCTGCTCGCCGTCAGTCTCGAAGGCGCTGTTGGTTAAACTTTTGGAAAGAATTAAATGAGTAAAAACAATATCTTACTAAGCATTAACAAACTCAGCGTTAGCATTGATGACAAGCCCATTCTGCGCGATCTGTCACTACAGGTTGCCGCCGGTGAAGTACACGCGATCATGGGTCCGAACGGTTCCGGCAAGAGCACACTGGCGCAGGTACTCGCCGGTCGTGAGGGCTATGAGGTCAGCGGCGAGGTCAGTTACCTCGGCGAGGACTTACTCGATCTCAGCCCCGAGGAAAGAGCGTGGCGCGGATTGTTCCTTGCCTTCCAGTACCCAGTCGAAATCCCGGGTGTTAACAATGTCTACCTGCTCAAGGCGGCGCTGAACGCACAACGGAAATATCGTGGCGAGGCTCCGCTCGACGCGTTCGAGTTTCTGACCGTGATCCAGGAAAAAATGAAGCTGATGCAAATCGACGAGTCGTTTCTGAACCGCAGCGTCAACGCCGGCTTTTCCGGCTGCGAAAAGAAGCGCAACGAAATCCTGCAGATGGTCGTGCTGGAGCCACGCCTCGCAGTGCTCGATGAAACCGACTCAGGACTGGACATTGATGCAATGAAAATCGTCGCCAACGGGGTTAATACGATGCGTGACCCGGAACGCGCCATCGTCCTGGTCACTCATTACCAACGTCTGCTCGATTACATCAAGCCGGACAAAGTCCATGTGCTTGCCGATGGGCAGATCGTGCGCAGCGGGGGACCGGAACTGGCCCTGAAACTGGAAGAAAAGGGTTATGACTGGTTACGCCAGGAGGCCGTCAGCGCATGAGCGCGATGATCCAAAGCCTGCAGGACAATTTCTCCCGTCAGCCGGTGGCCCCGGGGGGCGACTACGTGCATCAGGTTCGCGAAAAGGCAATGAAGGAATTCCTGAATACCGGCCTGCCCGGCCCGCGTGACGAGTACTGGAAGTACACGCGATTGAGAATTTTCGCGAAACGAACTTTCGGTCTGCCCCAGGAAAATGCGATTACAGGGAGCGACTTCGGGATCAAAAACCTGGACGCGATCCGCATCGTGTTTGTCGACGGGCTCTACTCGCCGGCGCTGTCGGATGAGTCCGCTTTTGCTGAAAATGGGATCCGCCTGCTGGCCGACGCCTTGCGCGACGATTCAGGCCTGGCCGGCGGGCTGCTGCCACAACCCGACCCGGCGATACACCAGTTCGCGGCGCTGAACCGCGCATTCCAAGACCAAGGGGTCGTTCTCGAACTGGCGGCCGAGCGTGAACTCCCTCGCCCGCTGTACTTGTTGTTCCACTCGCAGAAAACTGGTCAGGACACGGCCAGCCACCCACGGATTCTGATCAGATCCGGTGCGGGCAGCAAAGCTTCGGTGATTGAGCATTACAACGGCGAAGAAAAAACAGCCGGGTTTTGCAATGCCCTGACCGAAATCGACTTGGCCAGTGGCGCTCAACTGACGCATTACCGTATTCAAACTGAAAGCGATACCGCTTTTCACGTGGGTTCGTTGTTTGCGCGCCAGGCCGAAGACTCGCGACTGGTCAGCCACAATCTTAGCCTTGGCGGCAGGCTGGCGCGCACCAACATGCAGTTTGAGCTGATGGGCCGCGGGGCGGAACTGGTTTTAAATGGCTTGTACCTGGTCAGCGGCAAGCAGCATATCGACAACCACACGCTGGTCAACCACCGCAAGCCCGGCGCCAGCAGCTTCCAGGATTACCGCGGGATACTCAACGACAAGGCGCGCGCCGTTTTTTGCGGCAAGGCCGTGGTTCATCCCGATGCGCAGCAGACCGTGGCAACACAGAGCAACCGCAATCTGCTGCTCAGCCATGGGGCCGAGATCGACACCCAACCGGTGCTGGAAATTTACGCAGACGATGTGCAATGCAGCCATGGCGCGACCGTCGGCCAGCTCGATACCAACGCCTTGTTCTATCTGAAGACACGCGGAGTCCCGGAAGACGAGGCCCGCAGCCTGCTTACCTTTGCCTTTGCCGAGGACGTCGTGCTGCGCCTGGAAAACCAGACTTTGCGCAACGCGATTACCGAACACCTGATCGGCCGCCTGCCCGAGATGAAGAACACCGACGAACTGGTGACCACATGAATAAGCCGCAACTAGCCAGGCAAAAAGACGCCTCGGATTTCGCGTCGATCCGGGCCGATTTTCCGGTACTCGAGCAACAGATTCATGGTTGTCCATTGGCATATCTGGACAGTGCCGCGTCCGCTCAGCGACCTCGCCAGGTCATCGATGCCGTCGCCGATTATTACCGCCATGATCACGCCAACGTACACCGCGGCGTTCACACCCTGAGTCAGCGCGCAACCGAGGCCTACGAGGGCGCAAGAGAGTCATTGCGTCGCTTCATCAATGCAGCGAGCACCAAAGAAATTATTTTTACGCGTGGCACAACCGAAGCGATCAACCTCGTGACCCAGGCTTTCGCCCGCAGCACATTAAAACCGGGCGACGAAATCCTGATCACCTGGATGGAGCACCACTCGAACATCGTTCCCTGGCAATTGGTTTGCGAGCAGACCGGAGCCGTTCTCAAGGTCGCGCCGATCAACGACAAAGGTGAACTGGAACTCGATGCATGGAAAAAACTGCTCGGAAATAAAACGCGGGTCGCCGCGTTTGGTCATATATCCAATGCGCTCGGGACGATAAACCCGGTACACGAACTCTGCGCCGAAGCTCGCCGGCGAGGAATCGCGACCGTCATCGACGGCGCGCAGGCATTACCGCATATCGGTGTGGACGTGCGCAGTATCGATTGTGATTTTTACGCGTTATCCGGCCACAAGATGTATGGCCCGACCGGGATTGGCGTACTTTACGGGCGCGAGGAAATGCTGCAACGCATGCCACCGTGGCAAGGCGGCGGCGAAATGATCCTCGCCGTGAACTTTGAGAAAACCGTGTACAACGAATTACCGCACAAGTTTGAGGCCGGTACACCGAACATCGCCGGCGCCATCGGTCTGGGTGCGGCGGTGGCTTACCTGGAAAACATCGGCATGGAACGGATTGCCGCACATGGTTATGAACTGATGCGCATGGCGTCCACAGCGCTCTCGGCTGTTCCCGGTCTGCGCCTGATCGGCACGGCCGAGAACAAAACCGCACTCGTATCCTTCGTCGTCGATGGCGTTCACCCGCATGACCTGGGTACGATCGCCGATCATCACGGGGTTGCGATACGCACGGGTCACCACTGTGCGATGCCGGTCATGGAGCGTTTCGGGCTGCCGGCAACCGCGCGCGCGTCGTTTGGCATCTATAACACCGAAGCCGAGATAGATCAGCTCGTGGCCGCGGTCGGACACGCCAAAGAGGTGCTCGGCTGATGGATATTCGCCAGCTCTACCAGGATGTGATCGTCGATCACAACCGCAGCCCGCGAAATTTTCGCCGGCCGGAAACAATTGACCGGGTGGCCGAAGGCTTTAACCCGTTGTGCGGCGACAAACTGCACGTTTATCTTAGCGTCACGGATGGAAAAATCACCGATGTGAGTTTCAAAGGCAGCGGCTGCGCGATATCGATTGCATCGGCATCGATGATGACCGAAGCGTTGCTGGGCATGGACGAGAGCGAGGCCGAAGCATTGTTCAGCGACGTGCATCGGATGCTGACGGAATCCGGCTTCGCGGTGGACCCTGCGAAACTGGGCAAACTGGCTTCGCTGGCGAGCGTCCGCGAATACCCGACCCGGGTCAAATGCGCCAGCTTGTGCTGGCACACTTTGATGGCGGCGCTGATGAACACCGGCGCCGAACTGGCGTTGGTAAGTACGGAATAAGCCATGTATTCTCATAACAGCGAACCGGTCACACTGTACCGCGATTGTCAGGCAATACTGATCCCGGCAGGAAACGAAATAACGCTGCCACAGGGCAGCATCGGCTATATCACGCAATCGCTTGGCGGCAGCTTCACGGTGTACATAGAAGGCAACCTTTTTCTGATCGCGGGCGGCGATGCCGACGCCTTGGGCAAAGACCCGGTTCCGCCCCCTTCCCTGCCGGATAACGCGCAGGACGAGGATGTCGAGAAAGTGGTCTGGGAACAGCTCAAGACCTGCTTCGACCCGGAGATTCCGATCAACATCGTGGACCTGGGCCTGATTTATAACTGCGAGATGAGCAAGAATGACGACGGTCAGCGCAGGATCGATATCGAGATGACGTTGACCGCGCCCGGCTGCGGAATGGGTCCAATGCTGATTCACGATGTGCGCTCGAAGCTCGAACTGATTCCGACGATTGAACAGGCGCAGGTGGAACTGGTCTTCGATCCGCCATGGAACCAGAGCATGATGTCAGATGCGGCGCGTCTTCAGACCGGCATGATGTGACGGGGATAAGGCGATGGGCGAACAATGGCATGACGTCGCCATGACCAATGAACTGGAGCCCGGCGGGTTTGAAGTTATCGATGTCGACGACCTCCTCATCGCGGTTTTCAATGTCGCCGGTGAGTTTTTCGCGATCGAGGATATCTGTACCCACGACGGCGAAGAGTTGACCGGCGGCCCGATCGACGATGACCAGATCATTTGCCCGCGCCACGGTGCGCGCTTCTGCCTGCGAACCGGCGCTGCGCTGACGCCTCCCGCTTATGAAGCCGTTGCGACTTTTGCAACCCGCGTCGTGGACGGGCGGATCCAGGTGCGGGTCGAGGATTGATGTACTGGCCAACCGGCGGAAAAAGTCGATGGGTGCGCGGTGAACAAGCTGTTGTTGTTGCGCCACGCCAAATCATCCTGGTCACAAAACGTGGCCGACCAGGAACGCAGCCTCAGCAAGCGAGGCCGAAAGGGTGCTCGACAAATGGGTCAACGCCTTCGCGACAGGCAATTCAATCCGCTGACGCTGATCTGCAGCCCCGCGCTGCGAGCCCGGGAAACTGCTGAGATTGTAGGCCGCCTGCTCGATTTCGACCCAGAGCAAATCATCTGGTCAGACGATCTTTATCTGGCCGGCGCGGATACGCTGATAGACCAGATCCAAATCCACGTCGCGAGCCGAAATCTGATGGTGGTCGGTCATAACCCTGGCTTGACCAATCTGGTCAATCGCCTCGCCTCGGGACGTATCGACAATATGCCAACCGCCGCATATGCCTTGTTCGAGATTGGTGGCGGTGTTTTCAGCGCTGAGAACTCTTATCCGGCCAGCATCGATTTTCCGGCCAACCCGGGCGACCCGTTCGCCGCCTGAGTCCATCCGTGTTTCTCCGCAGCATGCTGGCTAGCACTCGGGAACGTTGACCGCGAGACCGCCCCTGGAGGTTTCCTTGTACCGGGTAGACATGTCCAGGCCGGTCTGGTGCATCGTCGCAATAACCTGATCGAGACTGACCATGTGCGTGCCGTCGCCGCGCAAGGCCATGCGGGCTGCGTTGATGGCCTTGATCGAGCCCATCGCGTTACGCTCTATGCACGGTATTTGCACGAGCCCGGCGATCGGGTCGCAGGTCAGGCCCAGGTTGTGCTCCATGCCGATTTCCGCGGCATTCTCGATCTGCTCGTTGCTCGCACCCATCGCCGAAGCCAAACCGGCGGCGGCCATCGAACAGGCCACACCAACCTCGCCCTGGCATCCCATCTCAGCACCCGAGATCGACGCATTCTTCTTGTAAAGTATGCCGATCCCGCCGGCCGCCAACAGGAAATCGACGATCCCATCGTCGGAGGCCCCAGGCACGAACTTCAGGTAATACTTCAGCACCGCCGGCACGATGCCGGCCGCCCCATTGGTCGGCGCGGTCACGATTTTGCCGCCGGCAGCATTTTCCTCGTTGACCGCCAGCGCCCAGACATCGACCCAGTCCATGAAATCGCTGCCCGCGGGCCGCCCCTCAACGAGTTCCCGGTAGAGTTTTAGCGCGCGGCGCGGAACCTTGAGTATGCCGGGTAATATCCCCTCCCGCTGCAGGCCACGCTCGATACAAGCCTCCATGACGGACCATGTCTCCAGCAGCCGTCCGCGGACCTGCCCCTCGGGACAGCCGACGGTCTCGTTCGCCAGAATCAGTTCAGGCAACTTCAGGCCGTTGTCATTTGCCATTTGCAACAATTCTTCCGCATTTTTGAAACCGTAGGGAATGTCGACCGCCTGCCGATTGGCAGTTCCCGTAGATTCACCATGCTCGTTCATGACAAACCCACCACCGATCGAATAAAACTCTTCAGCCAGCAGTATCTCGCCCTTCGAGTCCAGTGCACTGAATCGCATGCCATTGGTATGCAACGGCAACAACTGGTCGTGATGAAAAAGCAAATCCAGCGCCTGGTCGAACTGCGCCGGGTGTTTGCCAAGTATATTCAGACAGCCATCCGCACTGATTCTAGCCAGGGTTTCTTCGATTCGGTCCGGATCGACATTATGCGGTTGCTCTCCCTCTAGGCCGAGCATCACGGCACGGTCCGTGCAATGACCCTTGCCGGTGGCCGCCAGCGATCCATATAACTGGCACGCGACGCGATCGACTTTGCCGAGCAGACCCTGATCATCCAGGTCCAGTGCAAACTGCCGTGCCGCGTTCATCGGGCCCATGGTGTGCGAACTGGACGGCCCGATGCCGACTTTGAAGATGTCGAAAATGCTGATACTCATGGCGTTCGACTATACGTCAGTCGGTTTCCAGTGACAGCAGGCTTGCGTTGCCACCGACCGCCGCGGTGTTGATCGTTATGGTTTTTTCGCTGGCAAAACGGTGCATGTAAAACGGCCCGCCCGCCTTCGGACCGGTGCCGGACAGCCCGCAGCCACCGAACGGCTGGACGCCCACCACAGCGCCAACCATGTTGCGGTTGACATAGACATTGCCGACGCTGGCGATGCGGGCAATATGCCTGGCGGTACCATCGATACGGCTATGCACGCCCAGCGTCAGGCCGAAACCGGTCCGGTTTATCGCATCGATCATCTGGTCGAGTTCTGTTGATTCATAGCGAACGATATGCAACACCGGCCCGAATATTTCCTTTTCGAGCACATCAATCGACGGAATTTCTACTGCCAGCGGCGTCACGTAGGACCCGTCACCAAGGCCATCGGGAATTTCAATGCGGCCGACAACCTTGCCCAGTTCGCTGATTTTGACGATGTGATCGTTGAGCATGCGCTGCGCATCGCTATCGATGACCGGGCCGATATCGGTGGACAACACGGCAGGATCGCCGATCGTCAATTCTTCCATGTAACCGGACAGCAATTCGATAACGCGCGGCGCTATTTCTTCCTGCAGGCAAAGCACCCGCAGTGCGGAACATCTCTGTCCGGCGCTGTTGAACGCGGATTGCACCACGTCCTTGACCACTTGCTCGGGCAGGGCCGAACTGTCGACAATCATCGAGTTCTGACCGCCGGTTTCGGCAATAAAAACAGCGATCGGCCCGTCACGATCGGCCAGGCTGCGATTGATCATTTGCGCCGTTCCCATGGATCCGGTAAAGGCAACGCCCGCGACCCGTGAGTCACTGACCGCCGCAGCGCCGATCACCGCGCCGGAGCCAGGCAAAAAATTCAGGACATTGCCGGGAATGCCGGCCTCGTGCAGCAACTCCACTGCCTTCGCCGCCACCAGGGAAGTCTGCGCCGCCGGCTTGGCGAGTACCGTGTTTCCGGAGGCCAGCGCAGCGGCCACCTGACCGGTAAAAATTGCCAGTGGAAAATTCCACGGACTGATGCAGACAAAGACGCCGCGCCCGTGCAACAACAGGTGATTACTCTCACCGGTCGGACCCGGCAAGGGCATGGCATGGGAAAAATCACGCCTGGCGCAGGCGGCATAGTAGCGCAGAAAATCGACTGCCTCGCGCAACTCGGAAACGCCGTCCGGCACGCTCTTGCCGGCTTCGCGCACGCACATGGCGAGTAATTCGCCGGCGTTGGCTTCGAACAAATCCGCGGCGCGTGACAGGCAATCGGCGCGCTCACCGGCGGGCGCCTGGTCCCAGTCCGGGTAAGCCAGGCTCGCGATATCCAATGCCAATGCGACCTGGTCGGCGCTGGCGAACTCGACTTGCCCGACTCGCTGTTTATTGTCCGCCGGGTAAAAAACACCATGTTTGTCGCCGGACAGGCGCTTACCACCAACGACAGGGCCAGCGCGCCAGTCGCAGCCCGCCGCCGCTCCCATTTCGACGGCCAGCGTTTCGAGTTGCGCGTGATCGGAGAAATTGATGCCTTGCGAATTTCTCCGGTCCGCTCCGTAGAGACCATCCGGCAACGGAATTCTTGGATGCGGGATGGATTCGAGTTGTTCGACTTCTAATACCGGGTCGGCGACGATTTCTGCGATCGGCGCCTTCTCATCGACGATGCGATTGACGAAGGAACTGTTGGCACCATTTTCGAGCAGGCGGCGTACCAGGTACGGCAGCAGGTCTTCATGTTTCCCCACCGGCGCATAGACGCGGCAAGCCACATTCAACTTGTCCTCGCCGACCACTTCTTCATACAGCTCTTCGCCCATGCCGTGCAGGCGCTGAAACTCGAAACTATTGGCAGATTTCACGGCGCCGTCTTCAGAAGCCATCAGCACGACGCTGGCGACCGTGTGCGCGTTATGGCTGGCGAACTGCGGGTAGATCACGTCCCTGGCTGCCAGCAGGTCGCGGGCACATGCGAGGTAGGATATATCGGTGTTCGGTTTGCGCGTGTAAACCGGATAGCCGGCCAGACCGTTCTCCTGCGCCAGCTTGATCTCGGTATCCCAATACGCGCCCTTGACCAATCGCACCGGGATCACTCTGCCGCATTCCCTGGCCAGGCCGATCAGCCATTCGATCTGTGCGCGGGCGCGTTTTTGATACGATTGCAGGGCCAGGCCGAAGCCATCCCATCCATCCAACGCCGGTGAACGGTAGACCGCCGCAAAAACCTCCATGGATATTTCCAGGCGATCCGCTTCCTCGGCATCAACCGTCAACGCGATCTGCGCAGCCTTGGCCTGCTCGGCCAGCGCCAGTAGTCTCGGCGTCAGTTCATTCAGAACTCGCGTGCGCTGGCCAAATTCGTACCGCGGAAACAGCGCCGACAACTTGACCGATATGCCCGGCGCTTCGTTTATGGGCGTGCCTTTGGCGACGCTTTCGCCGATCTCTTTGATACCCTGGCTATAGGCCTCTAAATAGCACAAGGCATCTGCTTTGGTCAGCGCCGCCTCGCCCAGCATGTCGAAGGAGTGCCGGTAGGCCTGGTTTTCGCCGGCGACTGACCGCTTCAGTGCGGCGCCTATATTGCGTCCCATGACAAACTGATGACCCATGATGCGCATGGCCTGACGCATGGCGGTCCTGATTACCGGCTCTCCCAACCGGCCGGCGATGCGTGCCAGGTACCCCGCAGGATTTTCCAGCGCTTCGCGGTCCGGCTTGATAATGCTTCCGGTCAACATCAGACCCCAGGTCGATGCATTGACGAATACGGAGTCGCTGGTACCGAGGTGATTTTTCCAGTTGCCCGCAGATATTTTGTCGGCGATCAGGCGATCCGCGGTATCGGCATCGGGAATTCTCAGCAACGCCTCGGCAAGACACATCAAAACCACGCCTTCCTGTGACGACAAATCGTACTTTTTAAGGAAGGCGTCCAAGCCCCCTTTGTTCTTCCGGTTGCGGCGAACCGCTTCGACCAGACGAGTTGCGTGGCGGCTGACTGTATCCCTCTGCTCGTCTGTCAGGCGTGCGCGCTCCAGAAGATCACGGACGGCTTCGTTTTCATCGGCGAGATAAAAATCATTGATGGCACGGCCCACATCGGACACCGGTTCATCCTGTGCGGAAAAAATAAATTCGCCGGCTTTGTTTCCCCCTTTTTTCGAGGTCTGCATAGTCTGCTCTCAACGATGAATGCGAAAACGGATATTAGACTGGAACCCCCGGCAAAGCATCAATCTCCTGGCGTGAAATCGAAACTATCGCTAGCTCGCATATTTCACCGAGGATCGCGGATTCCGGGTGAGGGCTCGGGCGGCTGAGGGCAGGTCTGGTACGAAAGCCATAGCGGTAGCTATGGGTTGAGTGAAGACCAAGCTCAGCTGTTCGAGAACCAGCCAGTGCCACGATAGGTGTACGCCGGCGTACAAACTGTAATCAACGATCAGCGAACCAATGCAGCAAAATACTTGATCCGTCCGCTCATTACACGCGGCGGCCACCGCCTTGGTAAAATATGCGGGCTAACCCTTGCCAAGCGATTTTCGAATGTTTCGTCTTTGCCGTTTGTCCGGTCTTCCGGCGGGCGCCGGTGCACGTGCGGTGCCGGCTTTGTGCCTGGCAGCCGCATCCAGTCTCGCCGTTTCAGTTTCCTCGGTTTCCTCGTACAACATGGCTGCCTCTTTTGCAGGACCCCGGCGGGTACTGAAACCCACGACTCTCAATTGCTGAACATAGCCTTCGCGCCTGATAGCCAGCAGGTCATTTTGCTCCAGCGACCGCGATGGCTTGACCCGGCCACCATTGAGGCGCACACGGCCGGCACGACAACCCGCCGCCGCCAGCATTCGGGTCTTGAACAGCCGCGCCTGCCATAACCATTTGTCGAGTCTTGGTTTTTCCATACGGAGCTCATCGAAGCCCTAACCGGCGTTATTGTACTGCTATACTCCGCCACTGTTTGCCGCTGGGAGCGATGAAGTGGACCAGGCATTTTTGAACCGCTTGAGTAAGGACACCGAAGATCTTAAATCAGCGGGGCTTTTCAAAGGCGAACGCGTAATTCGTTCGCAGCAACAAGCCGAAATCCGAATCGCCGATGGCAGTGAGGTCGTTAATTTCTGCGCCAACAATTATCTCGGCCTGGCGAATCATCCGGCACTGATCGAGGCGGCTCACGAAGCGCTCGATCGATATGGCTATGGCATGGCTTCGGTTCGTTTTATCTGTGGCACGCAAAGCGTACACAAGGAACTCGAGGAGCGCATCAGCGGGTTCCTGGGGACCGAAGAAACGATTCTCTACCCCTCCTGTTTTGATGCCAATGGCGGTCTTTTTGAAACCTTGCTGGATAACAGCGACGCGATCATCAGCGATGAACTCAATCATGCCAGCATTATTGACGGAGTACGCCTATGCAAGGCGCAGCGTTTTCGCTACCGCAATAATGATATGAATGATCTCGAGGAGCAGCTCAAGGCTGCCAAAGATGCCCGCGTGAAGCTGATTGCGACCGATGGTGTTTTTTCGATGGACGGAGTCATCGCCAACCTGCAAGACATCTGCGACCTGGCCGACCGATATGACGCGATGGTCATGGTCGATGACGCCCATGCAACCGGCTTTATGGGAAAGCAAGGCCGCGGAACCCATGAGTACCATGATGTGATGGGCCGCGTCGATATACTGACGGGGACCCTGGGCAAGGCCCTGGGTGGCGCCGCCGGTGGGTACACATCGGCCAGCAAGGAAGTGGTCGCTTGGCTGCGCCAACGTTCGCGACCTTATCTCTTCTCCAACGCTATCGCACCGGTTGTGGCGGCAGTTACTATCAAGGTATTGGATATGCTGGAAACGGATACCGGTCTCCGCGACAAAGTACACAAGAACGCTGCATATTTCAGGAATCAGATGAGTGAGCTGGGTTTTGACCTGGTTCCAGGAGAGCATCCCATTATTCCGATCATGCTGGGTGACGCCAAACTTGCCGGCCGGATGGCCGACCTGATGCTCGCTGAAGGTATTTATGTCGTCGGTTTTTCGTTCCCCGTGGTTCCGAAAGGCAAGGCAAGGATCAGGACCCAAATGTCGGCAGGCCATAAAACGGAGCATCTGGATCGGGCCATCGCCGCATTTGGCAAAGTCGGTCGTGAAATGGGCATCATCTCCTGAGTGAAAACCATGAAGGCATTGGTCAAAAAGAAACCCGAACCCGGCATCTGGATGGATGAAGTCGAGCAGCCCTCGATAGGGCACAACGATGTCCTGATTAAAATCAACAAGACCTCAATCTGCGGCACCGACATCCACATTTACAACTGGAATGACTGGGCCAGGCAGACGATCAAGGTACCCATGCACATAGGACATGAATTTGTCGGCGAAATCGTGGAAACCGGCAGCGAAGTCGATGGCTATCAAAAGGGAGACCGGGTCTCCGCCGAAGGACACATTACCTGTGGCTATTGTCGAAATTGCCGGGCCGGGCGTCGTCATCTATGCAGAAACACCAAAGGTATAGGCTGTGATCGTCCCGGCTGTTTCGCCGAATTTCTGTGCATTCCCGCACAGAACGTTTTCAAGCTGCCGGATTCGATCAGTGACGATATCGCCTCGATCCTGGATCCGCTGGGTAACGCCACGCACGCTGCCTTGTCGTTCGACCTGGTTGGTGAGGACGTGCTGATCACCGGCGCCGGGCCGATCGGAATCATGACCGTCGCAATCGCTCGTCATGTGGGCGCGCGACACGTGGTTATCACCGACGTCAGCGACTATCGTCTGGAGCTCGCTCGCAAGATGGGCGCAAGCGTCGCGCATAACGTAGCCAATGGTTCGCTGGATGAGGTGATAAAATCGCTGGGCATGACCGAGGGCTTCGATGTCGGTATGGAAATGTCCGGCGACCCGGCCGCGCTGCGTGATCTGCTGCGCACGATGCACCATGGAGGCAAAGTCGCGCTGCTTGGCCTGCCGCCAAAAGACACCGCTATCGACTGGAAACAAATCATCTTCAAAGGGTTGGAAGTCAAAGGCATCTTCGGGCGCGAGATGTTCGAAACCTGGTACAAGATGACCAGCATGCTGGAAAGCGGGCTGGATATCAGTCCTGTGATTACCCACCATTTTTCGGTCAGCGAGTATCAACAAGGATTCGATATCATGCGCTCCGGGCAATCTGGCAAAGTTATCCTGGATTGGCTGGCCTGAATCCGGCGGCGGAAGGAAAAGCGCATCGCGTAGCATCCGGGGATCAGGCACGAATTTCATTGATTCGGTTAAGCGAATGATATTTAAGGAAAACCCTTTGTTCCAGGCGTTGTCGCTAAAAAGCGCCATATGCACTGAGCAATCAGATTATCCATAATGAGCACTGGTCGCGGGTTGTGCGACCGGCATCCACATTATTATTCACCTGGCGAAAACCAAACAGGAATCTGTAATGAAAAAATTACTTCTCAGCATCGCTTTGTTATCTTTGGCCGCCTGTGCAAGCACCCCCGATCCGCAAGAAATCGCCGACAAGCGAGCGGAAATCGATGCGATGGCATCGGCATCGCTGACCCGCCTTTTCGAAGAAAGCAGTGGCGCAAAACGGCTTTACGATGAATGCTACGCGTATGCGGTTTTCAGCAATGTCAAAGTGTCGATAATTTTGACCGGTGGTGGCGGCAAAGGCGTGGTGGTTCAGAAAGCCAGCAAGTCACGAACCTATATGAACATGGGCATGGGCGGCATCAACATCGGCCTGGGCGCTCACAAATACCAGGTTGTTTTCCTGTTCGAGAGCAAGAAAACCTATGACGATTTCATCGAATATGGCTGGACGGCCGATGCAACTGCTAGCGCTGTTGCGGGCGTCAAGGGCGCGAGTGCCGAAACGACATTCACACACGGCATAGCTATCTATCCGATGACTGATGTCGGCCTGATGTTACAGGCGGATATTTCCGGTACGAAATACTGGAAAAGCAAAACGTTGAATTGAGCCTGCCAGGCAGGTTTCTTTCACTGCTTTTCGCAGAAGCAGTAGTAATACATTCCTCGCGGGTCGTTGAAATCGGCCAGGTTTTCGAAACTTTTCTGAACCCTGGCCGCGACCTGCTTGAACGGTTCGCTCCATCCGATTGATCCGGCGCGGGCCGGTACGACAGCGTGCGCCGCGCCATATAATCTCAGTATCAGAGATTCCTCGAAGCTGAGTTCGCGTTCGATATAAAACACCGAGTATTCGTCGAGGCCCGCCAGCTCGGCTGCCGAATCCAGCGCCTGCTCCAGATCACCGAGTTCGTCGACCAGGCCCAGGTTGTATGCATCAATGCCGCTCCAGACCCTTCCTTGCGCCAGTTCATCCGCTTCGCTCATGCTCATGTTGCGGTTATCCGAAACTTTTTTCAGGAATTCGCGATAACTGAAATCGACGCCAAGCTGAATCAGCTCGCTGCCATCCTCACCCAGACCGATGGCCGGATTGAACTGGCCGCTCAGTGAGGTTGTGCCGATACCATCCATATTCAGTCCGAGCGCCTCCAGACTGCCCTCGAAGCTCGGAAACATCGCAACTACCCCGATGGAACCTGTGATCGTCGTCGGGTTGGCCCATATTTTATCGGCGGGCAAGGCGATCCAGTAGCCACCGGATGCGGCAACATCACCCATTGAAACCACCAAGGGCTTGCCTGCCTCACGCAGCGAGACCAGCTCCTGGAAAATTACTTCGGATGCGAAAGAGCTGCCTCCGGGGCTATCGATCCGCAAAACCACCGCCTTGATGCTGTCATCCTCACGCGCATCTCTGATCAGGCGGCCGAGCGAATCCGAGCCAATTTTTCCAGGCGGTTGACGGCCACTGAGAATATTTCCGGCTGCGACAATGACACCGATCTTGTCGGCATTGTTACCGAGCAGCGAATCTTCAGCGCTCCGCGCATCAACATAATCGTCGTAATTGATATAGCTATATGCTTTGTAGTCGTCGCCATTGCTACCTGCGATATCGGTCAGTCTGGCCATCATTTCCTCGTGGCTCAGTAATTCGTCAACCAGACCGGAATTTACAGCGACCTCGGCCATGTTTCCCTGTTCGACGCGCAACTCTGAGATAAAATTATTGGCGTAGTCGGACACGGCACCGGATTCCAGGTCGCGGGCTCCGGTTATATCCTGCTGATATGCGGTCCAGAGATCGCCAAGCCACTCGGTGCTTTCTTCCTTTTCCTCGGCCGACATGTCGTCTCGCTCGTACGTCGCTGCATAGGACTTATATTTACCCGCACGAAACACGTGCATATTGAACTTCAGTTTGTCCAGCGCTTCTTTCATGTATAGCCGGTAATAGCCGAAACCGTCGATAAACACGCCACCCAACCGGTGCATGTAAATCTCATCGGCACGCGATGCCAGGTAGTACTGGCCTTGGGAATAGTAGTCGCCAATGGCAATAACCGGCTTGCCGCTTTCCTTGAAACTGTCAATCGCCCTGCCAATCGTTTGCAGATTGCTCAGGCCGGCGCCACCCATCCGATTTAACTGCAATACAACCGAAGAAATTCGCGGATCATCGGCCGCTTTCTCCAGCGATTCGACGAGTTGATGCAGCAGTGCCTGTGGTTCTGCCTCGCCCAGCAATTCATCCAGCGCACGATCCACGGCGTCGCCTTGATACTGTTCAACGATATTGCCAAATGGCGCTATTCTCAGTGCCGCGGACTCAGGAATTATTTTGATGTCGCCCGTAAGACCCGCGATGATCAAACTGAAAATCAGCAATAACAGAATAAAATGCAGCACCCGCCGCATTCCATCGAGAGCGCCAAATGTGAACCGGAAAAATCGACCAATCGTTTTAAAAATATTCATTCAATACACCGTGACAAATTTTCAGAGCCTGCCCAATACCAACGCAGGTTTCTTCCAGACCTGTGGTCAGCACAATCAATCGGGGACCAACCACAATGATAGCTGCGGAACAAAAGTAATTACCAGCACACTGAGCAGTAAAATCAGAAAAAACGGGATCGTCGCCAGATAGACACTGGTTATCGGTTTTTCAAACCGATAGCTGGAAATAAACAGATTGAGACCGACCGGCGGGGTCAGGTAGCCCAACTCCATCGTCGCCAGGAAAATTATGCCAAAGTGCAACGGGTGTATCCCATAGCTCTCGGCTATCGGCAGCAATAATGGAACGATCAGTACCAATGCCGAAAAAATATCCAGAATCGCGCCAAGAACCAGCAGGAACAGGAGCATTAACAACAGGAAACTGACTTGCCCGCCGACATAACTGTTAATTGCTTTCAGCAGCTTTTGCGGAACTTCCAGGTCTATCATCAGGGAGGTCGATGCGATCGAAACGCCGAGTATCATGAGTATGCCGCCTACCAACACCATGGATTCGCGCATGATACGCGGCATCTCGACCAGTTTTATCTCACGGCGAATTATCAAATACAAAATCAGGACATATAGCGCAGTAACGGCGGCCGCTTCGGAGACCGCGAAATAACC
>JAPUGL010000191.1 GCA_027292775.1 Gammaproteobacteria bacterium | reverse complement strand
ACAACTGGCCCGCCGTGTCGCGCAGGAAAACGACTGGCAGGAAAATCGCTACCGTGGTTGCAGTCGATGCCAGCAGTGCGCCCCAGACCTGCGTGGTGACGACAATTGACGCTTCTTCGCTGGTCCTGCCGCTTTCGCGTAGCCGGACGATATTTTCCATGACGATAATGGCGGCATCGAGCACCATGCCGATGGCGAAAGCCATGCCAGCCAGGGAAATGATATTCAGGGTCCTGCCGCCTGCATCAAGCAGCGCAAAGGAAGCAAACAGCGAAACCGGAATCGCGATGGCGACGATCATCGTCACGCGCAGGCGGCGCATGAACCACCACAGGACGCCGATGCTGAGCATTATTCCGAGTATCAGATTGTTGCGCAACATGGAAATCGATTGCTTGATGTAAATGGTTTCATCGTAGACCTGAACGATTTTCAACCCGGCCCTACCGACCGGCCCGTCATTGAGTTCAACAATCGCCCGTTTCAGATCAGTCATTACATCCAGTACATTGACGTTTTCCGCGGGCTGTGCGTTGAAAGCGATCGCTGGGTCGCCGTTCATTCGCATGATGCCGGTCCTGTCGGTTAGCACCATGTCGATTTTGGCGATATCGCGCAGCCGCACGGGGTTACCCTCCCGCCAGCTCAATACCATGTCGCCAAATTCTCTCAGCTGGTATTTCCCCGTGTAACGCACCGTGTATTGGCGTCGGCCGACTTCGTTAAAGCCGCCGCTGGTATCGGTGTTGTTAGATGCGATCCTTGCCAGCGTCGGAATGTCGATCCCATAGGCGGCGGCCAGGTAGGGGTCGAAAGTTATGCGCACTTCATGGGCGCGGCCACCGTAGGCATCGGTCTTGGAAATACCTTTGACTCTTTCGATGCGTGTCTGAATCACATCTTCGACAAAATCCTGGTACGCGGACATATCGATATTCATGCCATCCTGAGGGCGCAACGCAAACCAGGCGATCGCCGCACCGAACTGATCCTGGCCGACATAGATCACCGGTTCGTCGGCATCGGGGGGATAATTCGGCACTCGGTTGAGCCGGTTCATAACTTCGATCAAGGCTCGTTGCAAATCTATGTCGATAGCGAAAGTCAGGTTGATCGATGAACGCCCGCGGGATGCTGCCGATTCCATTTTTTTCAAGCCGGGGACGCCGCGGAGCGCATCTTCCTGCGGTTCCAGAATCTCGGCCTCAACTTCCTCCGGCGCGGCGGCGCGCCAACTCGTGCTGATTTGTATTAACGGTTGCTCAACATTTGGAATCAGTTGAATCGGTAGCCTGTTAAGGGCGATTATTCCGAACAGAATAATCAGCAGCATGCCTGATATTACGGCAACTGGGTTGGCTATAGCTGCTCTGGTTATAAACACATTGCTTCCGTTTGCTTCGTTTTACCTTGCTCTGGATGCCAGTAAACGCAGGCTATATTTCAAATACTCGCCCCGTGTCGTATTGTTGGCGCCGTTACCAAGGCGACCCTATACATAGGTACGCTATACATAGTAAGGCTGTTTGCGCATGTTGACCATCCGGGCCGCGGAAAAAAAGGATTTCAGCAGGATTACCGCACTGGTGGAAACGGTGCTGAATGAGTTTGGTATGGAGCTATGTCCAGAGGGCATGGACTCGGACCTGTCAGATATTGAAGAAAATTACGTTAATTCGGGCGGGTTGTTTATCGTTTTGCAGAACGAGAAGGGCGAAATCGGGGGGACGGCCGGTCTGATGAGACTCAATGACAGGCAATGCGAATTGCGCAAAATGTATTTTTTGCCTGCGGTAAGAGGCCGAGGATGGGGTAAATCGCTGCTGGATTTTTTGATAGACAGCGCCGCCAAACTCGGTTTCGATGAAATACATCTGGAATCAAACGACGCCCTTCATGCGGCGATTGGCTTGTATCTGAAAGTGGGTTTTGAGGAGAAGGAGAATGTTGATTCATGCGATGTACGCTGCGATCGAGCATTCTATCTTGCACTGGCAAATTATCGAAGGCCCACTGGACTCAGAGAGTTGAATGTAGCGCTATGACAAGAATTCCGAAAATATCAATATTGCTTCTGCTCGCTGCATTCGTTGTAACTGCCCTGGCCTGTTCAAAAACGGAAGATAAAGAGGAATACGAGGAAAAACCCGCACGGGAATACCTTACGGATATCTGGCTGGTCGATATGGTAACCAGCGCCGATTCGGTCAGTCTTGGTGAGCCAAGCAACATTACGCCGAGACGCGGTTATGACAACCAGCCAAAGTATCTTCTGGATGGCAGTGGGTTGTTGTTCAGTGTCGGCATCGTCGCCGAAGATTTGGAAATGCGCACTGACATTTTTCTGCATGATCTTGCCAATGGCGAGCAGAGAAAAATGACCGACACCGAGGAATCGGAATATTCGCCGATACCGATGCCAGCCGGTCGCGGCTTTTCAGTAGTTCGCCTTGAGGCTGATGGTACAAGCCGATTATGGTTTGTCGACGATCAGAGCGATAACACCGAAGTAATTCTTCCCGATACAGTGGCGGTGAATTATTACAACTGGATAGACGCAAACCGGATCGCTTTGCTGGGGGGGGTGCCAGTATCGGGAGACGAGAAAGAATCATGGCCGGTGATGCTGCAGATCGGCTACGTCAATTATGGCGAGACCAGGCCGGTTGTAGAAATGCCGAAACTTTCGCGTGCGCTGCAACTGAAACCCGGTAGTAATTCACTGACCGTGATCCGTGAGAATGAGGCGGGGGAGACTGAACTCAGTCTGCTGGACCTCGATAGTCTGGAATTCTCATCACTGGCAAAAACTCTGGAGGGAAGTCATTTCGCCGATTTCATCTGGACCGAAGATCCATTCCTGTTGATGGCCGATGACAGAACTATTTACCGGCTTACCAATGACGGCTGGCTTATGGTCCGTGACTTTAGCGATGTGTTTCCCGGACCAATTACCAGGCTGGCGGTCAGCCCGGACAACAAGCAGTTGGCGATGGTGGTCTGGGAAGTACCGCTGGAGTTATGAGCAAGAACTAAGTACCGTCGTAATGGATGCTCCCCAAAAGATTGAATATCGAGGTGGCTGCCATTGTGGCACTGTCCGCTATAAGGTCAGAGCGCCGACTGAACTCGAAGTCTTCGATTGCAATTGTTCTATGTGCGTCATGACCGGTTATCGGCACTTGATCGTCTCGGCCGAAGATTTTACGTTGCTCAAGGGGAAAGAGGCGCTCTCCGAATACTGCTTCAACACCGGTATCGCCCGGCATTTATTCTGCCGCGAATGCGGCATCAAGTCTTTTTATGTTCCGAGATCTCATCCTGATGGCTACAGCGTCAATCTGCGGTGTCTCGATCCGGGGCAGGTCGGCGAAGTATCCGTCCTGGCATTCGACGGGACGCACTGGGAGGATGCGATTTCCGGATTGGCAAAAGACTAGATCCGCTGTTTACGTTCTCGCTACGGATATATGCGCTGCGGAGGGTCCTCCGGGGTGTCGTTGGCTTGCGACAACTTGCGATTGGGGTGAAAAAATGGATAGTTGGCCGTCCGTTTCGGGTTATCATCCACGGCCCCGCATCTGGATATCAAAATGAAAGTTTATGCTTTGCTTTTTCTGATTACACTGATTCCATCGGTCGTTTTGGCCGAGAATGTCTATGTCACCGACGAGTTCGAGGTGACGATGCGGAGCGGGCCGTCAACGCAGAACGCGATATTGAGGATGCTGGCGAGTGGAACGACCGTAGAGGTTGTGGAAGCGGACGAGGAAACCGGTTACACAACGATCAAAACCGCATCAGGTATCGAGGGATACGTGTTGAGCCGTTTCCTGATGAATCAGCCCGCGGCGCGTGACCAGCTTGCCGGCATGCGCCAGCAGGTGAGCAACCTGCGGCAACGAAACCAGGAGCTTGCGGCACGCGAAAAAAAGGCGACAGCGAGCCGGGACGAGCTGCGCCAGGAGCGCGACAGCTTGCTAAAAGGCAACGAGAACAAGGATACAGAGCTGGCGAATATACGCCGTGTTTCGGCGAATGCAATTGACATTAACAGCCAGAACCAGGAACTACAGACTACATTACAAACAATGAATCATCGCCTGCAGGCGCAGACATCGGAAATTCAGGAACTAAAGGACGGGAGAAACAGGGACTGGTTTATGGCGGGTGCGGCTGTCCTGATAGGCGGAATATTACTTGGACTGATCCTGCCAAAACTCCGCATGCGACGACGCTCAAGCTGGAGCGATTTGTAGTACTTCGTCGGCTGCACGGACGAGGTCTCGCCTTAGACCTTTACTCCGGCGAGGAAGATCCAGGTTTCCACGACAGTGTCAGGGTTTAAAGACATCGACTCGATACCCTGTTCGAGCAACCAGCGAGCGAGATCCGGATGATCGGAAGGCCCCTGGCCGCAAATGCCAATATATTTCCCCTTCTTTAAACAAGCTTGAATCGCGATCGACATCAGGAATTTAACCGCGTCGTCTCTTTCGTCAAAGACCTCGGCCACGATTCCCGAGTCACGATCCAGTCCCAGCGTTAACTGGGTCAGGTCATTCGAACCAATGGACATCCCGTCAAAGCTCTCAAGATACTGTTCTGCCAGCAGGGCGTTGGTTGGCAGTTCGCACATCATGATAACTTTCAGCCCCCTGACACCCCTCTTGAGGCCGTTTTTCTCAAGC
>JAPUGL010000190.1 GCA_027292775.1 Gammaproteobacteria bacterium | reverse complement strand
TATGGACCTCGCCGGGCGTCCCCTCGACCCGCGGCAACCGGTCGACCGCCTCGCCCAGGTGGGAGCGCAGCAGGTTGACATTGGTTCCTGCCTTGGTAAGCAGGTGACGGACGCTACCGCCCTGCTGATCCAGCAGCGCGGTCATCAGATGCACCGGTTCGATAATCTGGTTGTCGCGACCCAATGCCAGCGACTGGGCATCGGCCAGCGCTATCTGCAGCTTGCTCGTTAATTTGTCCATCCGCATAGTGGATACCCCTGCAAAAGGCGGCCTGGCGCAAAGCTCTCCGCGCCAGGCTCTGATTGCCTTTTAAATGGGGGTTCGATGCGTTAAATCAAGTCACTAATGAACCGCCTGGTGGGTCGCCGCGACGACAAACACGCCGGCGCCGATCAACAATACCTGCAGCAAGCTGGCCCTGGCTTCGACATTGCGGTGCAGCCCGGGGATCAAATCGGCGACAGCAATGTACAGAAAACTCGATGCGGCGATAGCCAGTACATAGGGCAACAATTCCGTGGCCTGTTCGAGCAGAGCCCAGCCGATGATGCCTCCCAGGACCGATGTCAGGCTGGCCAGTAGATTCAGAGTAAATGCCTTCCCTCTCTGCAGCCCGGCGTTCAGCAGGACCGCAAGGTCGCCCACTTCCTGTGGAATTTCATGTGCGATTACCGCGATCGCGGTCACGACACCGAGATGGATATCGGTCAGAAAAGCGGCGGCAATCAACAAGCCATCGAGAAAATTATGAATCCCGTCGCCAACCAGGATCATCACACCGGAAGCGCTCGCGCGGTGCTGGTCGCTGGGCCCGTGCGCTTCGCAGTCGTCGTTGTGACAATGACGCCAAAGCAATATTTTTTCGAGCAGGAAGAATAGCAGGATACCGAACAATACGGTCGCGCCGATTCGATGGTAACTGTCGGCCCCGGCGCCTTCGAGCGCATGAGGAAGCAAACCGAGAAATGCGGCTCCAAGCAAGGCGCCGGTCGCGAAACTCACCAGGTGAGGCAAAAGGCCGATGCGGCGCTGGCTTGAAAACAACAACAAGACACTGGCCGCGAGAGCGCTTAACGCGCCGCCGAGGATCGTAGTAAAGACTATCCAGCCCAGTACCGGCACTTGTCACTCCCTTGGCAATCCTGCCGTTGACAGACCGGCTGATTGTAACGGTCTATGGCTTGCGAGGCACAGAGAATGCCATGCCCTCAATCGAGCCAGATCATGCTCGCCTGGCGCCCGCAACGATCGTCGCGCCGGTAAGAAAAAAACCGTTGCGAATCGGTAAATGTACAAAAAGCTCCGCCGAACACGTCGACCCCATGCGCTTCCAGTTTATGGCGCGCCAGTCCATACAGGTCCATCTTCCAGTGGCCGGGTCCGTCCCCGGCGAAGAAAGCCGCGCTGGCCTGGTTTTTTTCAATGAATGCCTGCCTGACATTCGCGCCGACCTGGTACGCGGCCGGCCCGATCGCCGGCCCGAGCCAGGCGAGCAGTTGTCGTCCATCGCGGGACATTTTGTTCAATGCCGCTTCGATAACGCCACCGGCCAGGCCCTGCCAGCCGGCATGTACCGCGGCAATCTGCTTGCCGTCGACGCTGCATAACAAGACGGGAAGGCAATCGGCAGTCAGAATCGCACAAACCTGGCCCGGCGTGTTGCTGACCGATGCGTCTGCGGCGGTCGGCATTGGCTCCGTCGAAAGATCTGCAACCCGGTTACCATGTACCTGCTGCAACCACCGCGGTTCCACCGGCAGACCGGCGAAGTTGCGCAACCGCTTCCTGTTTTCGACGACATCGTCATCGCGGTCGCCGACATGGCCCGCAAGATTCAGGCTGGTAAATTCCTGCTGGCTGACGCCGCCAACGCGCGTCGTCGCGCAGGCACGGACATTCCCCGGCGCCGGCCAATCCGGAACAATCAGCTTGATATCGTTCACGTTGGCGTGCCGTTTTTGTTTTCCGCATCCCTGCGTAGGGCCCGGATCAATGCGGCAAAATCGGCGGGGATTTCGGCGCCCCAATCCATGGCTTTACCACTGCGCGGGTGGGACAGAGCCAGGCGGCCGGCATGCAGGGCCTGGTGGCTGAATTTGCGCAGCGTATCTGCCAGTTCTTCGCTGGCACCTGCCGGTATCGCGAGGCGGCCGCCATAAACGGAGTCGCCGACCAGGGCGTGGCGCAGGTGAGCGAAGTGCGCACGAATCTGGTGGGTGCGGCCGGTCTCGAGGTTGACCCGAACATGGCTATGCCCGCGAAAGCGCTCAATGACGCGGTAATGAGTAATCGCATTCCGGCCACCGGGGCGAACGGTCATTTTCCGGCGGTCGTTCGGGTGCCGATCCAGCGGCTGATCCACGGTCCCGCCCGCGGTCAGCACACCCCGGCAAACCGCCTGGTATTCGCGGGTAATCTCCCGGCGCGCCAGCATGTCGCTGAACTGCTGCTGGATTTCGCTATCGCGTGCAACCAGCAACAAGCCGCTGGTGCCCTTGTCCAGCCGGTGAACGATTCCGGCACGCGGCAATGCTTCCAGCCGCACGTCGAAATTCAACAAAGCATTTACCAAAGTGCCGTCCGGATTACCGGCACCCGGGTGCACGACCAGCCCGACCGGCTTGTTGATCACCAGAAAGTCATCGCCCTGATCCACGATCTCCAGCGGAATTTCCTGTGGCCGGTCGACAGTTCGCGGCTCCAGAGACTCGCGAATCAGCACCTGCTCGCCACCCATCAATTTCTGTCTGGGGCGCGTCGGCTTGCCATCCAGAAGAACATCGCCGCTCTCTATCCATTGCTTGATGCGGCTTCGGGAAAACTGCGGAAACATTCGGGCCAGGGCCTGGTCCAAACGGTAACCGGCCTGATCCGACGGCATTACCAGATTGTGTTCGCGACTTTCTGTCACTGTTTCCCGACCGACGTGGCTGAACACCGCGCAGTTTACGGTATACTCCGTGCCCCCGCTAAACCCGCAGAAAAAAATGTGGCTTATTTGAACAAGACAATTCGCTGGATGACCGCTCTGATGCTGGCCGTGACGCTGACCGGCTGTGGCGGTGGACCGAAGGAAATCGACCCGACCCTGGGTGCCGCGAAACTGTATGAAAAAGCGAGACAAAGCATGCTCACCGGAAATTTCGGAAACGCGGTTCTCCGATTCGAACGGCTGGAAGGCCGTTTTCCTTTCTCGAACTACAGCAAACAGGCCCAGCTCGACATCATTTTTTGTTATTACATGAACCATGAACCCGACGCGACGATCGACGCGGCGGATCAGTTCATCCTGGAAAACCCGACCCACCCACGTGTCGATTACGCCAACTTCATCAAGGGCCTGGTGTTTTTTCCCAAGAAGCCAAACAAACTTCATCGTTTATTTAAGGTCGACCCGACCGAGCGTCCGCCACGCACCGCGCGAACCTCTTTCAACAATTTTCACTACCTGGTGACGAATTTTCCGGACAGTCCGTACTCGGCCAACGCCAGGCAGCGAATGATTTACCTGCGAAATTACCTGGCTAAATACGAGTTGCATGTCGCAAGGTATTACATGGATCGCGGTGCGTATGTTGCGGCGCTGAAACGTGCCGAGAATGTAATGGTCGAGTATCAGGGCACGACTTCCGTGGCCGACGCACTTGGCGTGATGATTGCTGCCTATGAAGAACTCGAACTGGACGAGATGGCGCAGCAGACCCGCGAGGTCTTGCGACTGAACACTACCCGGTTGGCGGGCGCTTTGCCCAGCACCGCCAGCCTGGATTAGAAAGACTGGCTGGCCAGCCTAGTCGGCCTTGTACCCCGAGGTAATTGGATAACGCCAGTCCCGCCCGAAGGCGCGGCTGCTGATTCGAACACCCGGCGGAGCCTGGCGCCTCTTGTATTCGTTGCGCTGAACCATCGCCAGCACTTTGCCGACTATGGCTCGCTCAAAACCTCGCTCGCTGATTTCATCCACCGAAAGGTTTTCCTCGATCAGTGCTTCGAGTATCGGATCGAGAATATCGTAGGGCGGCAGACTGTCGCTGTCTTTCTGATTGTCGCTTAGTTCTGCCGACGGTTCGCGGGCCAGCACACGATCCGGAATGACCGGACCCAGGCCATTGCGATACCGGGCGAGTTCGTAAACCAGGGTCTTTGAGCAATCCTTGATCGGCGCGAACCCACCGGCCATATCGCCGTACAAGGTAGCGTAACCGACCGCCGTCTCGCTCTTGTTGCCGGTGGTCAGGAGCATTTTCCCGGTCTTGTTCGAGATCGCCATCAGGATGATGCCCCGGCTGCGAGCCTGGATGTTCTCTTCCGTCGTATCGGCCGGCAATCCTGCAAACAAAGGCGCGAGAGTATCGAGAACGCTGCCGAAAATATCCTCGATCGGCAGAACGTCATACTGAACCGCCATCGTTCGTGCCTGTTCAGCAGCATCCTCGATGCTGATATCGGCGGTGAAACGCGATGGCATCATGACAGCCTGCACCCGATCCGCGCCCAACGCATCCACGGCGATGGCAAGAGTCAGTGCCGAGTCGATACCGCCTGACAGCCCGATGATCACACCGGGGAAACCGTGATTGATCACGTAGTCGTGGACGCCCAGGACAATTGCCCGATACGCGCTTTCGGCTTTCGCCAGGTCCGGACAAATATCCGCCGGCACCACTTCCACCCCGTCCGGTCCGGCACGCAATTCCAGCGGATAGACACCTTCCTCAAACTGGGGCGCCTGAAAAACGGTCTTGCCCGTTGCATCGAGAGCCATGGAACCGCCGTCAAAAACCAGTTCATCCTGACCTCCGATCAGGTTCAGGTAAATAATCGGGATAGCGCAGTCGCTGATTCGCTCCGCCAGCAACGCACGCCGCCGGGACTGGCTCCCGATTTCGTATGGCGAGCCATTGGTAATGATCAGCGCCTCGGCGCCGATGTCGTGGGCAGCTTCCAGCGTACCGGCATGCCAGATGTCCTCGCACACCGACAGACCCAGCTTGATGCCACCGACATCTATCGTCTTTGCCTCGTCCCCGGCCAGGAAATAACGCTCTTCATCGAACACCGCGTAATTGGGCAGGTGCCTTTTACGGTAATTCACACTCTGTTTGCCACCGCCGATCAGGGTCAGCGAGTTGTAGATGCCGCGCTCGGTGTATTCAGGATAGCCAACGAGAACCTGGACGCCTTTCAACTCCTGCGTCAGCGTATTCAGGCCGCTGGCAACCTGCCGCCTCAGCCCCTTGTGAAACAGGAGATCCTCCGGCGGGTAACCGCTCAGCGTGCATTCGGGAAATACCACCAGTTGTGCGTGTAACTGGTCGCGAGCACGTTGGGCGGTGTCGATGACACGTCGCGTATTGCCCGGCACATCGCCGACGGTCATGTTGATCTGCGCCAGGGCAATTGTGATTTGCCTGGTTGCGGAGCTTTTAGCGTTGGACTGGTTATTCATCGCTCGCCGGTTGTTGATTCCGCAGACAGCGGCGCCGGTCTGTCAGCCACCCAGTCGCTGCAACATGGCGCTACCCATTTCCGCGGGCGATCGTACGGTGGTAACGCCGGCCGCGTTCAGTGCCTTGAATTTTTCCTCCGCAGTACCGGTGCCCCCCGAGATGATTGCCCCGGCATGACCCATGCGTTTACCCGATGGGGCTGTTACGCCGGCAATGTAAGCGACAACCGGCTTGTCGACATGCTCCTTGATGAAATCGGCTGCCGCTTCTTCATCCGTGCCGCCAATCTCACCGACCATGATTATGCCCTCGGTCGCCGGGTCGGCCTCGAACAACTCGAGACATTCGATGAAATTCATTCCCCGAACAGGGTCGCCGCCGATACCGATACAGGTCGTCTGGCCAAGCCCGTTGCAAGTGGTCTGATAAACCGCTTCGTAGGTGAGGGTACCGGATCGCGACACCACGCCAACCTTGCCGGGCTGATGAATAAAACCAGGCATGATTCCTATCTTGCACTCGCCAGGCGTAATGATGCCGGGGCAATTTGGCCCGATCAGCCGGCAGTCATAGTCTTTCAGGGCAGCCTTGACCCGCACCATGTCCAAAACCGGGATGCCCTCGGTGATACAGACCACCAGCTTGATACCGCCATCGGCAGCTTCGAGGATCGCGTCGGCGGCAAACGGCGCCGGCACATAGATCATGCTGACCTCTGCCCCTGTTTCGGTAACGGCCTGGTGAACCGTATCGAAAACCGGTAGATCCAAATGTGTTTCACCGCCGCGGCCGGGTGTTACGCCACCGACCATGTTGGTTCCGTATTCGATGCTTTGCTGAGAATGAAAACTACCCTGGCGCCCGGTAAACCCCTGGCAAATGACCTTGCTGTCTTTATTGACGAGTGTACCCATTGCTGTCTGTTGTTCCCTGTTTGCTCAGGCGACAACGGCCGCGGCCTTTTTTGCCGCCTCGGTCAGGTCATCGGCGGAAATAATATCCAGACCGCTATTGGCCAGCAGCTCCCGGCCCTTTTTCACGTTCGTTCCCTCCAGTCTCACGACCACGGGTATTTCGACACCGACTTCTTTCACCGCTGCAATAATGCCCTCGGCGATCAGGTCGCAACGTACGATGCCGCCGAATATGTTCACCAGAATCGCCTTGACCCGCTCGTTCGACAAAATCAACTTGAATGCCTCGGCCACGCGCTCGGCTGTCGCGCCACCACCGACATCCAGGAAATTTGCAGGATCGCCGCCGTGCAGTTTAATCAGGTCCATCGTCGCCATCGCCAGTCCGGCACCGTTGACCATGCAGGCGATATTGCCGTCAAGTGACACATAATTGAGATCGTGGGCGCTGGCCTCGTTTTCCTTTTCATCTTCCTGCGTAGGATCACGCCATTCCAACATCTGCGATTGCCGAAAAAGAGCGTTGTCTTCGATATTGATCTTGGCGTCCAGCGCGACGACATCGCCATCGGCGGTCACGATTAACGGGTTGATTTCGATCATCGAAGCATCGCGCTCGGTAAACAGTTTGAACAACTGCATCGCTATTTTGGTGAACTGACCGACCTGATCACTGTCGAGTCCCATCGCGAATCCCATTTGGCGAGCCTGGTAAGGCTGCAGGCCGGCCGCCGGGTTAACCGATATCATTCGAATTTTATCTGGATCCGCTGCTGCGACTTCCTCGATATCCATGCCACCTGCGGCGGACCCCATAAAACTGATCCGCTCGCTGGTGCGATCGACCAGTATGCTCAGATAAAGTTCGCGCGCAATTTCAGAACCGACTTCGACTATCACCGTGTGAATCGGTAACCCTTCGGGGCCGGTCTGTTTGGTAACCAGGGTGCTCCCCAGCAAATCCAGTGCGGCTTTTTTGACTTCATCGACGCTGGTGACCAGTCGGACGCCCCCTGCCTTGCCACGACCGCCCGCGTGTACCTGCGCCTTGACCACCCAGACGTCACCGCCGAGTTCCCTGGCGGCACTGGCCGCATCATCCGGGGTGCGGGCCGGCAGGCCTTTTGGTACGGGTACGCCGTATTGTTTAAACAGCCGTTTTGATTGGTATTCGTGGAGATTCATCTGGCGGCAGATCCGGCGTTTGAGAAGGCGCGTATTGTGGAGCAAATTCTCTGCTTGTGCAAAGCTGTTTGGGGTTGGCGGCCTTTGCTTCTACAATGGGCAGACCAACCGCCAGCCACGGAATGAGGCACGCATGCAGGCAAGCTCCAGCACAGGCGAATTGAGTCGTCCGGACGCAACAAAAGCTGCTCGGGCTACCCAAGCTCCGCGACCGGACGCCGACGATCTCAGTTGGAGAATCCTGCAACTCCTGAATGTATTTCGGGTTATCGTTTCGGTATTCCTGCTGTTGCTTTTTGCCAGCGCAGATCAACCCAGAATTTTCGGGGCGCAGTTGCCAACCCTGTTCGTTGCGGTCTGTGGCTTGTACCTGGGAATTGGCGTCAGCAACATGGCCGCCGTATCGCGCCGCTGGCCATCGCGAATCACCCAGGTATCGTGGTCTGTAGCATTCGATATCGCGGTAATTACGACCTTGAGTCATGCCAGCGGGGGCATCAGTTCCGGCCTGGCAAACCTGCTGATTATTGTCATCGGCGCCAGTGCGCTGGTCCTGCCCAGAAAAGGAACGCTGTTGGCTGGTCCACTGGCGGTGCTGGCTATACTCGGCGACCAGGCGTGGTTACTCGCGGATACGCTGCCGGTCGCCAAGGACTTTACCGCGTCCGGGTTACTCAGCGGCATTATCCTGACCATGGCCTTGTTGATGGATCCGCTGGCGCGCCGGATCCAGGAAACGGAAGCACTGGCGAGACAGCGTGGTGTTGACCTGGAGAACCTCGCGGAGCTGAACCAGTACATCGTGCAGCACTTACGAGAAAGCATCGTTGTCGTAGACAAAGACAACCAGGTCCGGCTGATGAATGCATCCGCCGCCAGCATCCTTGGCTCACCGCGCCGCCGACCCGCCAAACACCTGTCCGAAGTCTCGCATCGTCTATATATGCTGCTGAAAGCATGGCGGCGGAATCCGGAAGAATTCCGCCAGGCGCAACCTTCGTTTATCGCCGCCGATGGAGATCGCGTGATCAATCCTCAGTTTGCGCCGTTGCGGGAAAGCGGTGGTGACGCGATGCTGATTTTCCTCGAAGACACCAGCATGCTGGCGGAAAAAGTTCAGCAGTCAAAACTCGCTTCGCTGGGCCGCCTGACCGCCAGCATCGCCCACGAAGTTCGTAACCCGGTCGGCGCCATGAGCCATGCGGCCCAGTTGCTCAGGGAATCCGCGGTCATGACCAGCACCGAACGCCGGTTGACCGACATCATCCATACCAATGGACAGCGGGTCAGCCAGATCATTGAGAATATTCTGCAATTGTCCAGGCGCGATACCACGACGCCTGAACGGCTGCAGCTGGAGAACTGGGTGGCCGATTTTGCCGATGAGTTCAGCCGGACCCACCAGTTGGACCGGGATCGACTCCGGGTTGCCAGCGCCGGTCCGGCCCCCGAAATACAAATCGATCCCAGCCAATTGCACCAGGTGCTGTGGAATCTGTGCGAAAACGCATTCAAGTACGCCTGTCCCGACGACGGGCCGATCGATCTGAAGATCGGCCGTCTGCGCGGCTCGGAGCGTCCTTACCTGGAGGTCGGTGACCGGGGAAAAGGTATATCGGAATCCGATGCCGAGCGTATCTTCGAACCATTTTTTACCGGCGAAGACGGCGGCACCGGCCTCGGTCTGTTCATTTGCCGGGAACTTTGCGAATGCAACCAGGCGACGTTGATCTACCAGACGCGACCCGGTGGCGGCAGTGTCTTTAGAATTACTTTTTCCGATCCGCAACGCTGGGAGAACAACGCATGAGTCAGCCAACCGCGCTGGTCATCGACGACGAACCTGATATCCGCGAATTGCTGAGCCTGACATTGCAACAGATGGATATCCAGACCCGGACAGCGGCCGACCTGGCAGAAGCGCGTGCACTGTTGATGAAAAAACAGTTCGACCTGTGTTTTACCGACATGAAATTGCCGGATGGCAGTGGCCTGGATCTGGTCGAATGGATGCAAGACCAGACGCCCAATACACCGGTGGCGGTAATTACGGCGCACGGCAATGTCGAGACCGCGGTCAGGGCGCTAAAGGCAGGTGCTTTCGATTTCGTATCGAAGCCGCTGGATCTCGATGGCTTGCGAAAAATGGTAACAACGGCGCTGCGCCTGCGCAGCGACCGAACGGCAGGCGATGGAGTTCACGGCGCAAACCTGATCGGCGATTCTACGGCCATGCAGACCGTGCGCGAGTTGATTGCCAAGGTCGCCCGCAGCCAGGCGCCGGTCCATATTTGCGGCGAATCTGGAACCGGCAAGGAGTTGGTCGCAGCGATGATCCACGAATCGGGGCCACGGCGTGACGGTCCGTTCGTGCCGGTAAATTGCGGCGCAAAACCGAGCGAGTTGATGGAGAGCGAGTTCTTCGGACACAAGAAAGGATCGTTTACCGGCGCGGTCGCCGACAAAGCCGGCCTTTTTCAAAGTGCGGAAGGCGGAACCTTGTTCCTCGACGAAGTCGCGGAGCTGCCGCTGCACATGCAGGTCAAACTCCTGCGGGTAATTCAGGAAAAATCTGTGCGGCCGGTCGGCAGTGAGCGTGAAATGCCGGTGGATGTTCGTGTGCTCAGCGCGACCCACCGAAACCTGGTGGAGCTGGTGGCAACGGGGGAATTCCGGGAAGATCTTTTTTACCGCATCCACGTCATCGAGCTGCATGTTCCACCGCTGAGAGACCGTGAAGGCGATATCCTGCAGCTATCCAATTTTATTCTGGCACGATTGGCGGAACAGTTGGGCCAGCCGGTACCGGCACTCGATTCGGACGCCGAGTCGGCCCTGCTGGCGTATCGTTTCCCAGGCAACGTACGGGAGCTGGAGAATCTGCTGGAAAGAGCGCTCACCCTGAACAGCGGCGACACTATCGGCGCGGAAGATTTGTGGCTTGAGCCAGGCAGCGCGAAGCAGCGCATAGCATCTGACAGCAGCAAGCTTGGCAGCCAGCTTGAGGGCATCGAGCGCGAAGCCATTGTGAAGGCGCTCAAGAAAACGCGCTACAACAAGACCCGGGCCGCAAAACTGCTCGGCATCACTTTCCGGGCACTGCGCTACCGGATCAAGAAACTGAAAATAGAATAACCTGCCTGTCACCAGGGCGGTTAGTTGAATAAGCAAGCTGACGCACAAGCCGGCGAGCCGCCCGCTACTTAACAAAATCAC
>JAPUGL010000019.1 GCA_027292775.1 Gammaproteobacteria bacterium | reverse complement strand
TTTTATGGTCGGGCGTAGCGTATTTCCACAAACAGGCTGCGTGCCCCGCCCGGCGTATAACGGAAGCGGCCGAAGGCGAAATCGGCGCGCTCGGCGTAGCGCTTGTCGGCCAGGTTGGTGAGCCTGAGCATCGCCGACCAGCTCGGGCCGAAGCGCTTGCCCAGCCTGAGATTCAGCAAATCGTGGCCGCCATAGCTGTTGGCTTGTTCGGGGTCTATGTTATAACGCCCGACGTGCACCCATTCGAGCTCAGTGGTGTAGCTGCCATCAGCCCATCGCAGTTGCACGCTGCCGGCGGTAACCCAGGCGCACGGTGCCTGCACCAGCAAATCGGCGACATGCGTGTGGGCGAGTATTTGAATCGATTTCCGGTCGATTACGGTGGCATTGCCGGCAAGATCGAGCGGGTCTTGTGAGTCCCGCGTCGCGGTGACGACGACTTCATCGATAGTTGATCGTGGTGGATTGGATTCGGCCGCTATTGATGGTGCTACCAGTACAGAGAGAAAAAGAATATTTAGTAGGAGGGCCTTCAGGCCCGATAATCGACGATGCCGCGGGCGGAAAAAAAATGTGTCTCCTGTATTCGTAGGAGGGCGTTCAGGCCCGATGCGAACGCCAATCGCGTATTCGCGGCTGAAGCCGCTCCTACGAGCCGCTCCTACAAGAATCTCCTGTTTCTGTAGGAGGGCCTTCAGGCCCGACCAAAAACCATGCCGCAGGCGGATAATAAATCTGCCCCCTCTTATTGAGTCGTCAGCGACTCTGAATACGTTCGATCCGATCACGGACTTCATCCGGGAGGGGTGCCTTGCAATTTTTGTTGTAATCGAAACACACAATCGTTCCGCTGCCTTCGGCGGCGATCTTTCCGGTTGCGTGACTGGCTATGGCATACAGCATTTTACAGCGATCTTCTTTGAGTTCGGTAACGCTTGCGCCGACCGAGACCGTGTCGGGGTAGTTCAACGGGCGAATGAACCGGCACTCGGTGTGCGCCAGAATCGGGCCGATACCTGTCTTGTCCATGTAATCCATGAAACCGGTTTGCTCGACATAAGCGATCCGCGCAGATTCGAAATAGCGAAAATAAATGATGTTGTTGACGTGATCGAAAGCATCCATCTCGCCCCAGACCACGGGCAATTCGATGACCACCGGGTAGTCATCGAGGACTTTCAATTACCGCGTCCCTTGACCACCAGTTGCGGCCCGGCGGGCGGTCCGAATGTATGCTTGGCAAACACGCCATAGATGTGGCCACAGTCGGCGCACTGGGCGACGAAGAACCACGGCTGGCCTCTCTTCGCGGTCTCGGAACTGGGTCGTGAGACGATCTTGTCCATGCCGCGGACTTCACAGATGGGGCAGCGGGGATCGGCGATGCTGTTTTGCTCGTCGCTCATCGGTTTTAACCGGATTTGTCCACTTTGTCGTACACCAGCGAAGGGCGATCTCCACGACGTGAATACCGGTGCGTGCTGCGCATATCCTCGAATGCGGCATCGCGTTGCTCGGCGGTCGCGTACCAGTGAAATTTCTCCCAGCCCTCATCTACCAGGTTTCGAAAGGGATCTTCGCGGTTTAGCGTCACCTTGATGCCGAATGGTTTAGGCAGTCCGCGTTGCTCGGCGAGATTGTGTTCATTGGAGATTTCCATGCGGTTCCTGTTGTTGTTATTGAGAAAATATCGACAGCAATATTATTGCACAGCCGGAAAGTAGCCGGAGTCGATTTTCAAGGAGCCTGTCGATTATTTGTCGAACTGGCGGTCGTTCGCGCCTTCGCGATCCTGCCCGCGCAGTATTTTCCGCGTGACGAACAGGTAAAGTCGCTTGCCGGTCGCCGCCCAGAAGCGAGCGGGCCACGCCGGCGTACTGAGGACGGCTTTTTGCCGCCGACTCAATTTTTCCGGTATGTAATTGCGTTTATGTTTGAGCAGGTGACGCAAGTCTTCCCGTGCCAGCATCCGGAAAATCGCGCCACGCTTCGCCGGGCACCAGGCGAGTTGGAAATCCACCAACGCCGGCGCGCCGTCGGGTGTGACCAGCCAGTTCGCCTCCTTGGCGAGGTCATTGTGGGCGATTCCCGCCCGGTGCAGGCGACGCAACAGCGTCAGCGCCTGGCGGTAGTAGCCCGGATCAAGGGGTTTCGCCTGTTGCATCGGCTGGCCTTCTATCCAGCCGCGTTCAAGCGTCGCCCCGTCCCAGCCGAGCAGGGCGGGTAGCCCGGCGATTCCATCCGCATGCAGCAGGGCGCGGGCCTCGCGGCGCGCCAGCCAGCGTGCGACAGGGCGCGCCCAGGCCCGGGCAACCGTGGTGTCGCGTCTTATCCATTTCTTTCCATTCTGCTCGACCCGCGTGATCCGGCCGAACAGGTCGGATTTAAGCTGGGTTTCACGGCGCTTGTGACTATCGCTCATTATCGTAAGCCTTTGTTTATTGGAACAAGATTAGCCGCAGCGCGGCCCGTTGACCAGCGCATGCTGGTACATGCGCCCGGGTTTAGCCAGAATGTCAGGAACTTATGAGCGGAACGCAGCGAAAATTATCTGCGGGCAATGGCAGATCTTCGACCGGCAGTTTTTTTGCCGTGGGTGGGCCGGTGCAATCGGACCGGCCTTGCTATATCCTGCGCAAGGCGGACGAAAAGCTGTTCAACAGCCTGCGTGAAAACGACTACTGCTACGTCCTCGGCCCGCGACAGATTGGCAAGTCCAGCCTGATGGCAGCCACCGCCCGACGTCTCAGCGACAAGGACGAATTGGTTTCCGTCGTCGATCTGACACAGGTGATCTCCCAACAGGCAGGCACCGACCCATCCCGCTGGTTTTACGGTATCGCCTACCGAATCGTTCGCGATCTCAGGCTTCGTGTCGACTTGCAATCGTGGTGGAAGGAACGCGGTGCGCTGACCATACAGCATCGCCTTTTCGATTTTTTCTGGGAGATAGTGCTGGCGAACACGACCCGCCCGGTCACCGTGTTTTTCGATGAAATAGAAGACACGCTGGGTCTGCCATTTGCGGAGTCATTTTTTTCCGGGCTGAGGGCCTGCCATAACTCGCGGGCCGCCGAGCCCGATTTCGTGCGCCTGCGGTTTGTCATTATTGGTGTCGCGACACCGATGCAGCTATGCCCGAACCAGGCGCATGCGCCGTTTCCGGTCAGCCGGCAGATTGATCTCAATGATTTCAGCATGACCGAGGCCTGTGGCCTGCTGCCAGGACTGAATCTCGATGCGCAATCGGCGGCCCGGGCGCTTGAACGCATCAGGTACTGGACTGGTGGACACCCTTACCTGACCCAGAAAATTTGTCGTGCGGTATCCCGGCGAAAGTCGGGAGAAGACATCGACGATACCGTCGATAAAATAGTTAACGAGCAATTCCTGGCGAGAAACCGCGCGCGCGAGGAACCGAATCTCGCGATGATCAGGCGGCGATTGTCCACAAGACGGCAGGATGCGGCGGCGCTGACATTGTATGGAAAACTGTGCAAAGGCAAGACGATCGCGTATGACCCGCGCTCGCGAGTACAACAAACGCTCACCCTGGCCGGCCTGGTACGGACCAATGAACAACGCCAGGTGGTCGTCAGAAACCGGATCTACAAACATGTGTTTACGCCGCGTTGGGTCAACCAGCTGTTGCCGTTCGACTGGAAGGGCCTGAGCAAGGCATCGGTGGCCGGTTTGTTGTTGCTGGGCGTACCACTTTGGTACACGCAAATCCTGCCGCGCCCGTATATCGAAACGCTGAGCGCCGCGACCGAGGATTACCAGCTGGCGATGGCCGCGTATAACGATCTGCGCTCGATACCCGGTTATGGCGAAACGGCGGACCGCCTCTTGTCCGGCGTGCTGATGAGGCGGAGTCTGCGTGCAGCGAGTTTGCCGCAGGCACTCGAAGCGGATCAAGGTTTACGTACTTTGCCGAATAACAGTGCATTGGCCGACCAGTTGCTCGCTGGATTTTGGGATCGCCAGGCGCAGCGGGCAGAGAAGGCCGAGCAGCGCGACGAGGCTTTGCTGTTCCGGCTCTATAGCCTGATCGACGATCGGCCCTACCGCCGGAGGCAGATCGCGGAATTGATCGGCACCGATTACCCGGTTTTGGCTGCGACCATCCGACCGGTGAGCCCGTTGCGACAGGCGATCATCAGCGACGATGGGGAGCGGGTGACGACACTGAGCGCGGATGGTTCGTTGCAGGTATGGGATGGGAGAAACGGCGCGGCGATTAACCCGGTGGCAACGGTCCTTGCGGCCGAGGAATACGTGGGTCTGGACCGCGAGATACTGGTGGCCCTGGAGGGCCGCATTCGTGGCGTGAGCCTGGAATTGGTTATTGATCACCCGGACCCGTCTGCTCTCATGGTTCGAGTGATCTCACCGCAGGGCACATCGGTGATCCTGAATTCATCTGCGGCGAACAGGACGAGTAATATCCTGGTTTTTAATACCGACAGTCATCGCGGGCTGGCGGGCTTCGATCGCGAAGAGATTCGCGGAGGCTGGCAGCTGCATATCGAGGATCACCAAAAGCAGGCACAGGGCAAGCTCATCGGCTGGCGGTTACGCTTTGCAGGCTTCGACCAGCAAGCGCAAGCGGAGATGCTGCCCACGCCCATCAATTTGCCGCAGCCGCGCAGCACGGAAAGAACCCGCATCATTCCGAGCGCCAGTGGGCGTTATGCCGCGGCCTACAGTGATAGTGAGACTCTGGGTGGCCTGGTCAACATCTGGGATCTCCATGATGGCGTGCAACTATCCCGGCCCATGCGTGGCGCAGGCCTGGCTCCATTTGCGTTTGCCGACGGCGACCGGCTTCTATTGGCGCTGGACGCTGCCGGCGAGAATCTGCTCGCCTGGGATATCAATGACGGCTCCCTGCAGATGACAATCGAGGCGCTTGAACATTTTGCAGAGGCTCCGGTACTGGATCCATCCAGCAAGCTGATGATGGTTGAGGATCGCGACGAACAGGGATTGCCTCTGCTGCGTGTCTTTGCGATGGACCAGCGCAGTGAACTGGCCCGAATCCCGTTTGCGCAAAAGCCACGAGGGTTGGCGATAGACCCACAGCAGGGCCGCTGGCTCGCCTCATCCACCGGCGATCGTGCCGTAGAAGTCTGGAATCTGGCAGCCGAGGAACTGGTGGATGAATACCTGTTGGATTTTCCGGTCGATCGCCTCGTGGTTGACCGACGCGGCCGCTGGCTGGCCGCCATTGGGGCGGACGGCTCGGTCGATATTCGCGCAGTCGACGGCGGCACCGGACAGTCGCTGAGAACCGTCATCAGCGAGCCCGCAGCGTTGATCTTTCACCCGGCGGAGGACGCGGTCCTGGTCCTGCGCCAAGGCGCCTGGCAGCTAATCGGGCTGCCCGCCGGAGAAGCCCTTTCGCCACCCCTGAGCCACGCCGGCGGCGGCGCAAGCATGGCCGCGGTGACCGCCGGCGGGAAGCTGATGACCGGTAGTGAGGGACATGCCCTGCGGCTGTGGAATATTCCGAAAACCGGTTCGCGGTCGGGCAGGGGTTCGCGTTATGGAAGTGGCGACGAGTTGACCGCGGTCAGTGTTAGCCACGATGGGCAGTGGGTGGCTGCCGGTTTACCCGATGGTGGCATTCGAATCTGGGAGCAGATCGATGATGGGGTGCGTTCGCAACACCTGTATGCCGACAGCGCGTTTTCCGCCGCAGTAAGCGCGCTGGCCTTTGACCCAACCTCAAACCTGGTGGCTACGGCGGACCTGACGGGCGTGATCCGCCTGGTGGATCCGGCTGGCGGGGTCAGCCGCCTGCTGGGTAGTCAGGCCGGGGTGGTCAATCATTTGTTGTTTAGTCCGGATGGCTTGCGACTGGCTGCGGCTGGCGAGTTGGGAGCCCGCCTGTGGTTTGTTGACAGGATCGGCGAATCGGTCCCGATGGGCAGCGAGGACCCTGTTTCTCACCTGGTTTTCAGCCCGGACGGAAGCCTGCTGGCGATCAGCCCTGAGCTCGGCGAATTGTCTGTCTGGCATGCCGCCTCGGGCGACCCGGCGGGGAGCATTCGGCCGCAGGGTCAGGTTAGCGTGGCGGCATTCAATCCGGATCAGGCCGTGTTGTCGACCGGCAGCAGGGACGGCACATTGCAGTTCTGGAGTCTCGAAGATGGCTCGGCCGTCTGGCCAGCCGTACAACTGGGTGGCCCGGTCAGGGAAATGGCCTACACCGCCACCGGCAGGTCGCTTGTTGTGATCAGCGATGGCTGGGCGCATCTGCTGACACTGCCTTTTAGCGGGCCGCGGGTAGTGCAAAGCCGAATGTTGCCCGAACGCATCCCGAATCACGGCTTTTTTCTGTCAGATGACGATCAACTTGGCCTGAAGTATCTGGATTGGGTGGATGGCGGGTTACACCGGATACGGACATTGAAAATGGACAGTGCGGAGCTGGGGGGTTGGCCCGGCGATAGCGGTGATATGACCGCGCAATGGCAAGAGCTGTTAAACCTCGATATAGACCCAGAGGGGCAGATTCGGGCACGCGGTTCGGTTTTCGATCTCGCTGGCAGCCTGGATGAACAATCAGAGTCGTAGCGGGCAAAAGCCCAATTTCCTGACACTAAATTCAGCCTGCATCGGGGTTGACTTGTTTTATCGTGCTCGCCAGGGCCCCTACCCATCAGAAATAACGAGAGATGTCCTATACTGGTAGTAGGTTCCAGGAGCGGTAGAAATTATTCCTGTCATGCGGGCTCCCAGGCAACTTGGCGTATGGAAACACAGCGCAGCGCGATAAATCATAAGTGCTGATAGCGGGAGCATATAGATGGCCGATAATGACACTGTCCGGGATTCGCTGATCGAAAAACGTGCAGAGCTGGTTGTCCGTTTGGGCAAGATCACCAGTGATGTTCGTCACGAAAATCAACCGGTGGAATCGGATTTTGCTGAACTGGCCGTACAGCGGGAAAATGATCAGGTCATAGATGCGCTGGGCGAGGCCACACGCCAGGAGTTGACCCAGATTAACCGGGCGTTGGCGAGCATTGAAAACGGAGAGTACGGGTATTGCAGCGAATGTGGCAGGGAAATTCGTGTCGAACGGCTGGAGGTGCTGCCATACAGCACCAAGTGCCTGAATTGCGCAAGCCGCAGCGAATAATGTCCCGAAAAAACGACATTTGTTAAAAATCGGTCCGGCAGAGTAGAATCCGGCCATTCATTGCCTCGGGCCGTACCTATGAACAGATTATTGCTGGTATTGTTGCCCGCCCTCATTTTCCTGGGCTGCGCTGAACCAGAAAAGCCACCGGAATCGATTGCGTCGCTAATCGAAGATCCGGCGCTGCTGGACACGGTACTTGCACGTTGCACATCGGGGGACGAGGAACTTCGTGCCAGCCAGGAATGCAGGAACGCGCGTCGCGCTGTCGATGCTGTTACTGCCGCGGAGGCGAAGGAAAAGGAAGATGTCGACCTGGAAGCCCAGTCTGAGCGCAAGCGTGCAGCATTACGCCGCGCGCGGGAGCGCCTGGATCAAAAAAGGGAGATTGCCGAGGAGCGAGCCGAGAATGAAGCGGCCGCGAAGGAAGCCGAAGAACTGACTGGCTCTGCCGAGTACGCTGACGAACTGGTCGCAGAAGAGGCGAAGGTCTTGCCGCCGACCACCCCGATCGGCGCGGTGATCGAGCCGGAAGTAAGCGAAGAAGCTCCCTTGCCTGGACTGGATGAGGCCGAAGTCTGCACGATCGAACCGTCAGCCTTGTCCGAGGCAGATCTTACGACGTTGCTGATCGCGTTGCAGGAGGAATGGCAGTATCGCCATTCGCGCGTCCAGCCTGCCAGAGCTGCAGACGGCGAACAATTGCCGGTGCAGGAAACGGGGTCCGAGGCACCGAACGACTGACGGGAAGACGATCCGGCAGGCGTGTTTTCCGGTGATGACGGGTCTGATTATTCGTCGGCGTCCGGGTCGATTTCTGGTACCGGTTCGGGCGCATAGACCGGGAAGGTCTTGACGCCGCTACTGCTCTCGCCGTCGTCCTCACTCAGCTCGATATATTCGTCTGTTGCCTGGTATTCGTCATCGCCATACTGGATCGCACTGCCGGAGGCCGGTGCATATTTTGCCAATGTCGCCATGAACTCGCGAGCTGGCTGTGGCGGCGTTATGTCGCCATAGATGATCTCGCCGGCGTCAACGGAGTCGCGATGGTAAAACCTGGCGTTTGCCTTGTCGTGTATTGAAATCACCACGCCTTCCAACGCCACGCCAATAAATAGCCCACGGCTTCGAGAGTAAGAATAAACCTCGGCATCGAACCTGATGTCGGTTGCGGCGCTTCCTGAGCGGCCGACCGGCCCGGCCGCGACCGATGCATCTGCGCCAAGTGTCAATTTGCCGTTTGTGATCCCATCCACGCCTTTCTTGTTTTTGAAGACCAGAATCAAGTCGGTTTCGGATATGCCAATCTGTAGTCCCCAGCTACCTCCGGCCAGCTTGACAAAGCTTGGGTTACTCCAGCTATTGTCCGCTCTTCGCACGCTGATAGCGCCGGTACCATAGCGTCCGCCAAAACCAAGCCCGACCTTTTTTACACCGGGAATAACAGCGACCGCGTATGCTTTGCTCAGCAAAGACTCGGGTACCCTGGTTTCCCTGATGCGCATGATCTGATCGAGGACCGTGATCGCTTTATTGATCCGATTTTCTTCCTTGCTTTGTGCCTGCACCGTCAACGGTGTGAGAAACAAAACCAAAAGGCCCGCAAGCAGACTGAATTTTCTGGGCATAGCCATATTTATCTCTCCGCGTTTCTTGGTGTGAACCCAAACCCCATTCAGGGTTCCCGTCGAGGCGGGTTTGGCCAGCTTACTTTAATGGCGGCGGGAATATCCAGCACCCGCGGGTCCGGCTACACTGTGCGCGCCGCCTGTCGTATTTTGGCTGAGACATTATGGAAGGAGCAATGGTTTTGCGCCGGTTTTTAATGTTTGCAGGTTGCCTTTTGTGGTCCGCCGTCGTTACCGCCGATTGGTACACAGACGAGCAGGCGATAATGGGCACCGTCATTCGCACAGAGTTGTGGAGCGATGATCCGCTAACGGCTGCCGAGGCGATCATGCTGGTTAACGAAGAAATGCATCGAATCGACCGGCTGATGAGTACCTACAAGCCGGATTCCGAGATTTCACGGGTCAACCGGGACGCTGCAGAAAACCCGGTCAGAATCAGCGCCGAGTTGCTTGATCTGCTCGCCAGGGGGATCGAGATGTCGCGGTTGTCCCACGGCGCGTTTGATATTACTTATGCCAGCGTCGGTCAGATGTACGATTTTCGCGCCGGTGTCCGGCCCGACGAGAAACAGATAAATGCCATCTTGCCAGCGATAGATTACCGGTTTGTCGAGTTGGATCCCGCAGAGCGGACCGTGTCTTTTGCCAGGCCGGGTGTACGGATCGATCTGGGAGGCATCGCCAAGGGATACGCAGTCGAGCGTGGCGTCGGTATTCTGCGCGGGCAGGGTATCGAGCATGGGCTGGTCAGCGCCGGCGGCGATAGCCGGGTCCTGGGTGATCGGCGAGGCGCGCCATGGATAGTTGGCGTTCGCGACCCGAGAAATAGCGATTGGGTTGTCGCCAGGCTGCCATTGATCGACGAAGCCATTTCCACTTCCGGAGACTACGAGCGGTTTTTTGAGGAGGACGGTGTTCGTTATCACCACATTATCAGTCCTGTGACTGGCCACTCGGCCGGCGAAGTGCGCAGCGTCACGATTATCGGGCCCAACGCGACGATGACCGACGGTCTTTCTACCAGTGTTTTCGTCATGGGCGTGCAAGATGGATTGCAATTGATCGATTCGCTGGATGACTTTGAAGCGGTCATTGTCGACAAGCACGGACAGTTGCACCAGTCCGACGGGTTTCTGCCGCCGAAAAAATAAGAATAGGTCGCAACACTCGCCGGGTCGCTCGCGGGCCTCGCGCGCTTATGTATCAAAACCAGCGTTTGCTAGCCCTGGGCCGGCCCCTGTCTCTGACCGGAGACAAAAAAATACCTTTAAAAACAAAGGTTTGAAGAAACAGGTGGAAAAACTGTTTGCATCTGGCGACGATTTTTCACCGTTTTTTCCATAAGTTCGAGCCCGGTTCATGTCCTGTTTTTGCGATTGTTCGCTAAGCCAATGAATTCCTGACCGATTACGCAGGCTGGCACGAAAATTGCTATTTAATTAAGGTGTGGCGTTTTTTTATCAGTCACCGGGGAAGCGGCAACGGATCGTTCCGCCGGCCGATGAGGATCGAGCGTCAGGCGCTGTGAGCCCTTATTAACCAAGGGTTGTAAAGCGTGCGGTGCTCGATTGACATAAAACCGAAGCCCGTGCAGGGTAGAGGTAACTGATAAAGGCAAACTCGCCGAAAGGTGGGGACGCAAAGCAACCGGTCTAAGGGAATCCCTATGACGGCGGAGCTGCCAGTGTTTTTCAACTGTTTGGCACTCTCCGAGGAAATTCCGACCGGCACATCATGGCCTGAGTTCGCAACCCATGCCATTGGGATTGGTGAGCCTCGGGCCCGGTGCATTGCTTTGTGGCCTCCTGGATCCATTGACGGGACGGGTACACGGTATGGACAGTGCAAACAGGACCAACTCAGGCGGATTTTTTTTCCTCGCGGCGATCGCGTGTTTACTGAGTGGCTGCTTTTCCAGCAGCGCGCAGGAAGAGGTTGTCGTAGAAGGCAACTTGGCCATCGTCTTCGTGCAACGCGGCGTCAACGCGGTAGGCAACCCGACCGATGGCATCATCTTTGAAGCCGGCGGCGATTTGATGACGATGGACCTCTCATCGCCGAGCGCGACGCTGGTCAATCTGACCGAGGCATACACTTTGGGTGCCGGCGATGTCTCAGACCCGGAAGTGTCTTTCGATGGACAGCGCGTGCTTTTCTCCATGCGTGGGCCTAATGACCCGACCTGGAATATTTTCGAATACGAAATGGCGACCGATACTCTGACCCGCATCGTCGCGGACGCCCTTGTGGCCGATGCCGGTGACGATGTCGACCCGGCCTATCTGCCTGACGGCCGTATCGTGTTCAGCTCCAACCGCCAGGAAAAATCGCGCCAGATCCTGAGCGCCGAGAATACCGAGCAATTCGCCTATCTCGATGAGTATGAACGCGAACGCTCAATTGTCCTGCATGTCATGAACGCCGATGGCAGCGATATTCACCAGATTTCGTATAACCAGAGCCACGACCGCAACCCGACCGTTCTAAACACCGGCGAGATTATTTTCGCGCGCTGGGATCATGTTGGTGATCGCAACCATTTCCCGATTTTCTTCACCAACCCCGACGGCACAAATATTTTTGTCCAGTACGGCGCATTCAGTCCCGGCAACAGCATGCTGCATCCGCGAGAAATGCCCGACGGGCGGGTCATGAGTTCGCTAATGCCGCTGTCCGGAACCTTTGAGGGGGGCGCCGTCGTCGCCGTGGACATCCAAAATTTCTCAGATCTCAATGATCCCGCACCGAGTGCGCCTGTCGGCGCAGTCGGCCAAGTCGAGGTCACGCCGTTCATGATCAATTTTGGCGACGGCATATCGGCAAACGGACGCTTCACGACGCCATATCCGCTTTGGGACGGAACTAACCGTGCCTTGCTTAGCTGGTCACCGTTCCGTTCCGAAATGGAGACCGATCCTCTGACCGGCGCACAGAACGAAGTCGAGGGCGCCCCTCTGTACGGCATTTACATGCTGGACATGGACACCAATTCAATGCGGCCGGTTGCCTTGCCGCCGGAAGGCACAGCGTATACCGACCCGATCCCGGTGCAGGCGCGGCCCGTGCCGAGCACGATCGCCGACAAACTGCTGGACGCGGCACTGGCGGCCCAGGGCCTGGGCATCATCAACGTCAAGAGCGTTTATGACACCGATGGTCAGGACCTGATGGGCGCCAGCATGCTGATCGCCGGCGAGAACATACCGATGACGGCGCCACCGGCCGGTGATTTGCGCACCATGGTCGCGGACCTGGCGACAATCAAGGATCCGGTCCTGACAAACGCCGCCGGGCGTGTAGGCCGCTTTATCCGTGTCACCCGCGCCGTGTCCACGCCTGCCGGAATATCGATGGGCGCAATTGGCCAGACCGACCTGGAGATGCAACGCATTGTTGGTTATGGCGTTGAGGAGCCCGATGGTTCGTTCCGTCTCAAGGTACCGGCTGATATCGCCCTGGGTGTAGCGGTCGTGGACTCAAACGGACGCGCGTTTCAGACCCATACGAACTGGCTGCAAGTACGTCCCGGCGAGACCCGCACCTGCAACGGCTGTCACTCGCCGCGCCGCGGCAGCGCTCTTAATTCTGCGGCGATCGCCGGCAACCATCCCAATACGCTGATGCAGGCACAATCCGGCGAGTCGATGGCGGAAACACGCACGCGGCTGGATCCGCAGGTCATGGACTTGACCGCCGACATGGTTTTTCAGGATGTCTGGACCGACCCGGCGCTTCGCGCGCCGGATCCGGACCTGGTGCTGGATTACACCGGCCTCACGACGCCAGCGCCGGCGAATGGGCTCATCGACTACCCGGATCACATTGCGCCGTTATGGACCAAGGACCGAGGCGCCGATACTTGCGTGGACTGCCACAACAGCAATTTTCTGAACGACCCGGTATCGATCGGGCTGGATCTTCGCCGGGTCTTTTCTGGCACAGGCCGGCTGTTGTCTTACGATGAATTGCTGATCGGCGATCCGTTCATCGACTCGGCCACCGGGCGACCTGTTCTGCTGGTCAACAATGGCCAGATTCAGGTTCGGCGGCGGGCGCCGCTGGTGGCGACCGGTGACTCCCGCCAGAGTTCGCGGACCAGTCACCTCGTAGAAAAAATCTATGAGCAGGAACTTCGCGCCGGCAGGACCCTGGCCGTATCCACCGTTGACCATAGCGGCATGATGAATGCGTCCGAACGGCGCCTTATCGCCGAGTGGATTGATCTTGGCGCTCAGTATTACAACAACCCGTTCGACGACACCAATGGCGATGGTTTTTTCAGTCTCAGCGAAGTCCGCGGCGGGCTGCGAAGCCTCAGCGAATCCGAGTTCAACGCGTTGGTCCATCCGATCCTGATGGCTCGGTGTGCCAGTTGCCACCAGCCTTTCACCGGTAACGGCACGCCGTCCAACCCGCAAAATCCCGGGTTCCTCCCCAATCGCTTCGTGCTGACCGGTAACCGGCAAGGCGATTTCAACGTCACTCTGAGCATGGTCGACAACGTGTGCATGCCGGAACAAAGCAGCCTGCTCAAGCGACCGGTCAGCGACGAATTGTCCAATCCGCCACATCCGCGCATCGACGATCCGAATGTTGTCGACGATCCCAATGATCCGCTGGCCGACGATGTGCCCGTGATGGCTGTCGGCGAACCGGATTACCAGACGATCTACAACTGGATAGCGGGGGGCGTATGCATTCCATGATCAGGCAGAGGCAGACAGTGGGGAGAGTGCACTGTGAATCCTAAAGCCAGACTTTTGATCGCAGTGTGCCTGCTGGCAATCGCCAGTGCATGCAATGAGGTACAGAACGAGCCACAGGCGCAGACTGCCTCGCAGTCGCTTTGTATTTCCAATTTTGAAGCCTGCGTTAATCCGATTTTTGACGCGACTTTGAATGGCGGGGTCGGGCAGATCACCTGTTCGGCCAGCGGTTGTCATGACCAGGCCGCCGGTTCGGGTGGTGCCTTCAAGATTTTTGCCAATGCACAGCCTGGATCGAGCGAGATGATGGCGAATTTTTTTGCGGCGAAATCTTTTTCAAACCTGGATGACCCGGCGCAAAGCAAACTTCTGCTAGAGCCCTTGCAAGGTGTGTTCTCGATCACGGGCACGCACACCGGGGGCGATATTTTCCCGGATACGGCCGATCAGTGTTATCAGGCGATTTTCGACTGGATATCGACGCGAGTAGATGACCTCAACTCATCGAATTGCGGTGTCTGTACGGCCGCCGTACTGGCCAGTTGCGGGTATTGAGCCCAACGGGTTGACGTCTCTTATGTAAAGAATTGTGAGTTGGATAACGGAATAGGCAGCGCATAAATGAGGAAATGGGACAACGTGAATCAGTTACAGGCACTGGAAAACCGATGAAAGTGATACGGCTTGCCTGTCTGCTGCTGCTGATTCCGTTGGCGATGGGCGCTGTCGCGTATCAGCGGGTGCAGGTTCAAGACCCGTATATGGATATGCATACGGGGCCAGGGCGTGGTTTCCCGGCGGTGCAGATAGTCGAGCGCGGTGAATGGGTGGAAATACTCATGCGCAAGACGGACTGGTTCAAGGTAAGAACTGAAAATGGAAAGGAAGGTTGGGTCGTGAGGAGTCAGATGGAAAAAACATTGACGGGGGCAGGCGTAAGGAAAAATTTTCGCGACGTCCTGATGGATGACTATTTAAACCGGCGTCTCGAGGTGGGGTTTGCGGCTGGCCGGTTTGATGGCGACCCGTCGTTGTCGGTGCGCAGCAGTTATCGGTTCAACAATTTCATCGTTGGTGAGATTAACCTGAGCCAGGTATCGGGCGCTTTTTCCAGTTCGAGAATCGTCGATCTGAGTCTGCAGATCGCCCCATACAGCGACAACCGGTTTTCGCCGTATTTCAACCTCGGCTTCGGTCATTTCAAAAACGAGCCAAAGGCACCACTGGTAAACGCGCTGGACACCAGCGCAACAACGGCTGTGGTTGGCGTCGGCCTGCGTGTTTATTTGACTCGGCGATTCATCGTCAGGGCCGACTTCAAGAACTATGTCGTGATGATAGACACAGACAGGAATGAGGAATTTCAGCAATGGTTGACGGGCTTTTCATTTTTTTTCTGAGGCGGAGCAATGCTAAATAAAGGTATCTGCAAAATACTTGTACTGTTATTTCTGACCAGCTTCCTTGCCACCGGATGCAGCCTGCATCCGGGTCGGGGAAACGATCAGAAATCGCAGGAAGTACCGCCCGAGGAAGCGCCTGGCCAGGTAATCGATCCGGCCGTGGAGAGGCGCGATATCAGCGTGCCAAAAATCGATACGGAAAACTGGGAGATCGGCCTGTACGCGGGCGTGCTCAGCGTGGACGATTTTGGATCACGGGCTATCTATGGCGCGCGCGCGGCGTATCACGTCAGCGAAGATTTTTTCATGGAGGGCGCTTACGCGGTCTCAACCGTCGTGGATACATCGTTCCGGACCATCGGTCTGCCGATATTTCCAAATGAGGAAGAAGACCTGAAATTCTATAGCTTTTCTCTTGGCTACAACTTCCTGCCCGGCGAGGTATTTGTCGGCACGAAGTGGGCGATGACCAGCAGCATGTATTTCATTTTCGGGGTCGGCAATACCGAGTTTATCGGGGAAGACGAATTGACCTACAGCGTCGGATTCGGGCTGCGAGTGTTGCCGCGTGATTACTTGACCCTGCGAATCGAAGCGAAGGACAACATTTTCGAATCCGATTTACTAGGTACCAACGAGTACAAGCACAACATGGAATTCAATCTTGGATTCAGCGTGTTTTTTTAGAGGAGCGACTTGATGCGTGGATTGAAAATATTGCTGATCAGTCTGTTGCTGCCGCTGGCGACAGCCTCCGGTGTGACGAATTTGACGGGGCAGCCTGCGCCTGATTTTGCGTTGAAAAGTTTGTCCGGCGAAAACCTGCGGTTAAGCGAAATGAGGGGCGAAGTCGTCATGATTAATTTCTGGGCGACCTGGTGCGGCCCGTGCCGGCAGGAAATGCCCTTGCTCGATGAACTGTACCGGCGCTACGAGAAAGTGGGGTTTCGCCTGCTCGGCGTCAACATCGACGACGACCACCGCAGTGCGGCCAAGATGGTACGTGTGCTTGGAGTCGGGTTTCCTGTTCTGCTCGATGAGCGCAAGGATGTCAGCCGCTTGTACGACGTCGATGCCATGCCGGCCACGTTGCTGATCGATCGGTCGGGCATCGTCCGCTTCGTTCACCACGGATACAGGTCTGGGTATGAGCAAAGTTATGTAGATGAAATACGTGAGTTGCTGAAAGAGTAACGTGGATATGAGGAAGCTGAGTTTATTGCTGATTGTCTTGCTGCTCGGAGCTTGTGCGACAGAGCCGTGGGTCCGTCCGTATGAGCGTGAAGCCCTGGCCGATCCGCTGATGTCGTTCAGCCAGGATCCGATAGCCGACAACGTCAGAACCCACGTGTTGGAAGTTCGCGAAGGCGCCCGTGGCGCCGGAGAATCACACGGAGGCGGTTGTGGCTGCAATTAGCCAACGAATGTCTTTCGACATATTCGCGCGCAGAACCAGCGCGATCGCTTCACTTCGTCGCGGAGCAACGATGCTGGCTTTGCTGCTTGCCGCCTTCTATGTCGCGCCTGCGGCTGCGGCTACCTTGCCGGAGGAACGGGCCGACGCGCTTTATCACTATTACAGCGGTGGCGGCGTAGATGTACAGGGACCGGCCTTGCTGGTCCGCAAAAATTTCGCCGAGAAGTATTCCGTGAGCGCCAGCTATTACGTGGACAGCGTCAGCGGCGCCTCGATCGACGTCGTTACCAATGCCAGCGCCTACAGTGAAAATCGCAGCCAGTTCGGCGTGGGGTTTGATTATCTCTATGGCGACACGTTGATGAATATTTCCTACAGCCAAAGCGACGAGAATGACTACGAAGCCAAGACGATGGTTGTCGGGCTCAGTCATGATTTTTTCGGCGGCATGAGTACGCTCGCGATGGGCTTTAGCCGTGGAGACGATACGGTGATGCGTGTCGATACGATGTTCGAAGACACCATCGACCGTTTCCAGTATCGCCTGGGCTGGACCCAGATTCTGTCACCCACCCTCGTTGCCGCAATCAACTATGAAGGTGTTGCCGAAGAAGGATTCCTGAACAACCCTTATCGCTCGGCGCGCGTGCTGGGCGCATCTGTGCTGGAACGCTACCCAAGGACCAGGACCAGTAACGCGCTTGGCCTGCAGGCCAACAAGTACTGGGGAGACCGCAGTTTTGTTACCCGTTTGAAATACCGTTTTTACGACGACACCTGGGGCATTACGGCAAACAACATAGAACTTATCTTTTCGCGCCGCATCGGCGAAAAAAGCGAAGTCGGATTGGGCGGACGATTCTATGTCCAGAACGGAGCCTCATTTTATAGCGACAACTTCGATCAGGAATACCTGTACATGGCGCGCGACAAGGAACTGAGCGATTTCACCAGTGTTTCGTTCGGTGGGCGGGTCAGTTACGAGTTGTTCCGTGACCGTGGGCGGTTCGCCAAAGGCAAGCTCACGCTGATGTACGACCGCATTCATTTTAGCTATGACAATTTTACCGATATTCGAAGCGGCGAGCTTTACGAGTTCAATGCGAATGTCATCCAGTTATTTTTTACGGCGTGGTATTGATTATGAACAGTAGAAATTCTTCTAACCATTTCCTGCTCGCCCTGGTGTTAATCCTGGGCGCGCCCGTCACGGCGTCGGCACAGGAGCAACTGGCCGCACCGGACGCAGGAGGCGATAACAGCAGGTTTCACAGCCTCGACGAGGACATACAGGACCTCAAGCAGGAGGTACTGGCGCTCAACCGCGATTTGTTTATTCTCGAAGAAGAATTGCTTTTTCCGGCGAACACCCAACTCGCGGTATTCGTATCCATGGATGTCGGCACCTTTTTCAGTCTCGACTCCGTGCAGATCAAGTTGGACGACAAGGAAGTCTCCAACTACCTCTATACCGAACGTGAATCAAAGGCGCTTTTGCACGGTGGCGTGCACCGCATTTACCTGGGCAATTTGCGCTCAGGCGAGCACGAGCTGATCGCCATTTTTACTGGCGAGGGCACGCACGATCGAGAGTACCGCCGGGCGACCAGTGTAGCGTTTGAAAAAGGCGTGGGCGCAAAGTTCGTCGAGCTTAAAATCAGCGACCGGCAAAACAAACTGCAGCCGGAATTCTTGGTCAGGGAATGGGAGTAGATGAAGGGCCGCGTTTACAAATTGTTGTTCGTATTTTCCTTGTGTCTCGTCGGCGCCGGGCAGCTGCGTGCGGCCGAGGACTCACTGGCTATCGGCCAGGTCCGGGATCTGCCGTTTGGCGAAGTGTTGTTTTATTTCTACCAGGACGATTACTTCCCGGCTCTGACCCGGCTGATGGTGGCGCAGCATCGCGGCGACCTGGACGATCATGACGATGACGCCGAGCTGTTGCGTGGCGGCATGATGCTTTCCTATGGACTGCATCGCGAAGCCGGCAATATTTTTAGTCAGCTGCTCGATCGCAAGGCGCCGCAGCCGGTCAGGGACAGAGCCTGGTATTTCCTTGCCAGGGTCTGGTTCCAACGCAGCTACTACGACCGTGCCGAGATGGCGTTGTCACATATACTCGCGCCCCTGCCTGAGCCCATGCAGGAGCGTCACATGATGCTCAGGTCCCAGGTCATGATGGCGCGTGGCGATTTCAATGCCGCTTCCCGCCTGCTGGATGAATGGCAGAGCGATGGCGAACTGGCTAGATTCGCACGTTACAACCTGGGCGTTGCGCTGGTGCGCCAGGACAGGCTGAGCGAGGCAACCCGCCAGCTCGACAAAATCGGGAAGATTCGCACGACCGAATTGGAAATGCTCGGCCTCAGGGATCGCGCCAATCTCGCGCTGGGCTTTGCGCTGATCCAGGATCAACAAGCCGACGCCGCTCGGAAAGTGCTCGGCAGGGTCCGACTGTCAGGGCCGTTTTCCAGCAAGGCGTTGTTGGGCGCCGGCTGGGCAGACAGCCTGGCGGAGGATTATCAGCGAGCGCTGGTCCCCTGGGGCGCATTGCAAAATCATGATTTGCTCGACCCGGCCGTGCTGGAATCGTTGCTGGCAGTTCCCTATGCGCTGGGACAGTTACAGGCAAACGGGCGCGCAGCCGACGCCTACATTAACGCGATCCAGACCTACATCCGGGAAACCGATCGCCTGGACCAGGCGATAGTGCGCATGCGTACAGGCGATTACCTTAACCAGCTTCTGCAAGACGACAGGCTGACTGACCCGGGCTGGAGCTGGCGGCTGAAAACCATTCCGGACAACGAGGACAGCCACCACCTGTATTTACTGGTTGCCAGCCATCGTTTTCAGGAGGGACTGAGGAATTACCGCGATTTACGTTTCCTGCAAAACAACCTGCAGCAATGGTTACAGAGTCTGGATGCATTTGACGGCATGCTGGATACGCGGGAGCTTGCCTTTGCCCAGCGTGAACCGGCTGTGATTAGCGCGCTAGACGATGTCGATCTCGACCAGCTTGACAGGCAACGGCTGGATTACGCGGTGAGAGTTTCCAAAATTGATGAGGACAGCGATTACCTGGCGTTAGCCAGCGTCAAAGAGCAGAGCCAGTACGACCGGCTGCGACGGGTCGCGAGAAAACTCAATTCACTGCCTTATAGCCCGGAAATCGACGAACTGCGGGACCATCAGCGTCTGCTGGCCGGCGTGCTGAACTGGCGGCTGGAGGCATTATACAAGGAGAGGATGTGGCGCCAGAAGAAAACGCTTAACGACCTTGATGTCGCCTTGCAGGAGGCGCGGCAGCGCAGCGCTAAAGTTTCGCAGGCGCGAACGGAAATGCCAGCCAGGTTCGTCAATTACCGGCAAACGATAATCGCGTTGCGGCCCCGAGTGGAGGCGATGATCGAACGCAGCGCGATACTCGCTGAAAACCAGCGCGAGTATGTACAGTCCCTCGCGATCGAAGAGCTGGAGGCGCAGAAAGAACGTCTGCATACCTATCGCGTACAGGCACGATTCGCTCTGGCGACTATTTATGACCGCGCGACGACGCAGAGGCTTTCGCCATGAGTGCGGCTGCCTGGGTGATGATCGCCGGTTTGTCGTTATGGCCGTTTGGCGATAAGTCGGACGATGCGGACGTGGCAACAATCGACAGCCTGGACCGGCAGACACCGGTGTTGGTTGAAAAAGACGACCCCGGCACCAGCGGGCAGAATGCGATCCAAAGTTATCGCGAATTTCTGCGTTTGTATCCCGACAACCCGAAGTTGCGAGCCGAAGCCATGCGCAGGCTGGCCGACCTGCAGCTCGAGGCCGGGGAAGAGAAAATGATCGAGGGTGACCTGGCGATGCTGCAGGGCAGCGAGTACCGCGATGCGGTTCATCTTTATGAATCCCTGTTGCAGCAGAATCCCGCAAACCCGGACAACGACCGTATCCTCTATCAGCTTGCGCGGGCATATGAAAACACCAACCAGACGGAAAAGGCGTTGAAAACGCTTGACCAACTGGTCAGCCGGTACGCCGATTCGCCAAGGGCGATTGAGGCGCAGTTCAGGCGCGGCGAGATACTTTTTGTCGCTAAACAGTATTACCCGGCGCAACAGGCCTACTCCGGTGTGGTCGCCGGTGGCGACGAGTCCCGTTATTACGAGCAATCGCTATACAAACTTGGCTGGTCGATGTTCAAGCAAGGCGAGTACGAAAGCGGGCTGGATTCTTTTTTTCAGTTACTCGACCGTCGCCTGGTGGACCAGCAGGGTGAGCTGGTATCGACCGAGTTCATGACCCGCCCCGAGCGCGAGCTGATCGATGACACGTTTCGGGTCAGCAGCGTCAGCATTTCCTATCTCGAAGGTCCCGCGACACTGGATCGCAGGATGGCGGGCGATACGCCGCCAGTTTATGCCTACCTGCTTTACGAAGGTCTTGGCAACTTGTACCTCGACAAGGAGCGTTACCAGGACGCGGCCGAAAGCTATCGTTCCTTTGCCGTAACCCGGCCGATGCATGAGTTGGCGCCATTGATGCGAACGCGGGTAGTCGATACTTACGAAGAGGGCGACTTCCCATCCCTGGTCTTGCTGGCCAAACAGGAGTTTGTTGACGAGTATGATGTGGATAGCGCCTATTGGACTCGACACGAGTGGCAGTCCCGAATCGAAGTGACCGTTCTCTTACAGGAGCACCTCGATGATCTCGCAACCCATTACCACGCTGTTTCACAGCAATCCGAGGAGCCCGAATCCTATGACCTCGCCGCGGATTATTATCGCCGCCTGATCCGGGCTTTCCCGGAAGATCCTGCCACTGCCGAAGCCAATTTCCTGCTGGCCGAAATCCTGTTCGAATCTGGTTACTACGCAGAATCGGCGGTCGAATACGAACGTGCCGCATATTTCTATCCCTTGTCGCCGCACGCGGCGGAAGCCGCTTACGCAGCGGTCCTGGCATACCAGGCCCATGAGCCGTCTCTCCAAGGCGAGGCACGCGCCGACTGGCATCTGCAAGGCATTGACTCCGCACTACGGTTCGCCGGGCGTTTCCCGGAACATCCGGAAAGCCTTCCCGTGCAGACACAGGCGGCCGAAGCCCTGTACGAACTTGGCGAATTGCAGGGTGCGCTGGCAGCGGCACAGCCGGTACTGGGTAATCCAAATGCGCCGGACGAATTGTTACGAGTCGCCTGGACCGTGGATGGACACAGCAATTTTGACCTCGACAATTATCCGGCGTCCGAAGTCTCCTATCTCAACGTCCGCGATCTGACCGCGGCCAATCACCCGGGACTGCCTGATTTGGACGAGCGAATTGCGTCTTCCATTTACAAGCAGGGTGAAATCGCGCGCGATAGCGGCGACCTGGAAATCGCTGTCATGCACTTTGCACGTGTCGGCGAGATGGCGCCCGGATCGAAAATCGTGATGACCGCCGATTACGATGCAGCCGCCGTATTACTGGCGATGGAAGACTGGCACCGAGCCGCACCCGCGCTGGAGGAATTTCGTCAGAAGTATCCCGATCACGATTCCGTCACCGATATCGGGCGTAGCCTGGCGCAAACTTACGAAAAATCGGGTCGGGCGCTGGCGGCGGCGACCGAATACCGGCGTATAGCAGACGATAAGTCCGAGCCCGCCGATATCCGGCGCGAGGCGTTGTGGCATACGGCCGAGCTATTGGAGAATGAGGCGGTCGCAGATGACGCGGCTGAGGTCTGGCGGCTATACATCAAACGGTACCCGTTGCCGATCGATGATTCGATGCAGCTACGTGAAAAACTCGTTGCGTATTACGCTGAATGGGATGACGAAAAGGCAAGGGTTTCTTGGTTGCGAGCGATTGTCAGCGCCGACGCCACAGCTGGAGAATCCCGCAGTGACTACAGCCGGACAGTCGCCGCGAAGGCGTCACTCGATCTGGCGCGGCCAAAACTGGCGTCATTCAATGCCATCAAATTGAAGGTGCCGTTAAAAGACAGCCTTGCGATGAAAACGAAATCCATGGGGCAGGCGCTGGATGCCTATGCCGCGGCCGCTGATTACGGGATCGCCGAAGTGACCACGGAGGCGACCTTTCATATTGCGGAAATCTATCACCAACTCAGCCGGGATCTGATGGGTTCGGAACGGCCAAACGAGCTGAGCGCGGAAGAGCTGGATCAGTACGAAATCCTGCTGGAGGAGCAGGCATACCCGTTCGAAGAACAGGCAATCGAAATTCACCAGGCCAACACGGCGCGGGCAGCTGAAGGCCTATACAACGAATGGGTACAGGCCAGTTTCGTGGAGCTGGCGATACTCATGCCGGCACGATACGCGAAGGTGGAAATCAGTGAAGACTATGTCAACACAATGTAGGGGCGTACTGCTCAGTTTGCTTCTGTCGATCATGCTCACCGCCTGTTCGACGATACCGGCCGGGTTGTTTTCGAAAAACGGAAAGGGCAAAAATCCCGCCGCATACGAAGAGGCGCTGGCCATGATGGAAAGTGGGCACCTCGAAGCGGCCGAAGAAATCCTGTTGCGGTTGACGAAACGCTACCGCCGAGCTGCCGGGCCGTGGATCAATTTGTCGATCGTTTACTCGCAAACCGGGCGTCATGGGCAGGCCGAGACGGCAGTGCGTCGTGCGCTGAAACTGGACCCGCGCAGCGCCGTCGCCTACAGCCATCTCGGTATTCTTCTACGCAAGGACGGCCGCTTCGAAAAGGCAGACCAGGCCTATGCAAAGGCTATCCGGTTCGATCCCGAATACGGTCTGGCTTATCTGAACCGCGGAGTGCTCGCCGATCTGTACTTGCAGCAGCCCGAACAGGCCCTCGCGTACTTCCAACGCTACCAGGAACTGGACGGCGGTGAAGACCAGCAGGTTCGCCGCTGGATTATTGAGTTGGAACGCCGTGTCGCCAGAAAAACCGCACAGGTGTCGCCATGACCAGTCTGAGAATCGCATTCGGATTGTTGATGCTTGCCGGATTGCCGGCGGGGCTGGCGTGGTCCCAGGAGACGCCGGCGGCGGAGGAACTGCCGGCCTACGAGGGTCCGGATATTGCTGGAGAGGAGGGGACCGAACAGGATAGGGACGACATCAACCCGGCGGTCGATACCAGCGCCAACAATCAAAGTATTGAGAGCGGCACGCTGACGACCACAACGGTAACGGGTAACGCGGAGTTACCGCGCGTGCTGTATATCGTGCCGTGGAAAAAAGCCAATCCCGGTGACCTGACAGGCATACCGGTGAACAGTTTACTCGACGATGTTCTGCAACCGGTCGACCGTGGGGAATTCCGGCGGCAGCTTCGTTACTTCCATGCATTGAATCAGAGTGAAGCAGGCGATGAATAGGATCGATTCGCCTGTTTCTTTGGTGATCACAACGAGGAGATAGAAAAATGGACGTTTACAGAAATATTGTTGGTTTTTTCCAGGAGGGCGGGCTCTTCATGTACCCGATCGTTCTGGTATTGGCTCTGGGTGCGGCGATTTCCGTCGAACGCTGGGTTTATCTGACCCGATCGCGATCGACAAATCGCCGGGTCTGGAACCAGTTGCAGCCATTGCTCAGCAAGGGCAAATATCAACAGGCCTACACGATTTGCCAAAAATCCAAGACGGCGGTCAGCAACATCCTGGCTTACGGGCTGGGGCGGATCAAGAACGCCCGTCGGCGGGACGATATCGAAAAAGCGATGGAAGAAAGCCTGATGGAAGAAATGCCGAGACTGGAAAAACGCACGCATTACCTTGCGACCTTCGCTAACCTGGCGACGCTGCTCGGGTTGCTTGGCACCATCATTGGCTTGATCAGCGCCTTTACCGCTGTGGCCGCCGCCAATCCGGCTGAAAAGGCCGATCTGCTGTCGGCCAGTATTTCGGTCGCGATGAACACCACCGCGCTCGGCCTGATGGTAGCGATACCGCTGCTGCTCGTCCATGCCGTACTACAGACCAAGACCACCGAGTTGGTCGACAGCCTGGAAATGGCGACAGTCAAGTTCCTGAACACGGTGTCTGAACGGCCGGCCGAAGAGCCCGCGTTATGAATCGCCGCAGCCGCAGGAACCGTCAGCAGGAAACTGCCGAACTCAACATCACCGCCTTCATGAACCTGATGGTGGTGCTGGTCCCGTTCCTGCTGATAACCGCGGTGTTTTCCCGGATGGCCGTGCTGGAACTCAACTTGCCCGGGGAAAACAGTGCGCCACCCGACAAACAGGTGTCGCTGGAACTGGAGATTATCGTTCGCGGCAGCCGGATAGAAGTTGGCGATCGCACCAGTGGACGCGCTGCGGTGTTTGCCAACAAAGACGGCGAGTATGACCTGGAAGCATTAGGCGACTATTTGCAGCAGGTCAAAAACCGCTATCCGGACAAGCTGGACGCAACCTTGTTGCTTGAACCCGATGTTTCGTACGACTCACTAGTCCAGGTCATGGATACGGTTCGGGTCGTACAGCAGCTTCAGGAAGAAAAAATCGTCCATGCCGAGTTGTTCCCGGATATTTCCATCGGTGATGCGCCGCCGGCGGCGGGTTAATCAAGGAGTCCGAGATGAAACATTCGAACAGAGCCAAACGAATGCGCAGGCACCACGCGCGCAACCGCACGACAGCGCTGCAACTGGTGTCGCTGATGGATATTTTCACGATCTTGGTGTTTTTTCTGCTGGTCAATTCCTCAGACGTCCAGGTGTTGCCCAATACGAAAGACATACAGATGCCCGAATCCATCTCCGAGCAGAAACCCCGCGAGACCGTGATCGTGCTGATCACCGAGCATGCCATCCTGGTCCAGGGGACGCCCGTGGCGACGATCGAACAGGCCATGAATACCGACGGAATCATTATTCCGGCATTACAGGCCGCGTTGAGCAATCAGAACAAGCGCTTCATCAGCCAGGACCTTGCTGCAGACATCGAGAAACGGGAAGTCACCATCATGGGTGACAAGGAAATTCCTTACAGTCTGCTCAAAAAAGTCATGGCGACCTGTACGCAGTCGGACTACGGCCGGATTTCGCTGGCGGTCATGCAACGGGCTCCTGTAACGCCCACAGCCGAACCCGCGGCAAGTTAGCCAGGAGAATGATTTTGGAAGCCTATTACCGAATCTATGACTTGCAATGGACGCCGGATGAGAGGCAGGAAGCCCGTTTCCGCCGTACATTGCGAAACACCCTGGCGCTCTTGCTCCTGCTGTCGCTGGTCATCCCTTGGTTGCCATTGCCGGAAAAAAGCGCGGACGAAATTCCCGAGATTCCGCAACGGTTTGCCAAGCTGATGCTGGAAAGAAAAGTGTTGCCGCCGCCACCGCCTCCTCCGGTGGTTAGAAACGAACGGGAGCCGGTCACCGAGCAGATGGTGAGGGAACAGCCGAAGCCGATCGAGGCGGCACCGCAGGTCATTCCGGACCGAACCAGAAAAGTTCGCGAAAGAGCGAGCAAAGCAGGGCTGTTGCCGTTTGCTGAGGCGCTCGCCAATTTGCGCAGCAACGAGGCCGTTGCCAGCGTGGTTAGCAAAAGCAAGCTCAGCCGGGGCAGCGGCATCGCCAAACGGACCGAGCGCGCCGTGATTACTTCCAAGGTAGCCGGTGGCAGTGACGGCATCAGCACCTCCGGATTTTCGCGCGATACCGGCGGTGGCGGCCTGGCCGGCCGGGATACCACCACTGTCGTCTCGACGCTGGGCGCCGGCGGTGGCGGCGGGTCTGGAAACGGGTCTGACCGTGGCGGTTCTGCCGGCCGCAGCCTGGAAGAAATAGAAATGGTATTTGACCGCAACAAGGGAGCGATTTTCGCGTTGTACAACCGGGCGCTGCGCAAAGACCCAGCTCTCCAGGGCAAACTTGTGCTTCGGTTGACGATCAGCCCCCAAGGGCAGGTGACGTTCTGCGAAGTGGTCTCCAGCGAGCTGGGTGATGCCGAACTTGAACGCAAGCTGGTCACGCGCGTAAAGATGTTCCGTTTCGATCCCAAAGACGTCGCGCCGTTTACCGCGACCAAACCCATCGATTTCTTCCCGGCATGATGGCTGGCTACTTGAAATCCTGTTCCATGCTGACGATGCTTGCGATGGTAGGCTTGGGGATGCTTCCGGCGACCAGCGCCGCAGAAGAACAAAGGCTGGCCGGCACGCTGGAAAACGACGGGACTTTTCTTGCCATCGTCGAAGATGGCGGCAGACAATGGCTGGTCAGTACAGGCGAGATGCTGGGAGAGTGCAGGGTCGGCGAAGTTAGCGCAACCGTTGTGCGGCTGAAGTGTCCGGACGGGTTTCGCGAACTGCGCATCCGCGCATTGCCGAAGCAGGGTGGGGCAGACAAGGTGTCAGGTGAAGCCACCTACCTTTCCATTCAAAAGGTTGTTCTGGAGCGCCTGATCAACGATCGGCAGGAGTTGGTCAATCAGTTTGATCTTGCGCCCGAAGTCGATGAAACGGGTACGCTGCGCGGTTGGCGTGTCGTGTCGGTTCGCGCGGGCAGCGAAGTCGAAGCGTTAGGCTTGCAAACCGGTGACTTGATAACCTCGGTCAATCATGTAGCCGTCGCGGATAGTGTTTTCATGGAAGCGTTGCGCTCGGTACCTGAACAGGGCCTCGTCAACCTGAGTTTGCAGCGGCAGCAAAAGAATATAGAGCTGATCTATTCCCTGCATTGACGATGTTGCAGCCGTGTACAATGGACCATCCTGGTCTTGATCGTAAGCACGGCAGGCAACATGACGGCCGCAACGCCAGACGCCCATCAAAACAACACCCTGCGTGAAGCGCAAGATCTGCTGGCCGCCGGCCGGCAGGATGCGGCGACCGAGTTTCTTCAGGCGGCGTTGACGAAGCAGCCACGACAGGCGATCGCTCACTTGTGGCTTGGTGCATTGTTATCGCAGCAAGGCCAGTCATTGATGGCAGCCGAACATTTTCACCTGTGTTTTTCACTTAATCCCGAACTCGAGAAACTGCCTTCCACGGCCAACGCCCCGGCGCAAATGGCGAAGTCGGTTCGCCAGGCGCTGACGGTGCTCCGGCGGCATTTTGTCCGACTGCATCTGCAAATTCTTTCCGACCAGGAAGCCACGGCCGGCAAGGAGGCTCTGCAAAGAATTCGTGGCTGCATCGATATCCAGCATGGCCGCAAAAAACCGGTTTTTGCCGACGACATGCAAAGACCCGAAGCTGTATATGTGCCGGGTATTCCTCCGCAGCCCTGGTTCGAGCGCGACGAAATCGATGGCATCGGCGAGTTGGAAAAAGTGGCGATATCCATCCGGGAGGAACTGCTGGCCCTGCTCGCCGACAGTGATGTGAAATTTTCTCCTTATGTGAACGACGGACCGCGTGTGCCGGCGGCGATGCAAAATCTGGCCGGGAAAACGGACTGGAATTCATACCATCTGTACAAGGATGGTGAACCGCAGGAAGAGCACTGCCGGCGTTGTCCGGAAACCGTCGCCGCCGTAGACCGCATGCAAATGCCAATATGCAAGGGGAATGCGCCCGAAGTATTTTTCTCGGTTTTGAAGCCCGGGGCGCACATCAGGCCGCACTATGGCGTCGCCAACACCAAACTGGCGGTTCACCTTGCGCTGATCGTGCCCGACGATTGCTCCTTGCGTTGTGGCCCGGAGACCCGTGGATGGAGCGAAGGGCAGTGCATTATTTTCGATGACAGCTTCGAACACGAGGCATGGAATCGCAGCGACAGTCTACGCGCCGTACTGATACTCGAAACATGGAATCCTCATCTGAGCGAAACCGAGAAGACGGCGTTGACGCTCTTGTGCAACGCGATCAGCGACTGGGAGCAGCCGGTACTGGAGAAATGGCTGGGTCCGGCCGGCGCCTGAGCGGCGTTCAGTCCTTGGTCGATTTCCAGCAGGAATATTCGAGCAGCGTCTTATCCGCCATGCTTTCTTTTTCATCGCTGCAATAAACCGTGACGTACATGCGAGTGACCGTACGACGCGGCGAATAAATCATCACTCCATCCTTGTCCGATTGAATCGTCGTTTTGCGTGTACGCCGGTCCGAGCCAGCCTTGAACTTCGTCTCACAATAAATCTCCGTGCTTTCGTAGTTTTCCAGGCGCACAAAGGTCTGGTTGTTCATTACTCTAATGTCGAGCGCAACCGACATGTTGTCCAGGCAAGTGGTGATAGTTACCGGGTAGTTCGCTATGGCAATCGCTGGAATCAGCAGAATTAATAATGAAAGGCAGAGGTTTTTCATGTGTTTTCGATTCGTGTGTTACTAAAGTGTGGGGTCTTCCTCGATATCCGGCGCTTGCCGTATGCGCTCTGCCAAATCGAGAAAGCGCCGATCATCTGGCGCCAGCGCCAGCGCTTGATCCAGATAAGCGCTGGCGCGTTGCCGGTGTCCCATGAGTAGTGAGGTCGCTGCAAGATTATACAAGGCCGCGAGGTTTTCCGGATCGATTTCCAGGGCCAGGCCATAGACCGCCATAGCCCTTCGATAGTCTCCGCTGGCGGCTGCGTTTCTACCGACGCGAACGTAATAAGCAGCTCCCTTTTCGCGCGCCTTCATCAACTCGATCCACGGGTGAAAACTGGACGGAATCCGTTTGCCGCTTTTTCCCAAATGCAACGTGGCTTTGCCGCGGTCACCCAGGTTGCGATAGGCCATTGCCAGTCGATAATGTAACTGTGTGGCCTCAGGCTGAATGCGCAAGGCGGCCTCGAAAGCGTTGATCGCATTCCGGTATTGATCCCTGCGCAACGCGATGGTACCCAGTCCCGCAATAGCCGCGACCTGTCCGCGTTCCAGGGAGAGCGTGCGGCGGTATGCATTTTCTGCGTTTACCAGATCACCGACCTCCAGCAACACTTCTGCGAGCCGCAGCCAGGTGCCGGCCATTTGCGGCGCTATTTTCAAACTATCCGAATACAGCCTGGCGGATTCGGCTAAATCACCGACTTCCTCGTTATATATGGCGAGATAGAAAGGCCACTGGGCGGCGTCCGGGTCCAGCATGATGGCGTTGCTGTAAGCGGCTTTCGCCGCGGCCTGTAATTGCAGCGCCTGGTAGACCATGCCCAGTTTTCCGTAGGCCCGGCCCAGCGATTTTTCATCCAGCGAGGACTTTTGGTCGTGAAAATAGTCCTGAGCGTGCCTAAGTTTGGCCTGAGTCGCAGGTTGCAATTGCTGGAGATCCGGTTCGGGCACCGGCAGCAGTTGCGAGACCGTCTCCGCCTGTGCCGGCAAAAAAACCGGCCAGCAGGCAAGGACCAAAACCGGCACGATCCGGATCAGTAACAGGTCGCGAGACTGTATCGGTCCGTTCATTCGCTGATCCGTATTCCGCTGCCACGCCGCAATTTGTGATAACGGTTGGTCACCAACCCGCTCCATCGCTCACGCTCGCCGCCTGGCCAGGTAACTTCTACGGTTTGTGGTCCCCGACTACCGCCAAGCCCAAACAGAATTCTTGGATCGCTTGCCGAACCATAGCTGCCATCGGTATGTACGCGACGCCACAGCGGTTCTTCGTTTTCACGAATCAGCGCGACCTTGCTGGAGATGACATGATATTTTCCGGCGGCGTCGAGTACGCCGACACCGAGCCAGGCATTCTTGTTGCCGACCTGATTTACGAGCAACCGCGCAGGACCGTTGTTATTGCTGATGACAATATCAATATCTCCATCGTTGTCGATATCGCCGATCGCCGCGCCGCGGCTGACTTCCGATAGTTTGAATGCGTCACCGGCCAGGTCGCTGATTTCGATGAACGCTTTGCCATGATCGTTTGCGAAAAGCTGGTTGCGCCGATCGAGCGGGAAAATATTGTCGGTGGGTTCGTGAGACTCGAACAGGGTGACCGCGCCGTTGACACTGAGTAAGTCCAGCCAGCCATCGTTGTCGATATCCAGCCAGGCCGTGCCAAAACTTGAGTACGGCACGCTCGCGACGCCCAGGCCTACCTCCGCTGTTTTGTCGTCGAACCAGCCCGTCCCGTCATTGACATACAGGGTGTTTGTTTCGCGAACCAGATGGGTCATGAACAGATCCTCGTCACCGTCGCCGTCGAAATCGGCGGCATCCACACCCATGCTTGCCTCCGGCATGCCATAGCGATTGACCGAGACACCGGCCAGTGGTGCCGTATCTTCGAATGTCCCATCCTTTTGGTTTATCCACAACTGGTTGGCCATGCCGTCGTTGGCAACATAGATATCCGGCCAGTGATCGCCGTCGAAGTCGGCTGCGATTACGCCCAACGCGCCACCGAAGACTTCGGTGATACCTGATGTTTGACTGATATCGGCGAAGCTGCCGTTGCCACGATTGAGAAACAGACGATCGGGGATTGGCTCAAATGCTTGCGGGCCGCAATAGTCGCGGGCGGTGGTTGCGGAGCGGCAGGGTTTTGGATTTTCCATGTCGTAGGCCACGTAATTGCCGACATACAGATCGAGCCAGCCGTCCTGGTTGATATCGGCAAATGCGGCGCTGACGCTCCAGCGCGGGTCATCCACACCCGCTTTGTCGGTGATGTCTTTAAAGGTGCCGTCGCCGTTATTCAGCCATAGCTGGTTGTGACCAAAATTGCTGATATACAAATCGGTCCAGCCATCATTGTTTATATCTCCCGCCGCGACGCCCATGCCATAACCGCCACCCCTGATCCCGCTTTTATCGGTGACGTCAGTAAAGCGCAATCTGGATTTACGCGGGGACGAATCGTTCCTGAACAGGCGGTCCATCAAGACAGTACCCTTTTTCGGCGGCATCATCGCGTCGCTCAGAGTCTTGCCCGGGCCAATCATATGCCCCTGCAACAAATAAATATCCAGATCGCCATCGCGATCGAAATCGAAAAAGGCCACGCCGGCGCCCATGATTTCCGGCAAATACAATTCACCGGACATACCATTGAAATGGGCGAAGTTCAGCCTACTGGTCTCACTGGCTTCGATGAACAATGCTTCGCTCGTTTCATCCGCGCTCGCTGCCGATAGCAGGCAAAAGAAGGCGGCAGCGATAACGGCATTTCCGACCCGAAACTTCTTCAAGGGATCTCCCCCAGCGCCGGCAACAGGACTGGCCAGACATTGTTAAGCAACACTTCCTGTCCTGCCGAATTAGGGTTGATACCATCCGCCAACATCAACTCCGGATCGAGTGCTATGTTCTCCAGGATAAATGGAATCAGCAGTAGCTCGTACTGGTCCGCCAGCTCCCCGTAAATCGCATGGAAATTTTCGACATAGGCCTGGCCGTAATTGGGCGGAATCCTGATCCCGGCGAGCACGACGATCGCACCGGTTTCCTGGCAGGCTTCGACCATGTTGACGAGATTGCTCCGCGTTATGTCCAGCGGCAGCCCCCGCAGACCGTCATTTCCACCGAGTTCGATGATAACGATGGATGGACCGA